>JAUXSD010000199.1 GCA_030681525.1 Solirubrobacteraceae bacterium
GGCCCGCGCGCGCCTCGTAGACCATCTCCTCGTCGAGCTCGCCGACGCGGCGCCCGTCGGGCAGCGTGACGCTGAACAGGCCGCGGTCGGGGATCGTGCCGGCGTTCGTGATCGCGAGCTGGCGGGCGCCCTTGCGCGGGCGGATCGTGCCGCCGACGCGGTCCCAGACGATCCGCGCGCGCAGCTCGGCGAACTCCTGCGACGGGTAGCGCCCGTCAAGCATGTCGAGCACGTTCTCCAGCAGCGGCCGCGACAGCTCGGCGTAGGAGTGGGTGCGGGTGACGAGCGCGTAGAGGTCGTCGACGGCGAAGGGCGCCTCGTCGGGCTGCGAGGCGGCGATCGAGACGATCTGCTGCGCGAGCACGTCCAGGGCGTTGCGCGGCACGACGGTCGGCTCGATCTCGCCGCCGCGCATGAGCTTGCAGACGACCGCGCACTCGAGCAGGTCGGCGCGGAACTTCGGGAAGATGCGTCCCTTGGAGACGTCGCCGACGTTGTGGCCGGCGCGGCCGATGCGCTGCAGCCCGCGCGCGACGGACTTCGGCGACTCGACCTGCAGGACGAGGTCGACCGCGCCCATGTCGATGCCGAGCTCCAGCGAGGACGTCGCGACGAGGCAGGGCAGCTCGCCGGCCTTGAGCATCTCCTCGACGACGAGCCGTTCCTCGCGCGCGAGCGAGCCGTGGTGCGCGCGCGCGATGTCGACGGGCGTGGCGTCCTCCGGCAGGTCCTGGTTGGCCAGCTCGTTGAGGCGCAGCGCCAGGCGCTCGGCGCCGCGGCGCGCGTTGACGAAGACGATCGTCGAGCGATGCTGTTTGACCAGCCGCAGGATCTCCGGGTAGATCGCCGGCCAGATCGAGCGCCGCGTGGCCTCGCCACCGGCGATCGCCTCCAGCGGGTCGAGCGGATCGGCTCCCGGAGCGGCCTGGTCGGGCTCGACCATCGACTCGACCGGCACGTGGATCTGCAGGTCCAGCGGCTTGCGCACCCCGGCATCGACGATCGTGCACGTCCGCCGCGGCCCGACCATGAAGCGCCCGACCTCCTCGAGCGGGTTCTGCGTGGCGGACAGCCCGATCCGCTGCGGCTCGCGGCCGCCGGCCTGCAATGCCGAGAGACGCTCGAGCGTCAGCGCCAGGTGTGAGCCGCGCTTCGTCGCGGCGACCGCGTGGATCTCGTCGAGGATGATCGCCTCGACGCCGGTGAGGATCTCGCGCGCCCCGCTGGAGAGCATGAGGTACAGCGACTCGGGCGTGGTGATGAGGATGTCGGGCGGGTTGCGCCGCATCGCCGCGCGCTCGCGCTGCGGCGTGTCGCCCGTGCGCACGCCGACGCTCAGGTCGGAGCCGATCCCGCGCAGCGGCGCGCGCAGGTTGCGGTCGATGTCGTAGGCCAGCGCCTTCAGCGGCGACTCGTAGACCAGCCGGACCCCGGGGGGCGCATCGGCGGGTCGGGGCGTGCTGCTCAGGCGATCGAGCGCCCAGAGGAACGCGGCCAGGGTCTTGCCCGACCCGGTCGGCGCCGTGATGAGCACGTGCTCGCCGGTGGCGATCGCCGGCCACGCCTGCGTCTGAACCTCGGTCGGGCCCTCGAACGCGGATTGGAACCAGTCGCGGACGGTGGGGGTGAAGCCCTCGAGAGCCACATGCCCAGGCTACCCGCGGTTACGGCCCGTACGTGTCCTAGATTCGGCGCGCCGGCGGCCGGGTTTGGCCCGCGCGACGGGATGGGAGGACAGAGGGATGACCACCGAATCCCAGCTCGACGATCTCCACGCGCTGCGCGAGGCGGCGCGGGCCGCCGAGTTCGACCTGACGCTCGCCTTCGAGCACCTCGCGCAGAAGGTCGCCGCCGGCGACGGATTCACCGCGGCGCAGCAGAACGCCGCCGCCCAGCTGCTCGAGATCTCCGCCGCCGTGCGCGAGCTCTCCGCGGAGACCCGTGAAGCCGGCGACCCCGGCGGGGTGTGGGGCGCGCATGTCGCCCGCGCGCAGCGGCTCGTCGCGCGCACGGCCGAGCTGCGCGCCGCGTTCGGCCTTCAGGCGGTCAGCCAGGCGGACCTCGTCGACCGGCCGGGGCGGCCGCCGGGGGCGTAGCCCGGGCCGCCTACTCCGGAAGCTCGCGCTTGAGGTGGTCGCGGGCGAACAACCGCAGGCCCTCGCCGGGCTCGACGTCCTCGCGCCGGTGCAGCCGGCGGGCGATCGTCAGCAGCAGGTCGTCGATGGCCTCGCCCAACATGCGGGCGCGCTGCACGGTGGCGGAGTCCGGTTCGCCCTGCGCGACATGCCGGGCGAGCTTGCGCAGGAACGGCAGCTCGGCGGAGAGCAGCAGGCGCTCGTCGGGATCGCGAAAGTAGTACGACGCCGGGATCGCGACGATGTCGCGCTGCACCGCGATGATGCGCGAGGTCAGCTCGCTGAACATCTGCTCGTCGAAGACCGGCGCGTCGTACTCGCCGCCCGACGCCTGCCGCACGAGCCACAGCTCGTAGGCCAGCGCGCGGCGGCGCTGCACCGCCGGGTGCACCGCGAACAGCCACGTCACGCTGGCCGTCAGCAGGCCGAAGCCGAGCAGGGCTTCCAGCGGCGAGACGACCCGCAGCCAGTGGTCCACCGGGGTCACGTCGCCGAACCCCATCGTCGACAGCATCGCGCCCGAGATGTGCAGCGCCTCCCAGAAGCCGCCGTCGGTGGACGTGCCGGCGGCCGTCTCGAAGCTCGCGAGATGCGGCCAGATCACGAATGCCCAGCCGACCAGCAGGAGGATCGCCCACACCCCGATGGTCACGACGAGCCCGACCGGGCCGGCGAGGGGAAACAGCTGAGGGCGCACGTCCGAGGCGCGGCGCAGGCCGCGCCAGACGGTGCGTGTGACGAAGCGGCTGACGCTGGCGCGGCCCTCGAGGTGAAACAGGACGTCGAAGATGTCGCGCAGCGCCATCCCGATCAGCACGACGCCGACCACGGACAGCGCGAGCGTCGGCAGGAGGTCCATGTGCGACTGCAGGATGCCCAAAGTGGGCTAGTCGCAACGACTCAATTGCCGGGCGCGCTCCAGCACCGCGTCGATCATCGGCTCGGTCAGCACCCCGGTGAACGTGTTCTGCTGGCTGGGATGAAACGTGCCGAGCAGGACCGGCGCGGGCGGCTCGAGCGCCAACTCGGCGCCGTGGCCGAAGCGCGGGCGGGGCCGCGGCAGCTCCACGCCGCCGGCGGCGAACAGGCGCAGCGCGGCGTCCCACGCGAACGCCCCGAGGCAGACGACGACGCGCACGTTGGCGAGCAGCTCGAGCTCGCGCAGCGCGTAGGGCAGGCAGGTGTCGCGCTCGACCGGCGTCGGCTTGTTGGCCGGCGGCGCGCAGCGCACCGCCGCCGTGATCCAGGCGGCGCGCAGCGCCAGCCCGTCACCGGCGTGCACCGACGTCGGCTGGTTGGCGAACCCCGTGCGGTGCAGCGCGGCGAACAGGAAGTCGCCGCTGCGGTCGCCGGTGAAGACGCGGCCCGTGCGGTTGGCGCCGTGCGCGGCGGGCGCCAGCCCGAGCAGCAGCACGCCGGCATCGGGATCGCCGAAGCCCGGGATCGGCCGGCCCCAGTAGTCCTGGTCGGCGAACGCGGCGCGCTTCTCGCGCGCCACCAGCTCGCGCCATGCGACGAGCCGCGGGCACTTGGAGCAGTCGACGATCTCGCCTTCGAGCTGCGCGAGGCGCGCGAGACGCTCGGCGTCCGCGCTCAAGAAGCGTGCGGTGGCTGCATGAGCAGCCCGAGGATGAGCCGCTCGACGAGCGGCTGCAGATCGGTGACGCGCTTCGGCTCGCCCGTGCGCAGCTGGCGCGAGACGAGCTCGAAGGTCGCGCCGACGATCGCGAAGGCCTCGTCGGGTGACGCGTACGCCGGTCCGCCGGTCCGCTCGGCCGCCTTCACCGTCTCGTCGTAGATGACCTGGGCGAAGCCGTTGAGCGCCTCGATCCGCCGCTCGGCCAGGCGCGGGCCGGCGCCGACGGTCTCGACCAGGATCGCCTGCGCCATCGGGGGGTCGTCCTCGATCTTCTCGAGGATCGCCCGCAGCCCGGCGCTGTGGCGGTCTTCGAACGTGCGCTCGGCGCCGCGCGATGCCGTGACGAGTTCCTCGACGAGCGACGCCGTCGCGTACTCGAAGAGCGCGATCAGGCACTCCTCCTTGTTGGCGAAGTGCTCGTAGAAGGTCGCCTTCGACATCCCCGCCTGGCGGCTGATCGCCTCGGCGCTGGCGTCGGCATAGCCGACGCGGGAGAAGACCACCGCGGCGGCATCGAAGAGCCGGTGCTTCTGCACCTCGAGGCGCACCTCGAGCGGCGGTGCGTGGCGCCCACGCGGGATCGGCTGCGGTGAGGACTCGAGCTCTGGGGTCAACGCGACCAGTGTAGATCCGCCGTCGGGGCAGGTCCTGCCCGCTCGGGCCAGATCACGAACGGGGGGCGCCCCGCTAGGCTCCTCGCCGATGAGGTTCGCCGTCCTGCTCTGCCTTCTGGCGCTCTCGCTCGGCGCCTGCGGCGCCGAGCCGCGCGATTCGGCGAAGGAGTTCACCGGCGCCGAGCGCGCTGTCGCCGCGGCCGTCGAGGACCTCGAGTCCGCCGCGCGCGACGACGACACCGACGCCGTCTGCACGAAGCTGTTCGCCGCGACGCTGCTGGCGAGCCTCGAGCAGCGGGGCACGAACTGCGAGAGCGCCGTCAAGGACGCCTTCGACGACGCCGACTCGATGGACCTCACCGTCGACGACGTCACGATCCGCGGCGAGAGGGCCAGCGCGAAGGTGACCTCCGGCACCGGCTCGAACAAGAAGACCGACACGCTCGAGCTCGAGAAGGTCGGCGCCGCCTGGCGGATCTCCTCGCTGCGGGCCTAGTTCTAGCCTCGCGCGCTGGAGGACCAACGGCCGTAGGCGGCTCTTGTCAGTCCTTGATCGCCGAGCCGTACTGGCGTGCGTAGTACGCGCGGTAGTCGCCCGAGCGGATCGGCTCCCACCAGGCACGGTTGTCCTGATACCACGCGACGGTCTCCTCCAGCCCGTCGGCGAAGCGCACCTGCGCCTCCCAGCCCAGCGCGCGGACCTTCTCGGAGCCCAGCGAGTAGCGCCGGTCGTGGCCGGGACGGTCCTTGACGTAGGTCAGCAGCGACTCGTCGGCGCCCGTCAGCTCGATGATGCGGCGGACGACCTCGAGGTTCGGGCACTCGTCCGGGCCGCCGACGTTGTAGGCCTCGCCCGCGACGCCGTGCGCCAGGACGTGGCCGATGCCACGCGCGAAGTCCTCGACGTAGAGCCAGTTGCGCACCTGCAGGCCGTCGCCGTAGACCGGCAGCGGGTCGCCGTGCAGGGCGTTGAGGATCATGAGCGGGATGAGCTTCTCGGGGTACTGGCGCGGCCCGTAGTTGTTCGAGCCGCGGCAGATCACGGTCGGCAGGTCGTAGGTGTGGAAGTAGGACGCCACCAGCAGGTCGGCGCCGGCCTTCGTCGCGCTGTACGGCGACGACGGCGCCAGCGGCGAGCGCTCGGTGAACGAGCCCTCCTCGATCGAGCCGTAGACCTCGTCGGTGGAGACCTGCAGGTAGCGCACGCCCGCCTGGCGCGCCGCCTCGAGCAGCACCCACGTGCCGACGGCGTGCGTCGTGACGAAGGCGTCGGGCTCGGCGATCGAGCGGTCGACGTGCGTCTCAGCGGCGAAGTTCACCACCGCGTCGGCGCCCTCGATCGCGCCGGCCACGGCGCCGGGATCCTCGATTCCGGCGTGCACGAACTCGACGTCCAGGCCGGCGAGGTTCTCGCGCCGCCCGGCGTAGGTGAGCTTGTCGAGCACGACGACCTCGTCGCCGTGGTCGCGCAGGCGCACACGCACGAAGTTCGAGCCGATGAAGCCGGCGCCGCCGCAGACGAGCAGCCTCATGACACGCCGACTCGCGTGGCCAGGTACGCGGCCAGCCCACGCCCCCACGGCGGCAGGACGACGGGCTCGCGGCGCTCGCTGGCCAGCACGCTGTAGGCCGGCCGCCGCGCCGGCCGCGGGAACTGCTCGCTCGTGGCCGGCAGCACGCGGCAGTCGATCCCGGCGCGCTCGAAGATCTCCAGCGCCAGCTCGTTCCACGAGCACTGGCCGCCCCCCGCGATGTGGTGGATGCCGGTCTCCTGCGGCCGCTCGGCGAGCTCGACCAGGGCGCCCGCCAGGTGGCCCGTCCAGGTCGGGCAGCCGACCTGGTCGGTCACGACCGAGACCTCCTCGCGCGCGGCGCCGAGCGCGAGCATCGTGTCGACGAAGTTGCGCCCGCCGGTGCCGTACAGCCAGGCGGTGCGCACGATGACGTGGGCCGGGTTGGCGGCGGCGACGAGTCGCTCGCCGGCCAGCTTCGTCTCGCCGTAGACGCCGAGCGGCGCCACGGGATCGGATTCCACCCACGGCTCGCGCTTGGAGCCGTCGAAGACGTAGTCCGTCGAGACGTGCACGATCCGCGCCCCGACCTCCTCCGCGGCCGCGGCCACATGGCCGGCGCCGCGGGCGTTGACGGCCTCGGCGACGCCCGGGTGCGACTCGGCGCCGTCGACGTCGGTGTACGCGGCGCAGTGCACGACCGCCTCGGGGCAGACCTCGTGCAGCACGCGCCGCGCCGCGCCGGGATCGGTCACGTCGAGCTCGGCGCGGGTCGCGGCGTGGACGTCGTGGCCGAGCGAGATCGCCCGCTCCACGACCGCCCGGCCGAGCATCCCGCCGGCGCCCGTGACGAGCAGCTTCACAGGATCCCGATCTCGGAGTTGTCGCCGACCATGAAGCGATAGGCGCGCGGCTGGCGCACGCCGCGGGCGATCTTCACGTTGCGTCCGAGCAGCGAGGACTCCATGCGGCCCTCGAGGTTCGTGACCTGCGAGCACTCCAGCAGGATCGAGTGCTCGACCTCCGCGTCCGTGATGACGCAGCCCTCGCCGATCGACGTGTACGGGCCGATGTAGGCATCGGTGATCTGCGCGCCCGCGCCGATGATCGCCGGCCCGCGGACGGTCGTGCGCTCCAGCCGCGCGCCGGCCTCGACGACGACGCGTCCGTCGCACTGCGAGTCCAGCAACTCGCCCTCGATGCGCGGCTCGATCCGGTCCAGCACGAGGCGGTTGGCCTCGAGCATGTCCTCCAGGCGGCCGGTGTCCTTCCACCAGCCGCGCACGATGTGCGGCTCGACGCGGCGGCCCTGGTCGACGAGGTATTGGATCGCGTCGGTGATCTCCAGCTCGCCGCGGTCGCTGGGCGCGATCGCCCGGGCGGCGTCGTGAATGCCGGCGGTGAACATGTAGACGCCGACGAGCGCGAGGTCGGTGGCCGGGTCCGGCGGCTTCTCCACGAGGCGGACGACGCGGTCGCCCGCGAGCTCGGCGACGCCGTAGTTCTGCGGGTCGTCCACCGGCGTCAGCAGGATCAGGGCGTCCGGGCCGCTCGCCCGGAAGGAGGCGACGAGCTCGGTGATGCCGCCCTGCAGCAGGTTGTCGCCGAGGTACATGACGAACGGCTCGCCGTCGAGGTACGGCTCGGCGGTGAGCGAGGCGTGGGCGAGGCCGAGCGGCTCGTCCTGCTCGATGTAGGTGATCGCGACGCCGAACCGCGAGCCGTCGCCGGCGGCCGCGCGGATCTCGTCGCCGGTCTCGGGCGCGATGATGATCCCGACGTCCGCGATGCCGGCCGCGGCCATCGCCTCGATGCCGTAGAAGAGCACCGGCTTGTTGGCGACCGGGACGAGCTGCTTGGCGCTCGTGTGGGTGATCGGGCGCAGGCGGGTGCCCTTGCCGCCGGAGAGGATGAGGCCCTTCATCGACGGACTAGTAAACCCCAGCGGCGAGCTTGCGGTGATCCCAGGTGGCGCTCGACCGGGTGCGGAACTGCAGCGCGACGCGCTTCGGCGCCTGCGCGAGCACCATCGCCCGCGTGTCGTCGTCGAGCTCGCCGGGCGCCGCGGGCGCATAGCGCTCGAACAGCTCGAGGCCGAAGGCGGCGACGACGTCGGTGTCGCGATGCACGGTCACGTCGCACTTGAGCATCGCCCCGCGCAGCTCGGCGTACTCGAGGCCGGCCTCGACCTGCAGCGTGGCGCGCGGATCGCGCTCGAGGTTGCGGACCTTCTGGGACTTGGCGAACGTCCACGCCCAAGGCTCGGCGTCACGCACGACGTACCAGAGCGGCATGAGGTGCGCAAAGCCGTCCCGGCCGTTGGTCGCGCAGATGATCGTGCGCTGCTCCTCGAGGAACGCCGCGAGCTCCGCGGCGGACATCCTGATCTGGTCGCGACGGCTCACGGGCGGGACTGTAGCCAGCCCCGCCCGTGGGTTGCCGTTGCGAACCTGCTGCGGCCTACTTGTCGTTGTTGCCGAACACCGCGACGCGCTCGCAACCGCGCACGCGCCGGCGCTCGTTGTTGTTGATGCGGGCGACGTCGTTGCCCGCGCCACAGTTGACCCGAGCGGCCGGTCCGGCCGTCGCGACGTTGATGAAGTCGCGGCCGGAGCCACCGATGGCGTTGTCGCGGCCGAACGCGCCGTTGATCGTGTCGTTGCCGCTGCCGGCCGACATGTAGTCGGTGCCGGGACCGCCGTTGAGGTGGTCCTTGCCCGAGCTGCCGTAGAGCTTGTCGTTGCCGATGGCGCCCGAGATGTTGTCGCCTCCGGTCCGACCCTCGATGCAGTCGTTTCCACGGCCACCGTCGAGCGTGTCGTTGCCGCCCAGGCCGATGATGCGGTCGGCGATGTTCGTGCCGGTGATGCGGTCCGCCTTGTTCGTTCCGACGATGGCGAACTTCGGCGCGCCCTTCGCCGCGAGGCATGGGCTCAGCCCGTACTTCTTGCGGGCGACGTCGATCGGCACGACGGTGCCGCCGCTCGGACCCGAGAACGCCGGGCCCACGATGACGTCGCCGAGACCCGAGCCGGAGGTCGATGCGCGGATGACGCAGAGGTTCGACGCGGTGTCGAGCTCAGCGCCCTTCGGGCACACGCCGGTGAGACCGCCCGGGTTGTCGCCCTGCTGGTCCGGATCGCAGACGGTGCCGTTGGCGCCGACCTTGCTCTCCG
>JAUXSD010000204.1 GCA_030681525.1 Solirubrobacteraceae bacterium
ATGCGGGCGTCATCACCCACGTCGCCGTCGACGATTGGAACGTTGAAGTCAACGCGCACGAGGACGCGCTTGCCTGCCAGCTCCCCCAGCGAATCGATCGTTCTCATGCGTCCAGCACCTTCGTCAGAAGCTCGACGCAGCGGTTCGAATAGCCCCATTCGTTGTCGTACCAGGACACGACCTTGACCAGGGTGCCCTGCATGACCGCCGTCAGCTGCCCGTCGATGATCGACGAGTGCGGGTTGCCAACGATGTCCGAGGAGACGATCGGATCCTCGGTGTACTGCAGGATGCCCGCGAGTTCGGTCTGGGCGGCTGCGGCGAACGCGGCGTTGACCTCGTCGACGGTCGTCTCGCGGCAGGAGACGAACGTCAGGTCCACGACCGAGCCCGTCGGGACCGGGGCGCGGACGGCGAATCCGTGCAGGCGCCCGTTGAGCTCGGGCAAGACGAGGCCGACGGCCTTCGCGGCGCCCGTCGACGTGGGCACGAGGTTGATCGCCGCAGCGCGTGCGCGGCGCAGGTCCCGGTGCGGGCCGTCCTGCAGGTTCTGATCGGCGGTGTAGGCGTGGATCGTCGTCATCAACCCGTGCTCGATCCCGACGGCCTCATGAACGACCTTCGCGAACGGCGCCAGGCAGTTCGTCGTACACGAGGCGTTGGAGATGACGTCGTGCGAGTCGGCGTCGTACCTGTCGAAGTTCACGCCCAGCACGACCGTGATGTCCTCGTCCGTTGCGGGCGCGGAGATGATGACCTTCTTCGCCCCGGCCTCCAGGTGCTTGGCGGACGCCTCGCGCTTGGTAAACAAGCCGGTCGACTCGAGCACGACGTCGACACCCAGCTCACCCCAGGGAAGCACCGCGGGATCGCGCTCCGCGAGCACCTTGACCGGCTTGCCGTCAACGACCAAGCCACCGTCTCGCACCGAGATCGTGCCCGCGTAGGGTCCGAGGATCGAGTCGTACCGCAGCAGATGGGCGAGCGTGTCGTTGTCGGTCAGGTCGTTGACGGCGACCCAGTCGATGTCGGCGCCCGCGGCCTGAGCGGCACGGAACACGTTTCGGCCGATGCGGCCAAAGCCATTGATTCCAACACGTATTGGCATGCGGCGGAGTCCTCCTTGGTGAGGTTCTTGGGACAAGTCGGTAGGCGGTTTGCAGGAAGTTCCTGGTCGTCGATCACGCGGGTCGTGATCGCGTGCGCACAGGAGACCGTGTGGCTGGGTGGCCTATGCGATGCCGGGACGTGCCGGTCCGTGGCGGGCTCTTGCGCGCATCAGCGCTCGCTGGTGTCCAGCTGAGAGCGAGAGCGATGTCCGGCAGCCGTCGATCGCAGTTGCCCGGTGCTAGCCAGCAGCGCAGTACACAGTCGTGAGAGCAGCGCGAGATCGTGCTCGTCGTGAATCGCGAGTTCGGCTCCGTCGACGTGAATGCTCGCGGCACGTGCGCGTCGTCCAGTGGACAGCCAACTCGACAGGGCCGCTTGCATCTGCTCGAGGAACCCGTCAAGGGCAACCGCGGAACCAACTGCCATCCGCAGCGTGCACGAAAGAAGGACATCTTGGCCGCCGTCGGGATAGTTCCGGGCGATGTTGGTCGGATAGCGCTCGCTGCCGGCAGTGACCGCCGCGCCATGTCGTTGCGCGCACCGCCCCAGCTCATCGAGGTGGGCGCATCCCGCGGCCGCTCCTGCATCGGCGTGCCGAGCGGCTCCCCGCGTCTCGTGCACGGTGTGGGACTCCCGTAGCACGATCAACACATCACAATGCGCACCGCTCGCGGCCGACCGCTGGCGGTGACCGACCTCAGCCAGCGACGGCTCGAGCGTTCTCGCTGCCACCGGAGTCGCATCCTGTGCCTTGGGCAGCAGGCGGGCGCTGTCCGTGGTGCGTTCCGTCATCGTGCGTCCTCGTTGCCCGCCCAAAGGTGGCGTACCGCCGCCTGCGTGCGCAGCCGCTTGAGGCTGTGGTTTTCGAGCTGACGGATGCGCTCCCGGGTGACACCCAGCGTGTGACCGATCTCCTCATATGTGCGGGGGTATCCACCGTCGAGGCCGTAGCGCAGTTCCAGCACGTGGCGCTCACGCTGGGGAAGGCTCCGCAGCGCTCGGTCCAGGGCCTCCTTGGTGAGGTTCTCGGCGGCGCGCTCGTACGGCGACTCGGCGCGTTCGTCGGCGATGAAGCGCCCGAACTCGGACTCCTCGTCCTCGCCGATCGGCTTGTCGAGCGAAACGGGGTCCTGCGTCGCGTGCCTGATGCACACGATCTCCTCGGGATCGATGCTGGTGACCTCGGCGATCTCCTCGGGCGTCGGCTCGCGGCCGAGCTCGGTGACGAGCTTGCGCTCGGCACGGACGATTGTGTTGAGCTTCTCGACGACGTGGACGGGGAGGCGGATCGTGCGCGCCTTGTCGGCGAGCGCGCGGGCGATCGCCTGGCGGATCCACCAAGTGGCGTAGGTCGAGAACTTGAAGCCCTTGCGATAGTCGAACTTCTCCGCGGCGCGCACGAGCCCCAGCGTTCCCTCCTGAATGAGGTCCAGGTACGGCAGGCCCTGGTTGCGGTAGTTCTTGGCGACCCAGGCCACCAGGCGCAGGTTGGACTCGACCATCCTCTGCTTGGCGTCCAGGTCGCCGCGCTCGATGCGCTTGGCGAGGTCGACCTCCTCCTGGGCCGTCAGCAGCCGGACCTTGCCGATGTCCTTCAGGAACGCTTGGAGGGCGTCGGTCGAAGGCTCTGGGCTCGTAGTTGTGGCGCTGTGAACGTGCCACGTGTCGGCGGGCTGCACGCGCGCGATGCGCTCAGCGGTGGGGACGATCGGGATCCCCGGCTGGGCGCCCGCCAGCCGGCGCGTGCCGTCAGCCCCGTCGGCGGCGATGTCAACGATCATGACGGCGGGGCCGGGATCGCCCAGACCTTCGGCCTGTCCGCCGTGGGCGACTGCCTCGGCGATGTCGCCGAGGGCGGCCACCGGCATAGGCCCGTCCGACTCACCCATCGCATCCCCGAACGCATGACCGGCGGCGTGATCATCAGCGCGCATCGGCGTACCAGCCCCCCGGCGTGGCCGCGTTGAGATTGACCAGCGCCGCGCGCCGCTCAACGTCTGGGCTCATCAGCCATCGGCGTTGGATCGGCTGTGGAGCGTGAGGACGACGCTCTCAAGCTCCGGGCCGCGCGGCTCGCTCAAACGGCTGTGAATCGGCGGCTGACCCCGGAGCATGGTCGCGGACCCTAGCCGCCCTATTCATAGGATAGCAACAAATGTTACAAGTCGACGCATAGATAGGGCTCTATACTCTTTAGTGTATACCGATCGGTCACGTGGCGGTATCACCGCGTCTGGGTGCTGGGATTGCAACGCGACCCACGAGCCGCACGACGGCGACGATGTCGACGCGCTCGCATCGGCCCCCACCCAGCTCCGGCCAAACGACGCGCGCGACCAACCCCGGCGGCGCGAGCGCTTGAAGGGGTAGAGCGTTGGGCACCGCGAGCGTGTTCATTGACCACGAGCCCGGCGACCCCGACGCAGATGGTGATCGTCTGGCGCTCGCGATAGGGTGGGTCAGCGCAGCAGCTGGTGCACGTTGCCCGCGACGTTCTCCGGCGTGATGCCGAGCTTCTCGAGCACGAGCTCGCCCGGCGCGGAGGCACCGAAGCGGTCGATCGAGACGATCGCGTCGGCGTAGCGCTCCTGTAGTTCCTGAGCACGTTGTTCATCCGGTCCTCCTTGGAGGCTGGTGGTTCTCAAGGCCCCAGTCCCAAGGAGTTCCGGATGAAGTTGCACGCTAACGCCCCGCTCAGTCCGAAAGGCCGGCAGCTGCTGATCGATCGGATCGAGAGGGAGAGT
>JAUXSD010000207.1 GCA_030681525.1 Solirubrobacteraceae bacterium
AACTACCGCAACCAGGGCCTGCCGTTCCTCGATCTCATCCAGGAGGGCACGCTCGGCCTCGTGCGCGCCGCCGAGAAGTTCGACTACCGCA
Organism: Solirubrobacteraceae bacterium; assembly: GCA_030681525.1. Taxonomy (GTDB): domain Bacteria; phylum Actinomycetota; class Thermoleophilia; order Solirubrobacterales; family Solirubrobacteraceae; genus CADCVQ01. The sequence continues at coordinate 92 of JAUXSD010000207.1, forward strand.
AGGGCTTCAAGTTCTCGACCTACGCGACGTGGTGGATCCGCCAGGCGATCGCCCGCGCGCTCGCCGACAAGGCGCGCACGATCCGGATCCCCGTGCACGTCGTCGAGAAGCTCAACAAGATCGGTCGCGCCGAGCGCAAGCTCGTCACCGAGCTGGGCCGCGAGCCCACGCCCGAGGAGATCGCCGAGGTCACCGGCATCGATCCCGAGGAGGTCGACTCGATCAAGCGCTCCGCCCAGGCGCCGGTCTCGCTGGAGAAGCCCGTCGGCGACGAGGAGGAGTCCGAGTTCGGCCAGTTCATCGCCGACGAGCGCGCCGAGTCGCCCTACGAGCGCGCCGCGGAAATCCTCACCAAGGAGGCGCTGCGCGAGGCGCTGGAGAACCTCTCCTACCGCGAGCGCCGCGTGCTCGAGCTGCGCTACGGCCTCGGCGGCGAGCATCCCCGCACGCTCGACGAGGTCGGCCGCACGTTCAACGTCACGCGCGAGCGCATCCGCCAGATCGAGAACCAGTCGCTGAAGAAGCTGCAGTCCCTCGCCGAGGCCCAGAAGCTCCGCGACGTCGCCTGACGGGCTCCGTCAGATCCGTACTGCTTGGAACGGCCCCGTGGTCGTTTGGCGGTGGGCCGCTGCGGAAAGCACCGTCCCGATGCCACGTGAAATAACCGCCGACACGACGCTCACGATCCAGGGGATCGAGGTCCCGAAGCTCGGATTCGGGACCTGGCAGCTGACCGGCGACGACTGCGTCGTCGGCGTCCGCGACGCGATCGAGCTCGGCTACCGCCACATCGACACGGCGCGCGCCTACGGCAACGAGGCCCAGGTCGGCCAGGGCCTGCACGACTCGGGCCGCAACCGCGACGAGATCTTCCTGACGACGAAGCTCTGGTACACCGACCTGCGCGCCGTCGGAGTGCACGACCAGGTCGAGCAGTCGCTGCGCGACCTGCGCACGGAGTACGTCGACCTGCTGCTCATCCACTGGCCCAGTCGCCGGGTGCCGCTCGCCGAGACGCTCGGCGCGATGCTCGAGGCGCGCGAGTCCGGCCGGGTGCGCCACCTCGGTGTGGCGAACTTCCCGAGCGCGCTGCTGAGCGAGGCGCTCGAGTACGCGCCGCTGATCTGCAACCAGGTCGAATATCACCCGTACCTCGCCCAGCCGCAGGTGCTCGAGGTCGCCCGCGAGCGCGAGCTGATGCTGACCGCGTACTCGCCGCTCGCCCAGGGAGCCGTGCTGCGCGACCCCATCCTCGGCGAGATCGGCGAGGCGCACGACCGCAGCCCCGCCCAGATCGCGCTGCGCTGGCTGCTCGACCAGCCACAGGTCTCGGCGGTCCCGAAGGCCTCCTCGCGCGAGCACCGCGCCACGAACCTCGCCGTCTTCGACTTCGAGCTCACCGACGATGAGCGCGGCCGGATCGCCGGCCTGCACCGGGACATCCGCACCATCGACCCGCCCTGGGCCCCCGACTGGGACTGAGCCGGCGCGCCGGCCCACGGCGCAGTGAGCGTGGCGCGAGTCCGTTGGCTACGAGCGTCTTCGCATCACGCCGGCCGTCCGCCCGCCGGCCCCGGCCCGCACCGCCCGCACTGGCCGAATGTCGCATGCGACCCCGCAGCCCTCAGGTCGCAGCGGCGTTCAGCCGATGGGGGGAGCGTGTTCGACGTCGACAATGCCCTCTGCACGCTCGTGCAGCTCGGAGGCTCCGACCTCCATCTGAAGATCCAGTCACCGCCGCTGACGCGTGTCGACGGCGAGCTTCGCCCGATCGAGGGCGCCGCCCCGCTGACCCCCGAGGACACCGAGACGGCGGTGCGCACGATGCTCGCCGATCCGGTGAAGCTCGACGAGCTCGCCCACGAGCACGAGGTCGACTTCTCGTACTCGATCACCGGCATCGCGCGCTTCCGCGTCAACGCCTTCCGCCAGCGCGGCTCGCTGAGCCTCGTGGCCCGCGCGATTCCCCACTCCATCCGCACGGTCGCCGACCTCAACCTGCCGCCGGTCATCTCCGAGCTGGCCGAGGAGGAGCGCGGGATCATCCTGCTCACCGGCACGACCGGCTCGGGCAAGTCGACGACGCTCGCCGCGATCATCGACCACATCAACACGCGGATGTCGAAGCACATCGTCACGATCGAGGACCCGATCGAGTTCCTGCACGTCGACAAGAAGTCGGTCATCAACCAGCGCGAGGTCGGCCAGGACACGCTGTCGTTCAAGCGCGCGCTGCGGCGCGTCCTGCGCCAGGACCCCGACGTCATCCTGATCGGCGAGATGCGCGACGAGGAGACCGTCCACACCGCGCTGAGCGCGGCCGAGACCGGCCACCTCGTGCTCTCGACGGTCCACACCGTCGACGCCGCGGAGACCGTCAACCGCATCATCGACTTCTTCCCGCCGCACATGGAGGGCCAGATCCGCGCCATGCTGGCCGGCACGCTGAAGGGCGTCGTCTCCCAGCGCCTCGTGCGCTCGACCGACGGCGGCCGCGTCGCGACCTGCGAGATCATGCGGATGACCGGCCGGGTGCGCGACATGATCATGGACCCGGCCCAGACCGGCCGCCTCACCGAAGTCGTCTCCGAGGGCGCCTACTACGGCATGCAGACCTTCGACCAGGCGCTGTTCGACCACGTCAAGGCCGGACGCGTCGACGTCGACCAGGCGATGCTCGCCGCCACGAGCCCGCATGACTTCAAGCTGCTGCTCGCCGCCGACGGCAAGCGCGGTACGACGATGGAGGACGTCATCAACGTGGAGGCGCAGCGGGCCGCGTAGCCACCGACCGGACATCGCCCGTCCCGGTGCGGGCTTTCGCGACGCCGCACCCGCAACGGCGGCCGGCGTTACGAGAGCCCACACAGTCACGTTGCTTCAGTCTGTAAAGTGGTGGGCATGGACGACACGTGTCCGGTCTGCAAGACCGCTGAAATCGTCTGCGGCAAGTGGACGCTGCTGCTCATCCGCGACCTCTCCGAGGGGCGCTCGCGCTTCTGTGAGCTCGAGCGCTCGCTGGCGGGGATCAGCCCGCGCACGCTCTCGCTGCGCCTGCGCGCGCTCGAGGAGGAGGGGATCGTCGAGCGCGACACCTTCCCCGAGGTCCCGCCCCGCGTCGAGTATCAGCTCACCGAGAAGGGCCTGGCGCTGCTGCCGATCATCGACGGCATGCGCACGTACGGCACGCGCTGGCTAGGCGCGCACTGTGCTGACCTCCCGGCCGGCGACATCGCGCCCGCCGAGGACCCGGTCGGCGCCGCGGCCGCCTAGCGGCGGCTCCTCGCCGGCCTCCTGGGTCCTGCGGCGCTCGCGCCGTGCCGTCCAGCGCAGGACCGGGCGCTCGCAGACGAACCAGCTCAGCGCCGCGAGCGCGAGCGACGGGAGCAGCGCGAGCGCGGTCCCCAGAAACGGGTCCAACGGGAGCACGTCGTAGCCGCGCATGACCATGAGCACGGGGACGTGCCAGAGGTAGAAGCCGTAGGAGATGATCCCCAGCGCCGGCAGGACGCGGCCGCCGAACACGCGGCTGCGCGGCGCGATCGCGAAGGCGCCGACGATGAGCGCGAAACCGACGGCCGAGGGCAGGTCGCGCATGATCGAGAACAGCATCGTGGCGTCGATCCCGCTCGCGGGCGCCGCGGCCTTGGCGAAGGCGTCGACGAGGACGAGCGCCACGCCGGCGGTGACCAGCAGCCGCTTCGTGCCCATCTCGATCGTGCGACCTTGGGCGAGCAGCGCGGCGAGCATGCCGAGCGCGAAGTACGGCAGCATCGCGGCGAGCGTCTTGGAGAACGTCATGCTCAGCCCCCGGCCGGCAATGGTCCAGTTGTAGATCACGCCGACGACCAGCAGCGCGAGCGGGACGATCGCCAGCGTGCCGCGCCGGCGCGGCAGCCGCAGCGCCAGCCAGCCGATCAGAGGCAGGATGGCGTAGAAGCTCACCTCGACCGCCAGCGACCACATCGGCGGGTTGAGCTTCATGACGCTGCCGGCCGACAGGTTCTGCCCGAAGACGACGAACAGCGGCAGCTCGCCGGCGGGCGGCAGGCGCAGTCCGGGCGTCCCCTGCAGGCCCCAGAGCAGCAGGATCGAGCCGCCGAGCGCGACGTAGTAGGCGGGCAGGATGCGGGCCGCGCGCGTGCGGACGTAGCGGCCGATGCTCGGCCGCGGGCGATCGCCGAGCGCGGCGGCGATCCAGGGGCGCGACAGCAGGAAGCCCGACAGCACGAAGAACAGGACCAGCGCCAGACGTAGCTCGTGAACGGCGTAGTCGCCGACCGTCGAGCGATCCGTCGCGCTCGGCTCGGGCATCGTGTACAGCCATCCGTGGAAGACGAAGATCGACAGCGCAGCCAAGCCGCGCAGGCCATCCAGCGATGCCAACCGCCGGTCTGCTCTCGTGTGCGAGGCGTCCGCCGTCACCGTGACGTCGGGCGCTTGCATGTGGTCTTCGATGCTACCCACCCGCACGCGCGTGCTACCCCGGCGTCACGTGGCGTCAGCGCGCGTGGCAGGATGCGCCGATGGGCGACGTGACGCACAAGCGCTGGGTGCAGCACTCCAACGGGGTGCTGCGGGCGGCCGGGCTGCGCGCGAGCGCCGGCCGCACCGCCGTCGTGGAGCTGCTCAGCCGCCAGAGCTGCCTGGTCACCGCTCAGGAGATCGCCGACCAGCTGCGCGAGCAGGGCAGCGCCGGCTCGACGGCGACCGTGTACCGCGCGCTGGAGACCCTGCACGAGCTCGGCCTGCTGCGCCGCTTCGATGCCGACGGCGTCGCGCGCTACGAGCCGGTCCACCCGTCGGGCGACCACCACCACCACATCGTGCTCGAGGAGACCGGCGACGTCGTGCCCTTCGACGACGCCGAGCTCGAGCGGGCGATCGCCGGCATCGGCCAGCGGCTCGGTCTGATCGTCACGAGCCACGACATCATCCTGCGCGGCCGGCTGATCGACGATCCGCCGGAGTCTGACTAGCTCAGGCGACGTTCCTGCGGGTTTTCGTCGGGTTCGACCGGGTAAAGCCTGACGTACAGCACCCGATGGAGGAGAGGACGCACACACATGGCCGACGAGGTAACCCACGAGGACAACGACACTCCGACCGCGACCGACGACGACATCAAGCGGATGGACGCCGACACGGTCCCGCAGCCGGGCGACTCCCGCCCCGGTGAGAGCGTTGACGAAGGCGCCGGTGGCGGCCCGCAGTCCGCGACGGACACCGACGCGGTCGAAGATCCCAAGAGCGGTCACAGCCCGGTCTGATCACCCGACCGACGTTGCTTGGCTGACCCCGGCGCCACGGCGCTGGGGTCGCCCTGGTTAACGGGAGCGCGGTTGCAGCGAGCAGGAGGCGCGCGGCGCGAGGCGAACGCCTCGCCATGCGCCACCGCCCCCTCCACGCCGCCCTGAGTGCCTTCGCCGAGGAGGCCGCCTGGCAGCTCGCCGAGGCGACGTCCGACGGCGCCGACGTGCCGTTCGAGATCGTCGAGTCGCGCGGAGCGCGGCGCGACACGCCGCTGTACTGCTACCGGCCCCTGACGGAGAACTTCATCCGCGACCGCAAGGGCGTGCTCGAGCGGCTGCCCTCCTATCCGGCCGCGTCGCGCGCGCTGGCCGCGCTCGACGGCGTCGGCGACTACCTGCGCGAGCAGTCCGAGCCACGGGTGCCCGACGAGCCGCGCGAGCGCGCGGACGTCGCGCTGCGTGTCTTCATCAGCCGGATCTTCAGCGAGGCGACCGAGTTCGTCGTCACGCCCGAGCGCTTCGACCGCGCCTACCAGGAGCTCGAGGATGCGCTGCTGGAGGGGCGCGCCGACACCGTCGTCGTGGCGCCGCTGCTGGGCCTGCAGCTCGTGTCGGCCGAGGTGCCGCTCGGCCAGGGGCTGTCGCTCATCCGCGGCGACGACCTGCCCGACGCGCCGGCCGAGGCGATCTGGGCCGGCGCCGCCGACGAGCCGTGCGTGCTGGCGTGCCTGACGCTGACCGACGATCCCGCCGCGCCCACCCCGCTCAGCGAGGCCACCGCGCGCTTTCGCCGGCTGCTGACCGCGCTGCGCCTCTACGACCCGCTGCGCGTCGCGCTCGGCCCGGTCGCCTGGCAGCGCAGCGGCGGCGGCGCCTGGTCGATCGGCGGCCTGGGGACGGGCGGCCGGCCCAACGGCGTGCTGTTGATCGGCGAGGCCGCCGAGGACGAGCTGCGCGCCTTCTGCAACCTCGTCGCCCGGCGTACGCCGCGCTCGGGCGAGCTGGCGTGGGCGCTGCGCCGCTACGACCTGGGCTGCGAGCGCACGAGCGCGTTCGAGACGCTGACCGACCACCTCCTCGCGCTGCGCGCGCTGCTCGAGCCCGAGGGCCCGCAGAGCGGGCGGCTGGCGGGGCGCGTCGCGGCGCTGTGCGCGACGCCCGAGCAGCGCCCCGCCGTCACCGAGCGCGTCGCCCACGCGGCCTCGCTGGAGCGCTCGATCATCGCCGGCCTGGCGCCGACCGACGGCGGCGTCGAGAAGCTGCTCGCCGAGATCACCGGCCACCTGCGCGCGCTGCTGCGCGACGTGCTCTGCGGCCATCTGGACTCCGACCTGCGCTCGGTGGCCGACCGGCTGCTGGCGGAGGCGGGCGCCGTCACGGGCTGAACGGCCCGCGCCTCATATCACTCCACATTGTGGGGCGCTGCGGTGGTAGCGTGGGTTCCTGCGAACGAACAGCCGCGTGGCGGGAGGGACCGCTGGTCTGGTGGCGCTGCTGCTCGCGCTGCTGGTGGCCCCGGCGGCCGCCGCGCCCGCACCGCCTCGGCTGCTGTCGGGCACCGGCGTCAAATCCGTCGAGGGCCGGACGGTCCTCGTCCACGTCACGCTCGCAGCGCGCGACCACGACGACGCTGCGATCGCGGCGGCGCTGCGATCGCAGGGCGCGCGCCCGCTGACGAGCGCGCAGGCCGCGGAGTACACCACGATCGGCTTCCGCTGGCCCGGCGCCCAGGCGACCCAGGCCTACAACCCCGTGGGCGAGCCGGTCGCCGGGGCGCGGGCGGCGCTGCAGGCGGCGCAGGAGACGTGGAGCACGGTCGCCGGTGCAGCGTTTCGCTTCGTCGACGCCGGGCTGACGACGCGCTGCCCGTCGCTGGATTGCGCCAACGAGACCGACGGCCACAACGACGTCGGCTGGGCGCCGCTTCCGTGCGGCACGAGTTCCTGCCTGCTCGGCGTGACCGACTTCGCCGGCAGCCCCAACGGCCGCGGCTTCGACATCGACGAGACGGACGTCGTGCTCAACCTCGACATCTCCGGCCTGGGCGTGAGCTGGCACACCAACGGCACGCATGTCGACGTCGAGACGGTGATGCTGCACGAGAACGGCCATGTGCTCGGCCTCAGCCACACCGCCGACGCCGGCGCCGTCATGTACCGGGCGGTGCTCGTGCCGCGGCGCGACCTGTCGGCCGCCGACGTGGCGGGCGTCCGGTGGCTGTATCCCGCCAACGGCCACCCTCAGCCGTTTCACCCGACCCACCCGCGCCACCCCGTGCACCCGACCCACCCGCCGCCGCCGTTGCCGAGGCTCGCGGCGACCGCGCTCGCGCTCCTCCCCTCGGCCGCGCCCGGCGGCGGCGAGATGACCGGCTGGTTCGAGGCGCTCGACGCCAACGAGGCCGGCGACGTGAGCTTCGGCACCGCGCTCGACGACGGCGGCCAGGCGATGTTCGCCCGCAGCGCGAACGGTGCGGTCTCGGGGGTCGCGCGCTCGGGCTCGGCGGCGCCGGGCGGCGGCACCCTCGGCTGCTGCATCGTCGGGCGCGCCGGGATCGGCGAGGAGGGGACCGTCGCGTTCGGCTTCGCCCGCGATCCGTTCGTGTTCCCCGGCTTCGACACCGGGATCTACCGCAAGGTCGCCGGCTCGCCGCTGGCCTCGGTGGTCACCCCGCACGTGACGCAGGAGCCGGGCGGGCGCACGCTGCGCGGGGCGATGGACGTTGACGTCGGGCCGGGCGCGAGCGTCGTCTTCGGAGGGATGATCGACGACCCGTCGGGCCTGCCGTTCACGCCCGTCCTCGGCGCCGGCGCGTACGCCGCGCCGCTCGCCGGCCCGCTCGCGACGATCGCGCGCCCCGGCGACGTCGTCGGCGGCGCGACGATCCGCCACGCCGCCAACCCGACGACGACGAGCACGGGCGACGTCGGCTTCACCGCCCTCGACACGCCGGCGCCGGGGTTCTGCGGTGCGGTGTTCGACCCGCTCTGCGGCACGACGGCCTACGTGCGCCGAGCGGGTGCGGCGGCGCCGGTGGCGATCGCTCGCGCCGGCGCCCCCGCGCCCGTCGGCCCGGCGCTCGCGCCGGCCAGCTTCCTCCTCTTCCAGGGACCGGTCGTCGTCGACGGCACCGGCGCGGTCTTCCAGGGCTGGGTCGACTCCCCGCTTGGCTTCGCATCCTCGATCTTCCGCCGGGCCGGCGACGTCACCCAGCAGGTCGTGGGCTACGGGGATGCGCTGCCCGGGGGCGGCCGCGTCGAGTTCCATGGCGACTACGACGTCAACCGCGCAGGGACCGTCGTGTTCGAGGCGGCGCACGACGGCGACGCCAACCGAGACGGCCTCCTCGACTCCGGGATCTACATTTCCGCCGGCGGTCGGCTGAGCCTCGTGGCTCGCTCCGGCACCGTCGTGCGCGGGCTCGGCACGATCCTCGCCGTGCAGTCGCCGCTGATGCTCGGCAGCTTCTACGGCGGCGTGGCGATCAACGACGCCGGCGCGGTCCTGTTCAAGGCCACGCTGGAAGATGGTCGCGGCGTCCTGCTGTCGGCGACCGTTTGATCCGCCGTGGCCGACGTCTCCGGGGCACGGTCGCGGGATCTGCGCCTTCGTCCGGCCGATCTCTATCGCGAGGGCGACGCGGTATTGGCTGTGCAGCGCGCCGGCTACGCGGTCGAGGCGCGGCTGATCGGCGTCGGCTCGCTACCGCCCCAGCACGAGACGCTCGACGACCTCAGGCGGGAGCAGATCTGGGTTGCTGACGACGGCGGCGATGTCGCCGGCGTGCTCGGCGTGCAGGTCGGAAACGAGCTCGAGATCGCACGGTTGGTCGTGGCGCCGGAGCACATGCGGCGGGGGATCGGGCGCGCGCTGGCGCGCCACGCGATCGTGCTCGCCGGCGACCGCGTCATCCGCGTGGGAACCGCGGCGGCAAACGGTCCCGCGCTCGCGCTCTACGCGGCGCTCGGGTTCGAGCGCGTGCGCGAGCGGATCGTCGGAAACGGGCTGCCCTACGTCGATCTGCGGCGGCCGGCGGGAGAAGCGGCGACGGATCGGGCACTGTCAAGGCGAGTGTCGCAACCACGCGAGGCAGCGATGAGCGACGAAGCGCGGCCGGCCACGGCGCGCGCCGCCGTGCTCGTACGTCCGCGGGAGATCGCCCTCGAGGAGCGTCCCGTTCCGGCGCCAGACCGGCGCGAGGTGCTGGTGGAGGTGGCATCGGTCGGCGTCTGCGGCTCGGACGTGCACTGGTACGAGCACGGCCGCATCGGCGACCTCGTCGTCCGCGCCCCGCTGGTGCTGGGGCACGAGTGCTCCGGCCGGGTGGCGGCGGTCGGCGCCGACGTGAGGAAGCACGCGGTGGGAGACCGCGTGTGCCTGGAGCCGGGCGTGCCGTGCGGGCGCTGCCGTGAGTGCCGGGCCGGCCGCTACAACCTCTGCGCCGATGTCGCGTTCTTCGCGACGCCGCCGGTCGACGGGGCCTTCGCCGAGTACGTGACGATCCACGAGGACTTCGCGTTCGCGCTGCCCGACGGCATGGCCTACGACGTGGGGGCGCTCATGGAGCCGCTGTCGGTCGGCATCTGGGCGTGTCGCAAGGCCGGGATCACCGCGGGCGATCGCGTGCTGGTGACGGGCGCCGGCCCGATCGGCCTGCTGGCGATGCAGGTCGCCCGGGCGTTGGGCGCCATCGATGTGGCGATCTCCGACGTCAACGAGCACCGGCTCGCGGCGGCGGAGCGCATGGGCGCGAATCGTGTCCTACGCGCCGGGCACGAGACGGCCGGCGAGGTGGACGCGCTCATCGAGTGCTCGGGCCACCCGGCCGCGCTGGCCGGAGGCATCGACGCGCTGCGCCCGGCCGGGACGGCGGTGCTGGTCGGCATGGGCCCGCAGCCGACCGCGGAGATCCCGGTCTCGCTCATCCAGAACCGCGAACTGTGGCTGACCGGCACCTTCCGCTACGCCAACACCTATCCCACGGCGCTCGAGCTGGCCGCGAGCGGCCGGGTCGACGTCGCCGCGCTCATCACCGGTCACTACGACCTCGACGACACCGAGACCGCGCTGCGCGCGGGCGCCCACGACGATGCGACCATCAAGGTCATGGTGCACCCGGGTCGGACTGTCTGACGTGGCTGAAAGCCGGGCGTTACGGCGGTCCGTTGGGCGGCGCGGCGTCTGGCGCGTGGTGTACGAGCGCCGCGGCGAGAAAGCGGTAGGTCCACTCCTCGGCGAGCTTTCGTGAATCGGCGAACACGATCGGAACGGTCGGGTATCGCACCTGCAGCCGGGCGACGAGCTCCAGCAGCCAGCCGGGCTGGACCCGCTCGACGCTGAGTAGCGCGCCATAGCGTTCCTCGACGACCACGGCCGCGGCCGGCAGCGTGGCGAGATCCGCGAGCGCGTAGTTCAGCGCGCCGTCGACGAGCGCCTTGGTGAAGTCCTCCAGCGTCTTGCGCTCGACGGCAGCGACCACCTGGTCGCCGGCGTGGACGGCGTAATCGCCGGCCCGCAGCGCGTGTCGCTGACATTCGACGGCACGTCCGGCGAAGCGGTAGGGATAGCGCTCCCTGCTGTCGACGGTGATCGTCAGCGTCTCCAGGGCGGAGGCGCGGCGGGTCGGGACGCGCTGGCCGGGTCGCGCGCGGCGCGCGGTCCGCGCGGTCTGCCAGAAGATCATCGGCCGCCCGCCCGACCGACCGGCGTTGGGCTGGGTGAAGACGAGCTGCGAGCGGTTCTCGCGCGCGCGGTCCAGGACGAGATCGATCGCCGTGCCGCGGCGCCGGCACTCGCGGACGGCGACCTGCTCGAGGATCTCGGCGTCGGCCGGCCAGTGCTCGAGCGGGTGGCAGTACACGCGCGCCGTGGCGGGCCAGCGCTCGCGGGCCTTGAGCAGGATGCCCCCGTCCAGCGGCACGCTGAGCAGGAACGGCAGCGTGCTGTCGGGCTCGGGATTGCGCGCCACCACGAAGCGTGCCTCGACGTCGGCCATGATGCCCGCAGCGTAGCTCGCGCTGCGGCGCGCGCCCGGTAGCGTCAGAACGTCACGACCTGATCGCTGGCGGCGAACAGCCGCGCGACCTCGGGCGGGGTGACCCACCGTCCGTTCACCTTGTTGAGGTCCTCGTCGGTCGCCCCACGGGCGACGGCGCAGCCCTTTCAGACGAAGACGGGTATCTCGTGGTCGCGCAGCTTGGCCAACAGCTCGCGCGCCGGCGGCACCCCGACACCCTCCAAGCGCTGCGCGTTCTCGGCGATCAGCAGGTCGGTGGCATCGCCGCCGAGGATGATCGTCGTCTCCTGCCCGACCTCGACCGAGCCATTGGCCGCCAGATGTAGCGGGATCGAGGCGCGCGTCGGATCAGCCGTTCCGGCGCTCGCGAAATAGGTGATCTTCACGGTCGCTGTCTCATGTCGCTCATGCCGACCATCTCAGATCTCAGGCCGCTGCGCCAGGGGATCGCGTCGCTGCGTCCTGCGGAAGCGACGCTGCCATGCGTCCGGGTCACTTGGCGGTCGTGGTCGGCGCGCGTCGTCTGGCCTGGGACGAGCGCTGGCCGGAGCCGGCCGCGGCCGCGGCGACGAGACGGCACATCAGCTCGGCGGCGTCGTTGTCGTCGAGGTCCTGCTCGATGGCGAGTGAGCGCCACGTCGCGAACGCGAGCGCGTGGCCGATCGCGGCCTGGATTCGCGCTCGGGGGCGCCCGCGGTCCGTCCGTCCGTCCATGAGCACGTCGCGCGCGGCGGCGAGGTACTCGTGCCAGCCGCGCATCAACCGGGCCGTGATGGTGTGGGTCGCCTCGTCGCGCAGCAGGTTGCTGCGCATCGGCTCGGTGCGGCGATAGTCGGCATACAGCTCGCCGAGCGCGACGCGCAGCCGCTGGTCGGCATCGGCGATCGCTGCCCACGTGCGCGGGTCGGGGGGTGGGTTCGCCGCGCGCCAGTGCGACGAGCACGCCTCGAAGAGCGCCGCCTCGTCGGGGAAGTGGCGGTACAGCGTCGAGCGCCGCACGCCGGCGTTCTCGGCCACGGCGCTCATCGAGGTGCGTGCGGGCCCGAGCGTGCCGTGCAGCTCGACCGCGCTCTCGGTGATGCGCCGGCGGGTCTCCTCCTCGAGCTCTGCGCGGCGCTTCTTCTGGTACGGGCGTTTTTCGTCGGCCATGGGTGTTCGATGAACCTTGACAGATCGGACGGCGTTCCGCTAGATTCGCGCGACACCACTGTCCGATCAAAGGAGAAACGATGGAAGCCACCGCAGTCAAGGTCGTCGGTCCGCAGGACGGCCCGTCCGGCTTTCTCGGCAGCATCGGCGTCCGGTTCATGATCGACGGCTCGGAGGCCGCGGAGCGCTTCTCGCTGGTCGAGCACCCGATGTCCGCGCGGGCACTCGCCGCGCCCCTGCATCGCCACACGCGCGAGGACGAGTACAGCTACGTGCTCGAGGGACGCATGGGCGCGCTGCTCGGCGACGACGTCGTCACCGCCGGCCCGGGCGACCTGGTCTTCAAGCCGCGCAACCAGTGGCACACGTTCTGGAACGCCGGCGACGAGCCGTGCCGCATCCTGGAGATCATCTCCCCGGCCGGCTTCGAGCACTTCTTCGCCGAGCTCGACGCGATGGGCGGCGCCCTGCAGGCCCCGCCGCAGGCGCTCGGCGAACTGTCGCAGCGCTACGGGCTGGAGATGCAGCCCGACACGATCCCGGGGCTCCTGGAGCGCTTCGGCCTCGTCCTCGGCGAGGATCTGCGCTGAACCGCGCCTGCGCCCGGCGATCGACAGCCTCTCCCGGTCGAGGCGGCCAACGCCGCCCGGCCGGCGGATGGCTGCATTCGCCCGGTGGGGCAGCCGCTCCGCGCGAAAGGTGCATGCAGCGTCCCCGCGCGTGCGTGCCTATCCAGGTTGCCCCTCACCCGCCAGATGCCGGTACAGCACGAGCAGCCCGTCGATGTCCTGCACCTCGCCGTCCAGCCGCGGCACCACGATCGGGTCGGGCTCGCCGAGCTCGGCCTGCAATCGCGTGATCGCCTCGGCGTGACGCGCGGCGAGCACCTGCAGATCCTCTGCACCCTTCGCCACCTTCGCCGCCAGCGCGTCGCCGAGCGGCTCGCGCAGCTGCGCCCGGATCGCCGCCGGGTCGGCCATCTCCGCCTCGGTCAGCACCGCCGCGCGGTTGACGATCAGGCCGCCGAACGGCATCCGCGCCTCCCGCAGCTTCTGGCGAAAGAAGATCGCCTCGGCGACCGGCTCGCGCTCGGGCGAAGTGACGATCAGAAACGTCGTCGCGGGATCCGACAGCAGGGCCTTGACCGCCGCCGCGCGCTCGCGGAAGCCGTCGATGAGCGCGCCCATGGAGCGCAGCAGGACCGACATGTCCTCGAGCAGGTTGACCCCGGTCAGCTTCTTCAAGATCCCGAACACGACCGTCGACCCCGCTCCGAGGAGCCGCCCCGCGATCCCCGTCGGCACGAGGAAGAGCTTCAGCGCGCGCCCTTCGAAGAAGTCGGTCAGACGGTCGGGGGCGTCGAGGAAGTCCAGCGCGTTGCGCGAGGGCGGCGTGTCGAGCACGATCGCGTCGTAGCCGCCGTCGCGGTCGAGCTCGTAGAGCTTGGCCACCGCGCTGAACTCCTGCGACCCGGCGATCGCGCTCGACAGCTGCGCGTAGATGCGGTTGCCCAGCACGTCCTCGCGCGTGGCCGCGTCGGGCGCCAGCTTCGCGATGAGCGCGTCGAAGGTTGCCTTCGGGTCGAGCATCATCGCCCACAGCTCGCCGCGCATCTCGATGCCGTGCCCGGCGAGCACCGAAGCGTCGACCAGGCGCGGCTCGTTGCCCAGCTCCTCGAGGCCGAGCGAGTCGGCCAGCCGCCGCGCCGGGTCGATCGTGACCACGGCGACCCGCTTCCCCGACGCCGCCAGCCCCAGCGCCAGCGCCGCCGATGCCGTCGTCTTGCCGACGCCGCCCGAGCCCGCCACGATGCAGATCCGCTTGCCCTCCAGCCGCTCGCCGATGCCGGGACTCACAGCAGCTGCGCCTCGAGCGCCTCGGCGAGCTGTTCGACGTCCGGTCCGCCGGGGTGCAGCGGCAGGTGCGCCGGCGCCTGGCCGGTGAGCTTCCTCAGCCGCCCGAGCTGCGCGCGCTGACGCAGGGCGCGCCGGTGGCCGCGCAGCGCGCGCGCCACCGCCGGATGGCTGGAATGCGGCTCGAGCAGCGTCGCCTCGTGCGGGCTGAAGCGATCCGGATCCAGCGCGTTGGCGACGACCCGCTCCAGCGGCAGACCCATCCGCTGCATCAGCGCGTCGCGCAGCGCGCCGGTCTCCGTCACCGCCAGCTCCTCCGCGCGCGCGACCGCGATGACCGCGATCTGCTCGGGATCGGACAGCATCGCGTCGATGATCCTGCCCTGCCGGGCCACCGGCCCCGTCCCCGCCGCGGCGGCGAACGTGCGCGGCGCCGACAGCACCGCGACGCCGTGGCCGGTGGCCGGCGCGTCCACCACCACCAGGTCGTAGGCGTCGGCGCCCGGCGTGCGGCGGTCGAGCTGCGCGAGCTCCCACAGCTTGCCGACGGTCAACAGTTCGCGCATCCCCGGCGTCGCCGCGGCCACCATCGCGAACACGCGACTGCGGATCAGCACCTCCGCGACGGCGCCGGAGGGAAGCTGGTCGCGCAGGTACTCCTCCAACGCGTCCTGCGGGTCGATCGAGATGTGAAACAGGCCCGCCGCGATTTCGACCTCCTCGAACGGCTCGGAGCCGGGGCGGTCGAACGCGCTGGCGACGTCGCCGCGCCGGGCGACCTCCGCCACGATCGTGCGCAACCCCCGGCGCGCCGCCACGAGCCCGAGCGCTGCCGCCACCGTGGTCTTGCCGACGCCGCCCTTGCCCGTCACGACGAGCAGGCGGCGGTCGAGCAGCGTCACTCCTCGCCGTCCCAGTAGTCCAGCGGCTCGACGCGGTAGACGACCCCCAGCCCGCGCGAGGAGACCTTGCGCGAGTCCGGATACCAGCACGCGTCGTCGGGGTCGCGCGTGCCGTAGGCGAGCATGACGAGACCGTCGCCGCCGGCCTCGAAGGAGTGCGCGACGCCGGTCCCGGGCGGGCGCGCCACGATCGAGCCGCGCCGCACGGGGTGGCGCTCGTCGCCGAGCAGCAGCGTGGCGCTGCCCTCGACCACCACGAAGATCTCGTGTTCGCGCGAGTGGCAGTGGCGCACGGAGGAG
The DNA here is from genome assembly GCA_030681525.1 of Solirubrobacteraceae bacterium. Taxonomy (GTDB): domain Bacteria; phylum Actinomycetota; class Thermoleophilia; order Solirubrobacterales; family Solirubrobacteraceae; genus CADCVQ01. The sequence continues at coordinate 15,564 of JAUXSD010000207.1, forward strand.
CGCCGGCCCGGCGAAACGGTGACGTGCTGCAGGCCGCTCAGGCGAGAGCCTGCGGCGCGGCCGAGGTCGCGCCGGGTGCGGTGCACGGGGCCGCGGTCCTGCAGCGAGGGTTCGACGCCGTCCGCGGCGACGATGGTCGACGGCCGCGGGGCGAGCGGCGGCAGCTCGCCGGCGGCCAGCGGCGGCTCGGCCGTGAACGGATGCGGCGCGTCCTGCGGCAGCCACCGCGCCCCGACCCACGTGACGTTCGCGCGCGGCAGCAGCGTGAGCTGCGTCGCCGAGCCGCTCGCGTAGGCGAGCACGTCCAGCGGCTCGTCGGCGTCGTCGGCGGCCAGCAGGGTGTGCGGCTCGCGGTCGGCGAGATGGACGATCAGGTCGCCGGCGCGGACCTCGTGCACGGCGTCGCCCTGCCACACCAGCCCGCGGCCGGCCAGGACGTAGAAGAGCTCCTCCTCGTCGATGTGGACGTGCAGCGGCATCGACCGGTCGCCGGCCGCGATCCGGTAGCGGCTGAGCGTGGCGCCGGCGCTGCCGCGCGCGCGGCTCAGCGACTGGCGCTCGAAGCGCCGGTCGCCGTGCTCATGGGTTGTCCACGGCACGTCGTCCCAATGCCTGATCATCCGCCGCGCATGCTAGTGGCGCCCCCGGCGAGTCCGAGCACCGTTGGGCGGCCGCTGATCACCGTCTGGCAGCGTCCTCGGTCGTCGATGGGCCAGAGGCACGCCTTCCTCCCTGCGTCCTTGCCAGACGGCGCCAGCGACCCCCCAACGGCACACGGACCCACCGCAGGCACCACGGACCCGCACCCGTGAAGGATTCGCCCTCACGCGTGCGAATAAGGCCACGTGTCCGGTTTCCATAGCTCCGACGAGCAGCCCAAGCAGGCGCGGGTCATCGCCTTCGCCAACCAGAAGGGCGGCGTGGCGAAGACGACGACGACGCTCAACCTCGCCGCCGCGTTCGCCGAGACCGGCCATCGCGTGCTGTGCGTCGACATGGACCCGCAGGGGAACCTGACGATGTCGCAGGGCATCGATCCCGACACGCTGGAGTTGTCGATGTACGACGTGCTCGTGCATCACATCCCGATCAAGCAGGTCATCCGCCGGCGTGAGATCGACGTCGCGTGCGCCTCGATCGACCTCGCCGGCGCGGAGATCGCGATGTCGACCCAGATCGGCCGCGAGCGGTCGCTGGCCAAGGCGCTGGCCGCCATCAAGGACGACTACGACTTCATCTGCATCGATACGCCGCCGTCGCTCGGACTGCTCACGATCAACGCGCTGACGGCCGCCGACAAGGTGATCGTCCCCGTGCAGTGCGAGTATCTCTCGATGCGGGGGCTGATCCAGCTGCAGAACACGCTCCAGATGATCCGAGAGAACCTCAATCCCGATGTTCAGATCGAAGGCATCCTGCCGACGATGATGGACACGCGGACGGTTCACGCCAAGGAGGCGATCGAGATCCTCGAGGAGAACTTCGGCGATCGGTTGTTCGCATCGCGCATCAAGAAGACCGTGCGGTTTGCGGAGGCCCCGGTCAAGGGGATGTCCGTCCTGAAGTACGACCCGGACGGCACCGCCGCCCAGTCCTATCGCGATCTCGCGAAGGAGGTTCTCTCTCATGGCATCCGGTAAGCGCGCGAGCATGAGGGAGGGGCCGCTCGCCGCGCTCTTCCGCAAGACCGAGGAGGACGCCAGGCAGGCCGAGGCCGAGGTCGAGCCGACGCCGGTCGAGGAGATCCCGCCGCGGGAGGCGCCGCACCCGTCGCTGTCGCACCCGTCGGAGCCGATCGAGGAGGACGAGCCCGTCATCCCGACGCCGCAGGACCGCCTGCGCTCCGCGTTCTCCTCCGAGCTGCCCGACAACCTGCTCGAGCCCTCGACGCCGGCCGGTGAGCGCACCCGCCGCGTGCGCACGCCCGAGCCGGTCTACGAGGACGCCTTCGCGCGCAACGACGCCTCCGATCGCCCGACCCCGTTCGGCCAGGCCAAGCCGGTCGGCCAGCCGGTCATCCGCGTCGTCGGCGTCGGTGGCGGCGGCTCCAACGCGATCAACCGGATGGTCGAGGCGCAGGTCGCGGGCGTCGAGTTCCTCGCGATCAACACCGACCTGCAATCCCTGCAGGAGTCCGCCGCGGACATCACGCTGCACATCGGCGCGAGCCTCACCCGCGGCCTCGGCTCCGGCTCGAACCCGGAGCTCGGACGCGCCGCGGCGATGGAGGACTACGACCGCATCAAGGCGCTGCTGAAGGGCTCGGACATGATCTTCGTCGCGGCGGGCGCCGGCGGCGGGACCGGTACGGGCGCCGCGCCCGTGGTCGCCCGGATCGCCGTCGAGCTCGGTGCGCTGACCGTCGGCATCGTCACGAAGCCGTTCGGCTTCGAGGGCTCGCGCCGCCGCGACCAGGCCGAGATCGGCATCCAGGCGCTCAAGGACGAGGTCGACACGCTCATCGTCGTGCCGAACAACCGCCTGCTCTCCGTGCTCGACAAGCACACGTCGATGGTCGAGGCCTTCCGCGTCGCCGACGACGTGCTGCGCCAGGGCGTGCAGGGCATCTCGGACCTCGTCACGCTGCCGGGCGTCATCAACCTCGACTTCGCCGACGTGCGCACGATCATGGCCAACGCCGGCAACGCGCTGCTGGGGATCGGCATGGGCACCGGCGAGACGCGCGCGGTCGATGCCGCCAACACGGCGGTCTCCTCGCCGCTGCTGGAGACGAGCATGGAGGGCGCCCACTCGATCCTGCTGTCGATCACGGGCGGCCGCGACCTGTCGCTGTGGGAGATCAACGAGGCCGCGAAGGCGGTCGCCGAGGCCGCCCATCCGGAGGCGAACATCATCTTCGGCGCGATGGTCGACGAGAACCTCGAGGACCAGGTCTGGGTCACGGTCGTCGCCACGCGCTATAGCGGCGAGTCCGCACCGCGGCGGCTCCAGGAGCCGATCGGTGAGCCGCGCGTGACGCGGGCCGGCCGGCCGCCCGTGCGCCGCGAGGACACCCGCCGACCGCTGGAGGACTACCGCCATCCACGGGATCACAATTACCGCGCACCCGCCGAGCAGGACGACTATCGGCCGGCCCCGCCGGTCCGCGAGCCCGAACCCGAGCCCGCGCCGGCGCGACGGGGCGGCGGGCTCGGCGTGACCGAGCTCGACGTGCCCGAGTTCATGCCGCGCGGCTTCTGACGCCTGCCCGGCGGCCGGCTGCGGCGCGCCGCTAGCCTCGTGCCGTGCAGCAACGCCTTCCCGGGATGGTCGCCGCAGGCCATCCGCTGACCGCGCAGGCCGGCGCCGACGTGCTGGGCGCGGGCGGGAACGCCGTCGATGCCGCCGTCGCCGCGATGCTCACGTCGTGGGTCGCCGAGCCGCTGCTGAGCGGGCCCGGCGCCGGCGGCTACATGCTCGTGTCCGAGCCCGGCGAGGCCCCGGTGCTGCTGGACTTCTTCGTCGCCGCCCCGGGCTTCGGCCGCGACCAGGCCGATCGTGCTCCGCTGGTGCCCGTCGAGGTGGACTTCGGCGGCGACGCGACGCAGATCTTCCACGTCGGCGCCGCCTCCTGCGGAACGTACGGCAACCCTGCCGGGATCGACGCCGCGATGCGCCGGTGGGGCTCGGCGCGGCTCAGCGAGCTGGCCGCGCCCGCGGCCGCGCTGGCGCGGGACGGCGTCGTCGTCAACGACCAGCAGGCGGAGGTCATCCACCTGCTGGAGTGGATCCTGCGCACCACGCCCGAGTGCGAGACCGTCTACGCCCCGGCGGGCGGGCTGCTGAACGCCGGCGAGCTGTGGCGCGACCGCGCGCTGGGCGACACGATCGAACGGCTCGGCGCCGAGGGGTCGGCGCCGTTCTACTCGGGCGACATCGCCGCCGCGGTGGTCGACTGGATCGCCGCTCACGACGGGATCCTGTCGGCGGAGGACCTGCGGCGTTACGAGGCGATCGAGCGCGAGCCGTTGTGCGTGGGCTACCGCGGTCGCAGCGTGTTCACGAACCCGCCGCCGTCGGCCGGCGGGATCCTGCTGGCGCTCGCGCTGGGGCGGCTGAACGCCGAGCCCGGTCCGCCGTCGCTGCCGCAGATCGTGCGCGCGATGGAGGAGGCGCAGGACGAGCGCAGCCCGGAGTTCCTCGACGGCCTGGCCGAACCGGGCTTCGCGGCGTCGTTTCTCGGCTCGCGCCTGGGCGCCACGACGCACATCTCGGTCATCGACGGCGCGGGCCGCGCCTGCGCGGTGACGTGCACGAACGGCGAGGGCTCGGGGATCGTCGTGCCGGGCACCGGAATCCACGTCAACAACATCATGGGCGAGGAGGACCTCAGCCCGATGGGCTTCCACCACGCGCCGCCAGGGCGCCGCATGCCGTCGATGATGTCGCCGACGGTGGTCACCGCGGGGGGCGACGTGCACGTCGCGCTGGGGTCGTCGGGCTCCAACCGCATCCGCTCGGCGCTCCTGCAGACGATCGTCGCCGTCGTCGACCACGGGCTGCCGGCCGCCGCCGCGCTGGCAGAGCCGCGCGTGCACTACGAGGGCGGGGTGATCTTCGCCGAGCCCGGCATCCCGATCGACGAGCTGGAATGCGACCCGCACGAGATCAAGGCGTTCCGCGCCAAGAGCATGTTCTTCGGCGGGGTGCAGGCCGTGACGCGCGATCCGGCCTCCGGCGAGCTCAACGGGGCCGGGGACCCGCGCCGCGGAGGGGTGGCACGGGCGGCATGAGGCTAAGGTCGAGGTTGAGGTACCACGCTGGGAACGCCGGTGGTTGACGTGAATCTTGACCCTGGAGTACGGAATGAGTGTTGAGTTCCGGCGGTCTGCGGCTCGTGGCGCGTCGGCAGGCGCCGGAACCGCGCTGCTCGGTCTTGTCGTCGCGGCGTGCGGCACTCCATCGCCCGATCTGTTCGTCGTCAACCGCGACGGCACGGTCCCCGGGGCGAAGCTCGAGCTGCTCGTCTCCGATCAGACGGCGCGCTGCAACGACGGGCCGGCCCAGCGCCTCAGCAGCGGGCAGATCATCGAGGCTCGCGACATCCGCCGCGACCTGCTGCTGCTGCAGAACGGCGAAGCCGGCATCCCGAAGGCTCCGCCGGCCCAGTTCTTCGAGTTCGCCGTCCAGACCGAGGAGGGGACGCTGCGCTATCCGGACACGCAGCAGCGCCCGGAGATCCTGCCGCGGCTGTCGCGTTTCGTGCGCCGCGTGGCGATCGACACCTGCGGCCTGGAGCGCTGAAGTCACCGGATCAGGCCTGCACCGCCGCACGACCGCCCGCCCGCGGTGCGGGGTGCGGCAAACCGCACCGCAAGACGCCTGCTGGCCCCAGCGTTGCCGGCGCGGGGCGCTGACAGACTGAGGCCACGAACCAACCACGCGACACTCGTGCGAATCACTCCTCAGATTTGCGACGACGAAGCCCCTTTGGGTGATTCACTCCCGCGGCGTCCGCGCCGCAGCGAGTCACCCTCGCGGCGTCGCTTGCTTCACCAAAACTGACACTGCTTGAGCCCGCCACCAGGCGGGCTCAGGCCGTCGTGGCCGAAGCCGTCGTCCGGCGGGGAGGCCCTTGCGTCACCCGGCGCAAGCGGGGACGGCGCCCCCGTGCCTGCGGTACAACTCGGCGCGTGCCGACCCGCCGCCGAGCAGGCGCAATCCGCGGGATCGCGCTGGGCGCCGTCGCGGCGCTCGCGATCCTCGTCCCCGCCACGGTTGCGCTGGCGGGCCCCTCGCCGCAGCGAACGGTACGCGTGCGCCTCGCCGCGTCGGGCAACCCCAACGGCCCGAGCACCGAGCCCGCGCTGTCGGCCGACGCGCGCCGGATGGCCTTCACCTCGGCGGCCACGAACCTGACCGTGCAGCCGGATGCCAACGGCAAGGTGCGCGACGTCTTCGTCTACGACCAGGGGACGGGCGCGGTCGAGCCGGCGTCTATCGGCCTGGGCGGCGCGCCGGCCGATGCCTCCTCCGGGCGGCCGGTCCTGGACGCCGACGGCAGCCACCTCGCGTTCGTGTCCCGCGCCTCGAACCTCGTCGCCGGTGACACCAACCGCTTCGCCGACGTCTTCGTGCGCCTGCCCGACGCCACCATCGTCCGGGCCAGCCTCTCGGGCGACGGCCAGGAGGGCAACCAGGCGTCGGGCGAGCCGGACCTCTCCGAGGACGGGCGCCTGCTCGTGTTCACCTCACGCGCCGACAACCTCGTCGAAGGTGACACGAACGGTGGTGACGACGTCTTCGTGCGTGACATGGTGACCGGCTTGATCGCACTCGTCAGCGCCGACCGCGACGGCGTCGCCGCCGAGGGCGACTCGTCGGCCCCGGCGATCAGCCCCGACGGGCGCTACGTGACCTTCTCCTCGGACGCCCGCAACCTCGCCGCGGGCGACGACAACGGCCGCCAGGACGTGTTCATGCGCGACCTCGCCACCGGCCGGACCAAGCTCATCAGCGTCGCGCGCGGCGGCAGGAGCGCGCAGAACCTGTCGCTCACCACCGGCCGCGCGCAGGTCTCCGACGTCAGCCGCGGCGGGCGCTTCGTCGTGTTCGAGTCGGCGGCGACGAACCTCGCCGGGCGCGATCGCAACCGGCGGCCGGACATCTTCGTGCGCGACAACCTGCGCGGCTCGACGCGCCGCGTCAGCGTGAGCACGACCAACGAGGAGGGTGACAGCGGGTCGTTTCTGCCGGCGATCACCCCGGACGGGCGCTACGTCGCGTTCGGGTCGCGGGCCGACGATCTCGTGGCCGAGGACGCGCAGGGTCCCGACGTGTTCGTCCGCGACCTCAAGCGCGATACGACCGTGCTCGTCGACGTCACCGCGCGCGGGCGCCTGCGCGGGCGCGAGCACGCCCTGCCGCCGCCGGGCCGGCCGTCGCTGAGCGCCGACGGCGCGACCGCGGCGTTCGCGTCGTCGGCGTCGAATCTTGCGGGCGGGGACACCAACCGGCTTGCGGACGTCTTCCTGCGACGCCTGATGCCGGCCGCGAGCGCCACGGCCGTGCGCCGTGTCGGCCTGGTCGACGGGCGGCTGTTGATCGTCTTTCGCTCCAACGACCGCGCGCCGTCGCCGCTGCAATGCCGGCTCGACGGCGGCCCGCCGACGCTCTGCCCGCTCAACGGGCTGCTGCTGCCGAAGCTCGGCCGCGGCCGGCACGTGCTGCGCGCGCTGGCCGGCGCGCCGGGCGCGCACTACGCGCGCCGGTCGATCGTCATCCGCATGACCGTCGGCGCCACGGGGCGGCCGCGCGTGCGGGTGCGAAACCCGGGCGACGGCCTGTGATCTGGGCGCCACGGCTTTGCATATGAGGATAAAACGGGTATAAGCCCAGCTTCCGTTCGAGATTTGACAGGGGGAGCCAATGGCTCGACGAAGCCGTTCCATCGGGGCCGGGGCAGTTGCCCTCGCCACCGGCATCCTGATTGCCCTGCCGACGTTCTCCAGTGGGGCCACTGTCAAGAACGACCTGCGCTCGTTCGCGCCCGCCCAGACGCGCGTCGGCCCGGCCGATCCGGCTGAGACCAAGCCGCCGCTGCACGGGACCAACCCGCACGGCCAGGGCACGGCGGCGGTCGTCGATCTCACGCCCAACTCCGCGCGCCCGTTCACGGTGGACGAGACGGGCAGCGCTGACGACGAGGACATCGTCGTCGGCCGCTCCCGCGGCGAGCAGCGCGCGGACGGCACGTACCACGGCCATGTCACGGTCGCCGCGCTGTTCGGCAACGAGATCATCGCCGGCGCCGACACCGAGGCCGGTGACGCCCCGGTCGACCAGGCGATCGCCGACTCGCTGCTGGACGGCCTGTGCACCGCCACGACGATCTGCATCGACGTCGCTCGCGTCCGCTCGGCCACGACGACCACCGGCTCGTTCAACTCCTTCACGCTCGCCGGCCTCGCGCTCGGCGGTGCAAATCCGGTGCCCGGTGTTCCCGGCGCGCTGCCGGCGCTGCGGCTCGGGGCCGCCGAGTCGGTCGGCAACATCGTCAGCGACGGAACCTGCCAGACCGCGAACGGGGCCAGCCAGGTCGTCGATCTCGCCGCCGGCACGGCCATAGCCGGGGTGGCGGAGTCCGCCAGCCAGTCACGCGCGTGTCGCGGGGCCGCACCCACGCAGACGAACACGTCTCGCGTGGTCGAGCTCGGCGGCGCCGGCGTCCCGCTGCCCGCGGCCGGCTGCGCCGACGGCACCCCCGACACCGTCACCGGGCTTCCGGTGCTCCTGCCGGTGATCTGCAACGCCGACGACGCCTCGTCGACGAGCCCCGCCGGCAACCAGGCCTCCGCGCCGTACGGCGTGCGCAACGCGCTCGACGTGTACGTGCTCGCGGTACCGGGCGTCTCGTCGCTTGCGCAGGTCTCGACGGCCCAGTCGGAGTCGCGCGCTGTCGCGCCGGCGGACCCGACGACGACGACCCCCACGACCACGACGCCCACCACCACCACGCCGACCACCACGACTACGCCGACGACCACGACGACGCCCACGACGACGGGCACCGCCACGCCGACGCCGGGCGCCACCGACGACGGCGGCACCGGCGGTGACGACGACGCCGGTGGCGACGACTCCGGCAACGAGGGCGCCGGCGACGACGGCGCCGGTGACGGCACGCCCGAGTGCTCCGACGGCGTCGACAACGACGGCGACGGCGAGATCGACTTCGGCAACGATCCCGACTGCACCTCGGCCGAGGACGACTCCGAGGCCAGCAACGCGGTCAACCTGGGCGGCAACGAGCTGCCCTTCACGGGCACCGACGTCGTCGTGCTCGGCCTCGCCGGCTCGCTGCTGCTCGCGGCGGGCCTGACGCTGCGCGGCCCCGCGCGGCGTCGCGAGCACTAGGCCACGAGCGCATCACCCGCGGCTGGGGCGTCCTGGGGGGACGCCGCAGCCGCGGCCTGCGCTGCGCGCGCCGCGCCAGCGCCCGCTCAGGTCGGCCGGCGGTAGCGCACCGACGCCAGCAACGTGCGCAGCTCGGCGATGCGCACGGCCGTCGGACGCAGCACGGTGAACGACTGGACGCTGTAGGTGCGCCAGCGGCTGGAGGGACCCATCGAGAGGATGCGGATCGGGCGGCGGTTGCGCGCGCGGCCGAGCAGCTCGGTCACGATCGTGGTCGCGGTCCCGACCTTCGCGCGGCTGCGGCCGATCTCGCGCGCCCGGAACAGGCGGGCCAGCTCGGTGCGGTCGGTGCGTCGCACCGTCTGGCCGGCGTCGGCGCCGCCGGCGATCGACAGCGCCACCGACACGGTCTCGTCGCGGCTGACCGCGGTCAGCACCGACCCGCGAAAGGAGGTCTTCCAGCCCTTCGGCAGGTCGAGCGTGATGCCGAGCTTCGGGTACACGCGCGCATCGGCCGCGACGCGCAGGCCCGCCACGGTCGTGGTGGCCGGGGCCGGGGCGGCCTCGTCGTCGCGGAAGACGACCCAGCCGATCAGCATCCCGGCCAGCAGCACGCCGACGAACGCGATGACCTGCTTGGGGAGGCGCCGCTCGCTGCGCGCCCCGTCCTCGTCGACCGTGGCCATGGCGGCCGATGGTAGACGCGGCACCGGCGCCGGGGGCCGCCGCCTCGCGTACGCTGCGGCGAATGCCTGCGCCGCGCCGATCCCGCGCTCGCCGCCGCGCGCACGCATGCGTCGCGCTGGCGGCGGTCATGCTGCTGACGGCGGCCGGAACCGCGGCCGCCGCGAGCTGGACCTCGGCCGGCCGGCTGCATACGAGCCGTGAGTTTCACCCCGCGACCGCGCTGCCCGACGGGCGGGTGCTCGTCAGCGGCGGCTTCAGCTTCGCCGGCATCCAGGCGTCCGCCGAGCTGTTCGACCCGGTCGCCAAGCGCTGGCAGAACACGTTCCCGATGGGCTCGGCGCGCTTCGCGCACACCTCCACGCTGCTGGCCGACGGCCGCGTGCTCGTCGCGGGCGGAGCGAACATCGACGACGGCTACGTCGCGCCGGCCGAGCTCTTCGAGCCGGGCGCCGAGGCATGGCAGCCGGCGGGACGGCTGCGCCGCGCGCGGGCCAACCACACGGCATCGCTGCTGGCCGACGGCCGGGTCCTCGTCGCCGGCGGCCTGGCGCGCAACCACACCGAGCTGCGCAGCGCCGAGATCTACGACCCCGCGACGAACACGTGGTCTCGGGCCGCGTCCATGCGCTTCACCCGCTACCACCACACCGCGACGACGCTGGCCGACGGCCGCGTCCTGGTGACCGGCGGTGACCGCGACGAGGACGACTTCCAGCGCACGGCGGAGATCTACGACCCGCGGCGCAACCGCTGGAGGCGGGCGCCGAGCATGCGGCGCCTGCGCGGCAACCACAGCGCCCTCCGGCTGCCCGACGGCCGCGTCCTCGTGGCGGGCGGAGGCGCGCGCACCCCGGGCTTCACGAAGGGGGCCGAGCTCTACGACCCGCGCTCGAACCGCTGGCGCGCGGCGGCGAGCATGAAGGCCGCGCGCGGCTTCCACGCCGCCGCGCTGCTGCCCAGCGGGCAGGTGCTCGTCGCCGGCGGCTTCGCCGACTCGGGCACCGTGCGCGGGGCCGAGATCTACAACCCGGCGACGAACCGCTGGCGCCGCACGGTGTCGCTGCGACGCGCCAGGGCCCACGCCGCGGTGGCGGTGGTCGGCGACGCGGTGCTCGTAGCGGGCGGCGGGGTCGTGTCGGGACGGATCATCCCCACCACCGAGTTGTACGACCCGGGCTGACCGCGCGCTGACGGCGACCTCACGCGGCGGGCGCGCGCCGCGTTGCTTGGGCATGGCAAGCGCGCCGGCCACTCCGACTAGCCTCGAATTCCCATGAACCGGCGCGCCTGGCTGCTCATGTCGCTCCTCGCTGCCCTCTGGGGAGCCTCCTACCTGTTCATCAAGGTGGCGCTCGAGGACGGCCTGGATCCGATCTTCATCGTCTTCGCGCGGCTCGCGCTCGGCGCGCTCGTGCTCGTCCCGCTCGCGCTGGCCGCACGCGGCCTGACGCAGCTGCGCGGCCTGGCCGGTCCGATCCTGTTTCTGGCGATCGTCCAGGTCACGCTGCCGTTTCTGTTCATCACGCTCGGCGAGCAGCACATCTCCTCGGCGCTGACCGGGATCCTCGTGTCCGCGGCCCCGATCTTCACCGCGCTGATCGCGGCGCGCTTCGACGACGACGAGCGTCCGCACGGCGTGGCCACGGCCGGTGTGCTGATGGGCATCGTCGGCGTGGTGCTGCTGTTCGGCGTGGACCTCAGCGGTGACGCCCAGGCGCTCGCGGGCGGGCTCATGGTGCTGCTGGCGACGGTCGGCTACGCGGTCGGCTCGCTGTATCTCAAGCACCGGCTGCGTGGCGCGGCGCCGGTCGGCATCGCCGCGTCGACGATCCTCGTGAGCGCGCTCGTGACGCTGCCGTTCGCGCTCCTCTCGCTGCCGGCCCAGGCGCCGGACCTGCAGACGATCGGCGCGCTCGTCGCGCTCGGCGCGGGCGGCACCGGCCTCGCGTTCGCGATCTACTTCACCCTGATCGTCGAGATCGGCCCGGGGCGCGCCTCGCTCGTCGCCTACATCGCGCCCGGGTTCGCCGTGTTCTACGGCGTGACGCTGCTCGACGAGCGGCTGACGGTCGGCGCGATCCTCGGCCTGATCCTCATCCTCGCCGGCTCGTGGGTCGCCGCGGAGGGACGCTGGCCGGGTCAGCCGCGCGCGCTGCCGGCCATGCCGCTCGAGCCGCCGCCGCCGGTGCGCGAGCCGGCGTAGCGCCGCCCGGCGAGCGGCGCGGGCGGTGGGTGTCTGCTCGCCACTTGCAGGACGCTCGCGCGTTCGCCCACGTCGCTCGTGCCGGTCGCCGAGGGCATGACGGCTACCCGAGCCTGCACCTGGGGCTGCTGCGTGCTGTCTGTGTCTCGACCGACGACGTCAGACCGCGAGCATCGCTCCGACGCAGAGTGTCCTGATGGAGCGCGGACCGCTGCCGTGGGTCACGACCGGCGTTGAGCGACGCGAGCGAGAAGAACACGCCTCCGCACTCGTCGGCGCACACGTCGTGAGCGTCCGATACTTCGACATCGACTACCGGCGCCTGCAGAACGCGACCGACGGCGAGGTGCTGCGCGGCGGCCGCCTCGTCACCGCGAGCGATGAGTGGTCCAACCCTCCCTGGCTGTGGCCGGACTTCGATGCTCTGGACTACGGACTTGAGCTCGACACGTCGACCGGCAAGACGCTCAGCGTCATCTGGGAACAGGCCGGCGTGAACGACGGCATCACGATGAGACAGAAGTCACTCCGGCCTGGGCGCCTCGTCGCAGACGGAGCATTCGCCATCTGGGACGCAACCGAGCGCAGCCGATGGACCCCGCTCATCGCTCAGAAGGTCACAGCAGTCCAACTCCTCTGGCACCGGATGGAGAGCAGCGCCGACCTCTGCTGCGACGGTGTGACCATCGACTTCGGAAGCGACGCGCTCCACCTCACACTCGGCGACGCCGACGGCCACGGCAAATCTGTCGGCAGCAGCGACAACGTCGCGGTGCTCAGCGAGGACGCGGCCCGCCAGTATCGCGTCGGGCCCCACGGCCCACCGAACGACGTCCTCTGAGCTACCAGTAGCTCCTGACACGACCATCGCTCGTCACGGTGCGGCGCCACGTTCCGCCGATGCCGGGCGTCCTCGCGGGGCAGAATCGGATTCGGCCGTATCCACTCAAGTGGACAGCAGGCTTGTGTGCGGAATGTCACACACGCGGCGCGCGCCGTCGTGAGACGGTCGCGGTGAGTCGTCAACCGCAGCGGAAGCGACGGCCGGGCACCGGCCGCGGCACCCGCTCGCAGCACCAGGGGGCAGTCATGGGTCCGAACGTCCGGGCGATCGTCGCGTCCATCTCGGTCGCCCTCGCGGCACCGCTCGCGCTGGCGCCGTCGGCCAACGCCGCCGGCCGGCCGTCGAAGGTCGCGTCGGTCGTCGAGCAGTCCGCCGCCGACGTGGCCGCCGCTCGCCGGGCCGGACGCTCGCCCGCCGGTGCGTCCCATCGGCTCGTGCGCGTACGGACCGACGGCTCGATCGAGGTCAACGTCTGGGCCCACGGCCAGGTCTCCAACCGCGAGCGGGCGCAGCTCATCCGGCTCGGTGCGCGGATCGTGGCCACCGCGAGCGGCCCGGCGCGGCGCGGCCGGCCCGCCTACGGTCTGTTTCATGCGGCCGTGCCGGCCGACGACATCGACGCGGTCGCCGCGCTCGACTGGGTCGCGGCGCTCACGACGCCCGACTACGGGCAGACCGACGACCACCCCACGAACCCCACGAACAGCCAGGGCGTCGCGCTGCACAACGCCGACGACGTCCAGACGCGCGGGATCAACGGCGCCGGCGTGAACGTCGGCGTGATCTCCAACGGCGTGCCGTCGCTGGCGGCCTCCGACCTGCCGGCCGTCACCGTCAACAACGCCGGCTGCGCGGCGGGCTCGCCGAACTGCGACGAGGGCACGGCGATGCTCGAGATCGTGCACGACATGGCGCCCGGCGCCGGGCTGCTGTTCGACGCGGGCACGGGCGGCGGCACCGCCGGCCACGTCGGCGCGCAGAACTGGCTGGCGGCCAACGGCGCGAACGTCATCACCGAGGATCTCGCCTTCGACGCCGAGCCGGCGTTCCAGTCCGGCCTCGTCGCCTCCAACGGCGACACCGTCGCGGCCAACGGCGTCTCGATGCACTCTTCGGCCGGCAACCTCGGGGCCCGGCACGCGGCGCGCATGGCGGCGACGGGCACCGGCCAGGGGCCCGACGGCGGCACGGGGCCTTGCGCGGGCAACGAGCCCGACAACGCCGTCGCGATCGCCGGCGGGACCGACAACACGTTCGACATCACCGCCGCCAACAACGCCTCGCTGACGCTGCAGTGGAGCGAGCCGCGGGCGATCTTCCCGACCGCCGGCCAGGGCGGCTTCACCGACCTGGACCTCTACGTGCTCAACGCCGCCGGCACGGCGTGCATTGCGCAGAGCAACAACGGCCAGGGCCAGGGCGTCGGCGACACCCTCGAGCAGATCGGCGGCCTCGCCGCCGGCACCTACAAGGTCGTCGTCGACGTGGAGAACGCGCCGGCCGGCGTGGCGGTGCCGACGCTCGACCTGCGGATGCGGGCGACGACCTCGGTCGACACGGCGACGCGGGCGGGCAGCCTGAACCCCGACTCCAACTACACCGGCGCGGCGACCTCCGCCGCGGCGCTCGACGCGCAGAACAGCGGCGCGCTCGAGGGCTACTCGGCCGGTGGCCCGGTCCAGCTGCTCATCACCACGCAGTGTCCGGGCGGTGCCGCCGGGCCGTGCGGCGCCGGCCAGGCCGGCACGGTCAACCAGACGGCGGGCGCGCCGACGTGGGCGGCCGCCGACAACGTCGCCGTGACCGGCGTCGGCGGCTTCGGATCGCCGTTCACCGGCACGTCGGCCGCGGCGCCGCACGCCGCCGCCTGCGACGCGCTGCTGCGCGACGAGCTCAACCAGCCCGCCGCGGCGCCCGCGACGACGAACGCGCGCCTGGCCGCCACCGCCGCCGACATCGCCCCCGCCGGCGTCGACAACGTCACCGGCGCCGGGCGCCTGGACTGCCTGCAGGCGATCAACGACCCGCCGAGCGCCGACGCCGGCGGGCCGTACTCGACGGCCGAGGGGACGGACGTCACGCTCGACGGCAGCCTGTCGAGCGATCCCGACACCGGCGACACGCTGACCTACGACTGGGACTTCGACGCCGACGGCGCGTTCGACGACGCCACCGGCGCCAGCCCGCCGTTCGATCGCGTCGGCCGCGACGGATCGTTCACGGTGAGCCTGCGCGTCACCGACACGGCGGGCGCGACCGCGACGGACTCGGCGACGGTCAACGTCACGAACGTCGCGCCGCAGGTCTCGGCGATCGCGACCGACGATCCGGTCGACGAGAACACCGCGGTCTCGGTCTCCGGGACGATCAGCGACGCCGGCTGGCTCGACCCGCTCAGCGCCACGATCGACTTCGGCGACGGCGCCGGCGCCGAGGCGCTGGCCGGCATCGAGGAGCATCTCCGGCCCGACGGCACGATCACCTACGACGTCGAACACGTCTACGGCGACGACGGCACGTTCACGATCACGGTCTGCGGCGCCGACGACGACGTCGCGAACATCTGCCGGACGGCCGAGGCGACGGTCGACAACGTCGACCCGACGGCCGCGATCAACGAGGACGACGCGGTCTCGATCAACGGCACGCCGGTGCTGCTGGGCAACTCCGGCGCTCCCGTCGACTTCGCCGGGCGCGCCACCGATCCCGGCAGCGACGACCTGACGCTGCGCTGGGACTGGGACGACGGCGCTCCCGCGATCGATCGCTCGACGCTGTTGCTCGTCAACGCGCCGTTCCCCGATCCCGATCCGAGCCCGTCCGTGCAGCCGCGCGACGTCACCGACGAGACGGCGCACGCGTTCGGCCAGGCCTGCACGTACGACGTCGGCTTCTCGGTGCTCGACGACGACGGCGGGTCCGCGTCGGACGCGATCAAGGTCCTGATCGCCGGCAACGCCGACCGCGGTCGCCCGACCGGCTACTGGGCGCAGCAGTACCGCCAGCGCGGCGGCGTCGACTTCGACGACGCGACGCTGGCCTGCTACCTGGAGATCGCCGACTTCGTCAGCGCGGTCTTCCACGAGGAGCGCGACGCCGCGACGTTCCAGAAGGCGCAGAAGATCCTGTTCAGCCAGGGCCAGGCGGTCGGCAAACGCGACCAGCTCGACCGTGACCTGCTGACCGCCTGGCTGAACTTCGCCAACGGCGCGGTCGGCTGGGCCGAGGCGGTCGACACGAACGGCGACGGGACCGCGGACACCGCGTTCAGCGCCGCGCTGCAGGCCGCCGAGGCGGTCCGCCTGGACGCGAACGCGACGCCCGCCCAGCTCGACGCGCAGCGGGCGATCGTGCAGGCCATCAACGACGGGCTGGTGTGATCGCGCGGGGCGGCGTGCGGCGCCGCGCCGCCCCGACGGTCGATCAGCGGGGTAGGACCCCGGCGATGGAGCTCATCACCTGGCAGGCCCCGGCGGGCGAGCGGATCCCGAATCATCCGTCGTTCGCCGTCCTGATCTACCGCGGCGTCGATGCCGCGACACGCGGCGCCGAGGCCTGCCGCGCGTGCTTCGCCGACCACGGCTGGCGCGGCTCGTGGGTGAACGGCGTGTTCGCCTTTCACCACTTTCACTCCACGTCGCACGAAGTGCTGGGCGTGGTGGCGGGCGGCGCGACGCTCGAGCTCGGCGGCCCGCAGGGCGAGGCGTTCGAGGTGGCCGCCGGCGACGTGCTCGTCCTGCCCGCCGGAACCGGGCACCGCCGTGTCGCCGCGGATCGCGGCTTCACCGTCGTCGGCGCCTATCCCGCGGGGCAGGAGGACTACGACCTGCTGCGCGGCGACGACCCGGCCGAGGTGGCGCGCGCCCGCGAGCGGATCGCTGCGCTCGGGGCCCCGCCGGACGACCCGGTCGGCGGCGACGGCGTAGCCGGCTGGCGCTGACCCCGCGGGGTGCCGGCGGCTCATTTGCTCTCGCTCTTACGCTGTGAGGGCATGACGAGCGAAGGTCTTGACGGAAAGCTTGGGCGGGTCAGCGGAGCTGTGCGCCCGGGTCGCATCGGGGAAGTCATGCTCGCGGTGGGCAACCGGCTCGAGGCGTATTACGCGCTGCCGTACGACGGCAACGAGATCATCGACCGGGGTGCCGAGTGTGTCGTCGTCCAAACCCATCCCAACCTGTCTCGCACCGTGTTCGTCACAGCCATGCCGGGGCACGAGCCCGTCGACTGAGGAGAAGTCCATTCACCATGCCCGTCACCGTCGCCGCCGCCCTGCCAACCGTCGCCATCGCACTCATCGTGCTGGCGGTCGTCGTGATCATCCTCGTCGTGCTGGCGTTCGCCGTCTACCAGGTCCCCAAGGGCAACGAGGCGCTCATCATCACCGGCGCCGGCTCCAAGGGCGACAACCGCCCCACGGCCGACACCGAGCACGCCCCGGTGGTCGAGAACACGATGAACTTCAAGGTGGTGACGTCCGGGGGGTCGATCGTCCTGCCCGTCCTGCAGCGGGCGCAGCGGCTGTCGCTGGAGTCGCGGACGGTCGACCTCGGTGAGAACGGGCGCGGCCTGCACTGCGTCTCCTCGCAGGCGATCCCGGTCGAGGTCGAAGCGGTGATGGCGTTCAAGGTGGGCAACGACCGGGCCAGCATCGCCAACGCGGTGACGCGCTTTCAGGAGACGCCCGACGAGACGATCAAGCAGACGATCCGCGACATCGCCCACGGTCACCTGCGCACGATCGTCGGCGGCCTGACCGTCGAGCAGCTCATCAGCGAGCGCAACGCGCTGACCGACGAGGTCCGCGACGCGACCGCCATCGAGATGCAGAAGCTCGGTCTCGTCATCGACTCCTTCCAGGTCAAGGACATCCGCGATCCGGCGGACGCCACCGGCGAGGGCTACATCCGCAACCTCGGCAAGCCGCAGGCCGCTGCGGTGGCCGCGGCGGCGCGGATCGCGGCGGCCCAGCGCGAGCAGGAGGCCTCCCAGCGCGAGGCGGAGTCGGCGTCGCTCGTCGCCGAGGCCCAGCGCGACGCGGAGGTGCGCAAGGCCGCCGCGAGCGCGGAGACCGAGCGCGCTCAGGCCGAGGCCGCGCAGGCCGGCCCCCTCGCCGCGGCGCGAGCGCGCCAGGCCGTCGTCGAGGCGGACACCAGGGCGGCCGAGCTCGAGGCCCAGCTCGAGGAGCAGCGCCTGCAGACGACCGTGCGCAAGCCGGCCGACGCACGCGCCTACGAGCAGGTCACGAACGCCAACGCCGAGCGCGAGGCGGCGATCGCCGCCGCGCAGGCCGACGCCGAGCGCACCCGTCTGCAGGCGGAGGCCAAGGCCGCCGCCACGAGGGTCGACGCGGACGCGCGCTCGGAGGCGGTCACGAAGCTCGGGTCTGCCGAGGCCAACGCGACGAAGGCCCGGCTGCTGGCCGAGGCCGACGGCACCCGCGAGAAGGGCCTGGCCGAGGCGGCCGGCATCGAGGCCCGACAGGAGGCGCTGGCCGAGAACGCCGAGGGCGTCATCGCCCAGCAGATCGCCGAGCAGCTGCCGGCGATCGTCGCCGCAGCGGCGCAGCAGTACAACAACGTCGGCAACCTCACGGTCTTCGACGGCGCCGAAGGTCTCAACCGCGGATTGCTGTCGACCGTCGGGACCGCGTCGGCGATCATGCCGCTGGCCAAGGGCCTGTTCGACGCGACAAAGGACGTGGCGGCGCATGCGGCCGGCGCGGGGGACAGCCCGCCCAACAGCGGTGGCGACGCCGCGAAGGGGCGACCGCGCCCGCCGCGCTAGCCGAAGCGCACCTTGCCGTTGGAGCGCGCGCGGGCCTGGGCACGCTCGACGAAGTCCAGCCGCTTCAGGGCGGCCTTGAACAGGCGGGTGACCAGGCGCATGCGGGCGTTCTCCGAGCGCAGGTCGAGCAGGCCCTGCTTGGCGTCGAGGCCGAAGTCGACGGTGGCGGCCATCTCGTAGGCGGTCTTGCCGGCGAGGTCGAGAGGGTCGGGCTCGTGGTCGGTCGCCTCGACGACGAGCTCGGCGTAGGCCTCGCGCGCCCGCTCGGCGGCGCGCACGTCGACGGCCTCCGCCTTGTCGGACAACAACTCGACCGTGGCCGCCGGGTAGGGCATGTCGTCCTGACGCTCGACGATCCGAAACGGCCGGGTCCCGCGGGTGAGGACGTTGAGCCGGCCGTCGTCCGTGCGCTCGAGCACCTGCTCGATCTCGCAGGCGCAGCCGATCGCCTTCGTGCCGGACTCGGTCAGCCAGACGATGCCGAACTCGCCCGCGCTCTCGAGCAGCTCGTCGAACATGATCCGGTAGCGCTCCTCGAAGATGTGCAGCGGCACGAGCTCGTGGGGGAGCGCGACGAGGGGCAGCGGAAACAGCGGAAAGTCACGCACCGTCCGGTCGGGCATCAGGGACGTATGACAGCACACCGTGTCCGCGGCACCGACCGCCTCAGCCGAGCAGTTGCTGCAGGGTCCGGCCGCTCACCACCGACTCGGGGCGCTCCGCCACGATGTCCGAGCCCGGCCGCGCGTGCTCGTCGCGGCGCTTGATCAGCAGCCACTGCGCCTTGGCGCCCCTGCGCGTCCGTTGCAGGGCAAAGCCGCCCGCGAGCTTCTCGCCGTGCAGCACGAAGACCGCGTGTCCGCGATCCAGCGCCTCCGGCCAGGCGACGCGCCCGCCCTGCTCGTAGGTGCCGCGGTCCCACACGATCACGCCGCCCGCGCCGAGCCGGTCCTCGAACGTGTTGTGCGACAGCGAGTGGTCGCCGACCTCGATCGCCATCCGCTTGACGGCCGGGTCCAGGCTCGGCCCCTTCGGGACCGCCCACGAGCGCATCACCCCGCCGACCTCGAGGCGCAGGTCGAAGTGGTGCGCCGTCGCGGCGTGCTCCTGGACGACGAAGACACCTGCGCTCACGCCGCGGATCGCGAACTGCTCGTGCCCTTCGACCCTGACGGGCTCGGACGCGACCGCGCCCGCCTCGCCGAGGAACGCCAGGAGCGCGTCGACCGCGGCGGCGTCGCCCTCGGCGTGCACCTGCAGCGTGTCCTGCTCGCCGTCGCGCACCCAGCCGAGCACGCCGCGGTCGCGGGCGCGGGCCGCGATCGTCTCGCGCGCACCTGTGGTGTGGGGGCGCAGGACGGCGCGGATGGCATGGGCTGGCGCCACGAGGCAGGACCATAGCCGCGGTGCACCGGCGTGAACGAGCGACGAGCCGGCGATCGCCGCGCAGCGGTTCGGCGCTGCTTCACGGATGCGATGCAGGAGCGAGAGTGCACGCGTCGGCGGATTCGCTCGGCGCCCGTTCACGCGCATGCACAACTGCCGGATCGCGCGGCCGCCAGGACTCGCTCGTCAGTTGTGCACGGCATACGTGCACTTGTGCCGAAGCGGCTGATCGAGCGCATCCGTTCGGCAGTTGTGCACGCAGAGGAGGCACCCGGCCCGGTCACATCGATCGGCCCGCACCGGCCGACCACCGCTGAGCGCGCACGCGACCATATCCTTGCCCGATGGACGAGCTCGCGGCGTACGAGCGGCGCCTGCGCCGCGCGGGGCTGCCGCTGCTCATCGAGGACTACTCGGCCTACGAGGACATCTTCACGCGTGCGACGCCGCTGCTGTCGCTCGTCGTCACAGGCCAGCTGCTGGGCGCCGTCGACCGCGACTGGCCGTGGTGGGCCAACGCGCTGGCGCTCGTCGGCGCGCTGGCGATCGTCGCGGGCGGCGTGGCGATCGTCAACCGCCACCGCGCCCGGCCGGCGCTGTCGGTGCCCGACCGCGTCGGGCCGATCGAGCTCGCCGCCTTCGTGCTCGTGCCGGCGCTGCTGCCGCTGGTGTTCGGCGGCCAGGTGACGAGCGCGCTCGTCACCGCCGGCGGCAACCTGCTGCTGCTGGCGCTCATCTACGGCATCGTCGGCATCGGCCTGCTGTCGATCGTGCGCTGGGCCGCAGGACGGCTCGTGGGCCAGCTCGCGGCCTCGCTGAAGCTGCTCACGCGGGCCGTCCCGGTGCTGCTGATCTTCATGATCGTCCTGTTCATCAACACGGAGATGTGGCAGGTCTTCTCCGACGTCTCCGATCCGGCGCTCGTCGGCGTCGTGGCGCTGTTTCTCGCCGTCGGCTCGGTGTTCATCGCCTCGCGGCTGCCGCGCGAGGTGCGCGAGCTGGAGGCCGATGTCGGCGCCGACCCGCCGCTCACGCCGCGCCAGCGCTTCAACGTCGGCCTCGTGATGTTCGTCAGCCAGGGCCTGCAGGTGCTCGTCGTGGCGGTCCTCGTCGGCGCGTTCTTCGTCGCGTTCGGCGCGCTGGCGGTCACGCCCGACGTCGTCGAGACCTGGATCGGCCGGCACCCTCACGCGATCGCCGGCCGGCCCGAGCTGAGCGAGGAGCTCGTGAAGGTGTCGAGCGCGCTCGCGGCGTTCAGCGGGCTGTACTACGCGATCGCCGTGCTCAGCGACGCGACGTACCGCGCGGAGTTCCTCGACGAGCTGCAGACGTCGCTGCGCGAGGTGTTCGGCGACCGGGCGCGCTACCTCGAGGCGCGGCGGGCCGCCGGCGCAGCGCCCGGCGCCGACTGAATCCCGACTAACCTGCCGCGCCGTGCCCGACCTCGCCGACGACGCGCCGCCGCCCCGGTTGTACCTGCAGCGCGACCAGCCGCCCGGCGTGCCGCCGCTGGCGCTGACCGGCGAGCGCACGCTGCCCGACGTCCCCGAGGAGAACTACTGGTTCGCCCGCCACCTCGTCGTCTACGAGTGGATCGCCGCGCAGATCAGCGGCAAGCGCGTCGTCGACATGGCCTGCGGCGAGGGCTACGGCTCCGACGTGCTGGCGCGCGCCGGGGCGGCGCGGGTCGTCGGCGTCGATGCCAACCCCGAGGCGCACGAGCACGCCCGCCTGCGCTACTCGGCAGCCAACCTGCGCTTCGTGCGCACCATGGTCGAGACCTACGACGAGCCGTGCGACGCCCTCGTCTTCCTGCAGACGATCGAGCACGTCCAGGATCCGGGTGCCGTGCTGGAGCGCTTTGCGCAGCTCGTCGGTCCCGGTGGCGTCGTGTACGTCTCGACGCCGAACGTGCTGACGCTCGCGCCGCCCGGGGCGGAGCGCTCGGGCAACCCGTGGCACGTCCACGAGTACCGCCCCGAGGAGTTCTCCGCGCTGTGCCGCGCGCATTTCGGCTCCGTCCGGATGCACGGTCTCTTCCACGCCCGCAAGCTCGCGCTGCACGCCGCCGCGCTGCGGCTGGGCTGGGATGCGGTGCACGCGCGGC
>JAUXSD010000210.1 GCA_030681525.1 Solirubrobacteraceae bacterium
GGGCATACGACGTCGCCGCTGGGCACCGGCGGGATGCGCTCGAAGGTCGTCGCGGCGGAGATGGCGACGGCGGGCGGGATCGAGACCGTCATCTGCAGCGGCCTGCGCGACGGCGCGCTGGGCGCCGCGCTGGACGGCACGCCCGGCGGGACGCGCTTCCCGCCGCGCGAGGAGCGCTACTCGTCGTTCAAGCTGTGGCTGAAGTACGCGAAGCCCTCGCACGGCACGATCGTCGTCGACGGCGGCGCCGCCCGCGCGCTGCGCGACGGAGGCACATCGTTGCTGCCCGTCGGCATCACCGAGGTGCGCGGCGCGTTCGACGCGGGCGACGCCGTCCAGGTCGCGCACGGGGCGATCGTCATCGGCAAGGGGATCTGCAACTACGCGGCCGACGAGCTCGTCCGCGTGAAGGGCATGAAGTCCGCGGCGGTGCGCGAGGTCATGCCCCGCGCGACCGACGAGGCGATCCACCGCGACTACTTCGTGCTGGCCTGATCGCGCGGCGCCTCCGGCGTGGCTGACGGGCCGGGCCCGCGGCCGCGAAGGGGTCTTGTTGAAAACGTCCCGTATGAGGACGTTTCTTACGACACCCCCTCGTCGGCGAGCCGGTTGCCGGTCACGGCGCCTTACGCGCCGTCGCGTGCCATCTCGATCGCGATCTGCTCGAGGAGGTCCATGCCGTCCTGCATGCCTTCCTCCATCCCGGAGCCGACGATGAGGTCGCGCAGCTCCTTGCTCGTCGTCTTCACGACGATCTCGAGGGTCGTCCGGCCGCCCGACTCGGTCAACGTCACGATGTTCAGCGGCTCGTCCTCGGGCGCCGGGGGCGGCGCGTCCGGCATCTCGTAGACCTCGGTGGTGACGAGCCGCTCGTTCTCGACGATCTCGCGGAACTCGCCGTGGAAGGCGACCTCGAACTCGCCGTGCGCGAGCATGACGTAGCGCCACGCCCCGCCGACGCGCAGGTCGATCTCGCAGGTCGTCATCTCGCCGCGGCCGCTCGTCCACCAGCGGCGCACGAGCTCGGGCGTCGTGTACGCCTTGTACACGAGGTGCTTGGGGGCGTCGAACTCCCGCGCGATGAGGATCTCCGTGTCCGTCGGGAGCGTCACCGTTGCCGTGCCGCTACTTGCCATCGCCGTCATCTCCTTGCTCCTTTTCCTTGAGTTCGTCCAGCACGATGTCCATCTGCTCGAAGCGCTCGGACCACGAGCGCTCGTAGCTGCGCACCCAGTCGTGGATCGGCTTGAGCGCGAGGCCGTCGAGGCGGTACAGGCGCCGGCGGCCGTCCTCGCGCACCTGCACCGCGCCGACCTCGCGCAGCACCCGCAGGTGCTTGGAGACCTGCGGCTGGGTCATGCCGAGGCGTGCGACGAGGTCGTTGACGGGCAGCTCCCCGCCGGCGAGGAGATCCAGGATCTGCCGCCGCCGGGGCTCCGCCACCGCGTTGAACGCGTCTGCCGTGGTCGCTGCTCGGGCCATGCGCGGATCATATGCCGATATCGGAATATATGTCAATTCGGGCGCGGCGGAGGGAAGGGCTGCGGCGCGGGGCGGGCGTCGCAGCGACGGCTCGCGGGGCCCCGCGCCGGTCGCGTACCCTTGGCGACATGGCGACCGTCACGCGCTCGGTGTCCGAGATCTGCCTCGAGGCGCGCGCCGCGGCCCGCGTGCTCGCGGCGCTCGACACCGACACGAAGAACTCTGCGCTGGAGGCGATCGCCGCAGCGCTCGTCGCGCGCACCGACGAGATCGTCGAGGCCAACGCGCGCGACCTGGAAGCGGGGCGCGCGAACGACATCGGCGCGGCGCTGCTCGACCGCCTCGCGCTCGACCCGGCGCGCATCGCCGCCATCGCCGCCGGCACCCGCGCGATCGCCGCGCTGCCCGACCCGGTCGGCGAGGTCGTCGAGGGCAAGCGGCTGCCCAACGGCCTGGACGTGCGCAAGCTGCGCGTGCCGTTCGGCGTCGTCGCCGTCGTCTACGAGGCGCGCCCGAACGTCACGATCGACGCGGCCTCGCTGTGCCTGAAGTCCGGCAACGCGGTCGTCCTGCGCGGCTCCTCGAGCGCGACGCACTCAACCGCCGTGCTCGCGACGATCGCCGCCGGGGCCGCGACCGCGGCCGGCGTCCCCGAGGGCGCGATCGGCCTCGTCGCCGGCGGCGGCCGCGAGGAGCTCGCCGAGCTCGCGACGCAGGACGGGGTCGTCGACCTCATCTTCCCGCGCGGGGGCGAGGGCCTGAAGAACGCCTTGAAGGCCGTCGCGACCGTGCCCGTCATCTACGCGGCGTCGGGCAACTGCCACGTCTACGTCGACGCGACCGCCGACCTCGACGCTGCCGAGGCGATCATCCTCAACGCGAAGGTCCAGCGGCCGGGCGTCTGCAACGCGGCCGAGACGCTGCTCGTCCACGCCGACGCCGCCCCCGAGTTCCTGCCGCGCGCGCTCACGGCCCTCCAAGCCGCCGGCGTCGAGTTGCGCGTCGACGGCCGCGCCCGCGCGCTCGCGGGCGACGCACTCGCGCCGTCGCTGAAGGACGCGACCGACGAGGACTGGGACACGGAGTTCCTCGCCCTGACCCTCGCGGTCGGGGTCGTCGACTCGCTCGACGAGGCGATCGAGCACGTCAACGCGCACGGCTCGGGCCACTCGGAGGCGATCGTCACGAACGACGCGCGCTCGGCGCGGCTGTTCGAGCGCGCGGTGGACGCGGCCTGCGTCTACGTCAACGCGTCGACGCGCTACACCGACGGCGGCGAGTTCGGGATGGGCGCGGAGATCGGCAACTCGACGCAGAAGCTGCACGCGCGCGGGCCGATCGGCGTGCGTGAGCTGTGCACGCTGAAGTACGTGGTCGCCGGAGACGGCCACGTGCGCCCCTGACGTCCCGCGCCGCGTGACCCGGATCGGGATCCTCGGCGGGTCGTTCAACCCGCCCCACCTGGCGCACCTCGTCTGCGCGTCGGAGGCCGCGGCGCAGCTCGCGCTGGACCGCGTGCTGCTGACGCCCGTCGCGGTGCCGCCGCACAAGGAGGCCGAGCACGATCCCGGGCCCGACGTGCGGCTCGAGCTGTGTCGCCTGGCGATCGCCGGCGACGAACGGCTCGGGATCTGCGATCTGGAGGTCGGGCGTGGCGGACCGTCGTACACGGTCGATACCCTGAGGGAGCTTCATGCGCGGACGCCGGAGGACGACCTGACCTTCATCGTCGGGGGCGACATCGCCCTCGGACTCCCGAGCTGGCACGAGCCGGAGGCGGTGCTCGGTCTGGCGCGGCTGGCGGTGGCGGAGCGATCGGGCTCCGGCCGTGAGGAGATCACGCGGCGGCTCGCCGAGCGGTTCGGCGAGGCGGCGGCCCCCGTGTTCTTCGACATGCCGCGGCTGGACATCTCGTCGTCGGAGATCCGGCGCCGTGTGGCGCAGGGAGATCCGATCCGCTATCTCGTACCTGATCGTGTTGCCGAGCAGATCGCTCGGGGAAGGCTCTATCGATGAACCCAGACCAGCTCGCAGAGACGATCGCCGCCCAGGCGGCCGACAAGAAGGCGATCGACATCGTCGAGCTCGACGTGCGCGGTGTCGTGGGCTACACGGACTTCTTTCTCGTCTGCTCGGGCAACACGGCGCGCCAGGTCAAGGCGATCCACGACGGCATCCACCAGGCGCTGAAGGACGAGCACGGGATCCTGCCGCGCCGCGTCGAGGGCCAGGCCGAGGCGACCTGGATCCTCATGGACTACCTCGACGTCGTCGTGCACATCTTCACGCCCGAGGCACGCGACTTCTACCGCCTCGAGCAGCTCTGGGGCGAGGTGCCCGCGCGGTCGATGGAGCCCGCCGCCTCCTAGGCCGGTCGCGCTCGGGCGACCGTCTGCGCCGCGACGTGCAGGTCCTCGATCAGCATGTCGCGCTGCGCCTGGCGCGCCTCGCCGTCGCGGCCGCGCAGGATCGACGAGGGGTGGATCGTCGCGATCACGACCGGCGCCAGATCGGATTCCAGCGGCCGGCCGCGCTCGGCCATGAGCTTGAAGCTCGCGCCCAGCAGCGACTTCGCCGCGGTCGCGCCGAGCAGCACGAGCGCCTCCGGGCGCAGGAGGTCGAGCTCGGCGCCCAGCCACGGGCGGCAGGCCTTGATCTGCTTGGCGTCAGGCTTCTGGTGGATGCGCCGCCTGCCGCGCTCCTCGAAGCGAAAGTGCTTGACGGCGTTCGTGACGTAGGCCTCCGCCCGGTCGATACCGGCCGCCCCGAGCGCCCCGTCGAGCTCGCGCCCGGCCGGCCCGACGAACGGCCGCCCCTCGCGGTCCTCCTTGTCGCCGGGCACCTCGCCGACGATCACGAACGTGGCGTCCTTGGGTCCCTCGCCGAACACCGTCTGCGTGGCCGGCTCCCAGAGGTCGCAGCCGCGGCAGCCCTCGGCGGCCGCGCGCAGCGCGTCGAGCGTGCGGCGGTCGGGCAGAAACGGCGTCGCGTCGAACGGCGGGTCGGCCATGGCGCAACGATTCCCGCTGCGCCGCGCCCGCAAGCCTCGGAGCGAGGCCTACGGGGGCGCGTGCGCGGGAGTGGAGCTGAGGGGGATCGAACCCCTGACCTTTCGGCTGCCAGCCGAACGCTCTCCCAGCTGAGCTACAGCCCCAAGCGGGTAATCAGCCGCCATCTTAACACCCACGAGCCGGCCGTTTCGCGCAGGTCCCAGCCGCCGGTGCGTCATGACGGCCACAAACGCCGTCAGCGCGGGCGGCGCGGGATGAACTCCGGGACGTCGGGGTCCGACGACGACGGAGCCGCGGCCGGACGGTCGCGGTCGAGCCGGCCCGGCTGCCCGCCGACGTCGGGGTCGACGCGGTCCAGCCGCGCGGTCATCTCCGCGTGCGCGGCGCGGATGTCGAGCAGCAGGCGCTCGGCGTTGACGCGCAGGGAATCGGACAGCTCGCGCAGGTGGCCGCTGAGCGTCTCGCCGTCGCGCAGCACCTCGCGGGTGGCGATGCGGGCCTCGTAGAGCAGCTCGCGGGCGCCCTTGGCGGCCTTGTCCTGGGCCTCGCGCGCGGCCGCCTCGGCCTCGGCCCGCGCGTCCTGCGCGGCGATCTCGGCCTCGTCGATCGCCTCGCGCGCCTGTGCCTCGGCCGCCGCGCGCACCTCGGCGGCCTCCTCCTCGGCCGCCCGCACGCGCAGCTCGGCGGCCCGCTCGGCCTCGGCGATGCGCTCGTTGGCGCGCGCCTCGGCGGCGGCGCGCAGCTCCTCGGCGGTCTGCTCGGCCGCCTGCACGATCTGCTCGACGTGGCGCGCCGCGGAGCCAGCACCGTTGGAAGCTCGCTGCTGCGCCATGACCGACGATGGTAGGCAGGCGGGCGCGCGGGCGGCGCAAGAACGCCACCACCGGCGCGCGCCGCGCCGTGCGCCATCCTAGGCCGGTGCCGCCCGTTGCGAAGGTCGAGCCGATCACGACGGCCCGTGCCCTGCGCGGGCCGTTCGACTACCGGCGGCCGGACGGCGTGGGGATCGGCTCCGTGCTCGTCGTGCCGTTCGGCCATCGCGACGTCGTCGGCGTCGTGGTCGGCGTCGCCGAGGCGTCCGCGCTGCCCGACGAGCGCCTCGCCCAGCCGCGCCGCGTGCTCGACCACGACCTGCCGCCCGACCTCGTCGACCTCGCGCTGTGGATGGCCGACGAGTACTGCTCGACGCCCGCCCGCGCGCTCGCGCTCGTCTCGCCGCCGCCGGGCGCGCGCGCGAAGCTCACGTGGTGGGCACAGCCCGCGGCCGCGCCGCCGCCGCAGGAGCGCCCGCTCACCGAGCGCCAGCGGGCGCTGCTGGCGCAGCTGCCGCGCCCGGCCGCCGGCGATCTCGCCGCGCTGCGCCGCCTCGAGCGCCGCGGCCTGGTCACGCTCACGCGCCGCCCGACGCGCCGCCACGTCCACCACGAGAGCGTCGGCGCGCGCCGCGCGCAGCCCGCGCTGACGCCGGACCAGACGCTCGCGCTCGCCGAGATCGAGGCGGCGATGAGCGCGCCCGACTGCGGCGAGGCGCCGCGGCCGCTGCTGCTGCACGGCGTGACCGGCTCGGGCAAGACCGAGGTCTACCTGCGCGCCGCCGCCACCGCGCTCGCGCGTGACCGCGGCGTGATCGTGCTCGTCCCCGAGATCGCGCTCACGCCGCAGATCGTCAGCCGCTTCGTCGACCGCTTCGGCGACACGGTCGCGGTGCTGCACTCCAAGCTCGCGCCCGGTGAGCGCCACGACGAGTGGAGCCGCCTGCGCGACGGCAGCGCGCGCGTGTGCGTCGGCCCGCGCTCGGCCGTCTTCGCGCCGATCGAGCGGCTCGGGCTGATCGTCGTCGACGAGGAGCACGACTCCTCCTACAAGCACGAGGGCGACCCGCGCTACGACGCCCGCCACGTCGCGCTGCGCCGCGCCGAGCGGGCCGGCGCGCTGCTCGTCGCCGGCAGCGCGACGCCGCGGCCGGAGAGCGTCCACGCGCTGCGCCGGGTGCGGCTGCCCGCCCGCGTCGACGGGCGCCCGCTGCCACCGGTGCAGATCGTCGACATGCGCGACGGGCGTGGCGCCCTGCACCCCGACACGAGCCACGCGCTCGTCGACGCGCGCAAGGCAATCGTCCTGCTCAACCGCCGCGGCTGGTCGAACTTCGTCGACTGCCGCTCCTGCGGCCACGCCTGGACGTGCCCGCAGTGCGACGTCTCGCTGGTCCTGCACCGCGCGCAGAACCACCTTGCCTGCCATCACTGCGGCCACCGCGAGCGCGTGCCGCAGCGCTGCACGGACTGCGGCTCGGTCTCGATCGGGCGCCACGGCGCGGGCACCGAGCGCCTCGAGCACGACCTCGCGCAGGTCGGCCACGAGGTCTTTCGCCTCGACGCCGACGTGCGCGACGCCGGCGGGCTGCTTCGCCGCTTCGAGCGCGCGCCGCGCGGCATCCTGCTCGGCACCCAGATGGTGGCCAAGGGCCACGACTTCCCCGATGTCACGCTCGGCGTCGTCATCGATGCCGACAGCACGCTGCGCTTCCCGGACTTCCGCGCCGAGGAGCGGACGTTCGCGCTCGTCGCCCAGCTCGCCGGCCGCGCCGGCCGCGGCCCCGGCGGCGGCCGCGTCATCGTGCAGACGCTCTCGCCCGCGGCCGCCTCGATCGCCGCCGCTGCCCGCCACGATGCCGACGGCTTCCTCGACGGCGAGCTCGCGCGGCGCGAGGCGCTGCGCTATCCGCCCTTCTCGCACCTCATCCGGATCGTCTGCTCGGCGGAGGACCCGCACGCGGTGCTCGACGCCGCGAGCGCCGTCCGCGCCGCGCTGGGCGACATCCGCGGCGCCACGATCCTCGGACCGGCGCCGCTGTTTCGCCTGCGCGGGCGCGAGCGCGCCCAGCTCGTCGTCAAGGGCGCCCACCGCGCAGCCGCCGTGCACGCCGCCGGCGCCGCGGTCGATGCGGTGGCCGGCGAGCGCGCGCGGCGCGGCGTCGCGTTCTCCGTCGACGTCGATCCGCAGTGAGAACGGCGATCTAGACTGGATGCCCATGGCCGACGACGTCGAGCAGATCGAAGCCCAGCCCGCGGAGGTGGCCGAGCCGGAGGCGGCGCCGCCGCTGGATCCCGAGGTCCTCGCCCGCCGCGACGCAGCGCTGCGCCACGTTCGCAAGCTCGGCGACCCGATCCTCAAGACGAAGGCCCGCCCGGTCGAGCGCTTCGACGCCGAGCTGCGCGACGAGGTCGTCCGGATGGGGGAGCTCATGCACGACGCGCTCGGCATCGGCCTCGCGGCGCCGCAGGTCGGCATCTCGCACCGCGTGCTCGTCTACCGGGTCGAACCCGACAGCCCCGTCGTCGCGCTCGTCAACCCGGAGATCGAGTGGTCCAGCCGCGACGAGGAGATTTCCGAGGAGGGCTGCCTGAGCCTGCCGATGGTCCACGTCGACGTCGAGCGGCCGGTGGCGGTGCTCGTCAACGCGCGCAACGAGCACGGTGAGGAGCTCGTCATCGAGGCCACGGGCCTGGAGGCGCGCGTCATCCAGCACGAGATCGATCACCTCGACGGCGTCCTGATCCTCGACCGCACGAGCCGCGAGCAGCGCAAGGCGGCGATGCGCGCCCTGCGCGAGGCCGAGCAGGCGCGCGCCGCGCGCCTCGCCTCGTGACCGGCCCGTGACGAGGACGGCCTTCCTCGGCACCTCGCAGTTCGCCGCCGCCGTCCTCGCCCGGCTCGCCGACAGCCCGCACCGGCCGCAGCTCGTCGTCACCCGGCCCGATCGCCCCGCCGGCCGGGGGCGCAGGCTCGCCTCGCCGCCGGTCGCGGACGCCGCGCGCGAGCTCGGGCTCACGCTCGCGCAGCCCGAGAGCGTCAACGCCGACGACGCGCGTGAGCAGATCGCGGCGGCCGCGCCCGAGGTGGTGATCGTCTGCGCGTTCGGCGCGCTCATCCGCGAGCCGCTGCTGTCGGACTTCGAGATGCTCAACGTCCACCCGTCGCTGCTGCCGCGCTGGCGCGGCGCCGCGCCGGTCGAGCGGGCGATGATGGCCGGCGACGAGGAGACCGGCGTCGCGATCATGCGCGTGACGGCCGGCCTCGACAGCGGCCCGATCTACCTCATGGGCCGCGAGCCGATCACGCTGCACGACACCTACGGAACGCTCGCCGCGCGCCTGCAGGTGCTCGCTGGCGACCTCTTGCTGCGCGTGCTCGACGAGCGGCCCGCGAGCGTCGAGCAGACCGAGGCGGGCGTGACCTACGCCGAGAAGATCGGCCCCGCCGACCGCACGCTGGACCCGGCCGCGCCCGCGGTGGTGAACGACCGCGTCGTCCGGGCGCTGACGCCGCACATCGGCGCCCGCGTGACGCTGGCCGACGGCTCGCTGCTCGGTGTGCTGCGCGCGGCGGTGCGCGATCCGGATGCGGCGGGCGAGCTGCGCGCCGAGGGCGGCCGGTTGCTGCTCGGCGGCCTCGAGCTGCTCGAGGTGCAGCCCGCCGGCGGTCGGCCGATGGACGCGGCGGCCTATCTGCGCGGCCGCGCTCGATCGTGACGAACCACACGTCAATCGCGCCGCATGTGCGCAGGTGTTGTGCCAGTTTGCGCCCGCCGGCGGAAGCTGTGGACGGTTCTTCGCGAGGGTGCTAGCGACAGCTAGCAGGGTGCTAGCGCTGGCTAGCACCGCGGGAAGGGAGAGTGGTCGTATGACCGACGACAATCCGATGGAGGCCACCGATGCTGACGAGCCGCGCAGCCACGATGGAATTCCCATCCGCGGCTACTACTTCGGCGAGCCGGTTGCGGACCTCAACGCGCTTCCACGGGCACGTTGGCCGGACATGCTGCGTCCGCTTCGCGAGCGTACGCAGCGCCGCGCGGTGGGCGGACTCCAGTCGCAGGAGGCCGTCATCGCGGGGCAGATCCTCGTGAGCGACCTGATGCTGGAGGACGCCGAGGCGCGTATCCGGGCTCGCGATGCGCCGCCGCCTCGGATGCCGCGTGGGGCGCCGCCGATCAAGGGCTCGCTCCGCCAGGTCAACTTCCGGCTGGGACCCGACGAGCATGCGCGGCTGCTCGAAGCCGCCCGCCTGTTCGGCATGCCGCCGACGACGCTCGCGCGGGTACTCACCGTTCGGGGGGTTGACGTCGCGCTGTACGAGGAGCGCCGCAACGGATGAGCGACGTCACGCCGGCCCGGCAGGTCGCGTTCGCCGTGATCCGGCGGGTGTTCGAGCAGGGCGCCTACGCCGACCGCGCGCTGCACGGCGAGGCGAAGGGGCTCGATCCCCGCGAACGGTCGCTGGCGATGCAGCTCGCGTTCGGCACGGTTCAGCGCAGGCGAACGCTCGACCACTTCGTCGAGCAGCTCGCGCGGCCCGTCGGCGAGCTCGATCCGCCGACGCTCGCGGCGCTGCGGCTCGGGCTCTACCAGCTCGTCTTCCTCGACGGGGTCGCGGCGCACGCCGCCGTCGGCGAGAGCGTGGAGCTCGCCAAGGGCGGGCGGGGCGGCGGGCACAAGCTCGTCAACGCCGTCCTGCGGCGGGCGGCGCGCG
Source organism: Solirubrobacteraceae bacterium (assembly GCA_030681525.1). Lineage (GTDB taxonomy): Bacteria > Actinomycetota > Thermoleophilia > Solirubrobacterales > Solirubrobacteraceae > CADCVQ01. Next base: position 10,026 of record JAUXSD010000210.1, read on the forward strand.
GCGAGCTGCCCGCGCTGCCGGCCGACGACACGCCCGCCGGCGCCGCGATCGCGCACTCCTATCCGGAGTGGCTCGTCGAGCTGTGGTGGGAGCGCTTCGGGGCCGGCGAGACGCGCGCGCTGCTGCGCGCGGGCAACGCCTCGGGCGAGCTCGCGCTGCGGGTGAACACGCTGCGCGCGCGGCCGGCCGACGTCGTCGCCGCGCTGGCCGAGCTGTCGCCCGCCGTGACCGCCCGCGCGGCCGGTGACGAGCTGCCCGAGGGTCTGGTCGTGGACGGCGCCTTCGACGCCCACGGCCACCCGCTCTACGGCGCGGGCGCCTACACCGCGCAGTCGCGTGCGGCGATGCTCGTCGGGCGCGCGCTGGACCCGCAGCCGGGCGAGCGCGTGCTCGACCTGTGCGCGGCGCCGGGCGGCAAGACGACGCACCTCGCCGCGCTGATGGGCGACGAAGGCGAGATCGTCGCGGTGGAGCGCCACGCGGGCCGCGCGGAAGCCCTCGGGCGCACGGCGGAGCGGATGGGCGCGACGTCGATCGAGGTCGTCCACGGCGACGCGGCGCGCTTCAGCACCGACGCGCCGTTCGATCGCGCGCTCGTCGACCCGCCGTGCAGCGGCCTGGGCACGCTGCAGGGCCACCCCGACCTGCGCTGGCGCATGGACCCGGAGTCGATCGAGCGTCTCGTCCGCGGGCAGGAGGCGATCCTCGCCGCGGCGCGCGCGGCGGTCCGGCCCGGCGGCACGATCGTGTACGCGACCTGCACGCTCTCGCCCGCCGAGAACGAGCGAGTGGTGGCGGCGTCGGGTCTGTCAATACAATCCGAGCGCCTCGTGCTGCCCCACCGCGACCGCACCGACGGCTTCTACATCGCTCGCCTGATCTGCTCATGAGCGACGAGATCGGTATGGCGTGTCCGAACTGCCGGGAGCCGTGGCTGCGGCCCGCCAACCTGCCCGGCCGCTACCGCTGCGTGTACTGCCTGCACCGCTTCGAGCTGTGCTCGCTGTGCCCCGACTGCGGCGAGCATTCTACGATCGTGCGCATGTCGAAGTCCGCGATCCTGTCCTGCAACGCCTGCTCAGCGTCGATGCTGCGCGAGATCTAGAGGCCCCTTGTCCGTACTCAACGAACGTCACGTCACGCCGTCGATCCTGGCCGCCGACTTCTCCTTCCTGTCGGTCCAGGTGCGCGAGATCATGGACGCGGGCTGCCGCGTCATCCACTGCGATGTCATGGACGGCCATTTCGTCCCGCCGATCACCTTCGGCCCGATGGTCGTCTCCGCGCTGCGCGAGTCGCTGCCCGACGAGGCCTACCTCGACGTCCACCTCATGATCGAGCGCCCCGAGCGCCACATCGCGGAGTTCGCCAAGGCGGGCGCCGACGGGATCACGATCCACGTCGAGGCGACGCCGAACATCGCGTTCACGCTGTCGGCGATTCGCGACCTGGGCTGCAACGCCGGGCTCGTCGTGTCGCCCGGCACGCCGCCGACGCACTTCGGTGAGAACGAGATCGACCTCGCGCTGATCATGACGGTCAACCCCGGCTGGGGCGGGCAGCCGTTTCTCACCAACCAGCTCGACAAGGTCAAGCGCGTGCGGGCGATGCTCGGAGACGCGATGCCGATCGAAGTCGACGGCGGCGTCAACCCGGTGACCGCGGCCCAGTGCGCGGAGGCCGGCGCCACGTGGTTCGTCGCCGGCTCCGCGATCTTCGGCGCTGACGATCCGGCCGCGGCCTACCGCGAGATCGCAGCGGCCGCCGGCTGCTGACGAACCGGCCCGCCGGTTCCGCTACTTTCGGCTCCGTGCGGGCGATGCGAACAGCGCTGCTCTTGGCCGTGGCCCTGCTGCTTGCGGCGACACCGGCCGCGCTGGCGGGGCCGGGCATCACCTTCTACCCGAAGGCCGGCCCGGTCCTCGAGCTGTCGGGCGGGCAGATTGCCTCGATCGCCAACACCGCCTCGCGGACGTACACCCTGCCGCCCGATTCCGAGCGGGCGGGTCAGAAGGTCACCCTGCGCGGGGTGTCGATCGGGGCCCTCGTCGCTCGCTCCGGGCAGAGCGCGCAGCGCGTGCAGGTCGTCAAGCGAAACGGCGGCTCCGTCGCGGTCACGCCGCCGAACTTCGCCACGGCGCTCATCGCCGATTCCGGGGGCACGACGTACTACATCCGCTCCTCGGGCGGCGTGGTCACCGAGTTCATCGAGAGCAGCGACATCCCGCTGGAGGTGTCGGTCGACGGCGGCGATCTCGTCGTGAAGGCGAAGGCGAACCGCAAGAAGGTGCAGGAGGGGGAGTCGGTGACCTTCGAGGCGACGGTGTCGGGCGGAAAGCCGGGCGTCGCCTACAGCTTCGAGTGGGACTTCGGCGAGGGACCGGTGAACGGCAAGCGGGTCAGCTACAGCCCCGACCTGCCGGGCGTGCTGTTCGCGCAGGTCTCGGTCCGCGACCCCGATCCCGGCTGCACGCTGCGTTGCAGCGGCACCGAGCAGGTCGAGGTCGAGGTCGGCGAGGCGCCCGAGCAGCCCGACGACCCGGCCGCGGGCGGCGCGAACGGCACGCCGGGCGGCGCGGGCTCCGCGGGTGGCACGGGCGGCGGCGGAACCGGCGGCAGCGGCGGCGGCGGGGGCGGCGGTGCCGGCACCGACACCGGCGAGGAGGCGGCCGAGGAGGGCACGGCGCCCGCCGCGAAGCCCGAGCCCAAGCCGCCGCCCCCGCCGCCCAAGCCCTTCGGCGAGACGATCTCCGGCGTGCTCATCAACGACACCGGCGCGACCGCCCGGAAGCTGCCCGGCGGTGAGCCCGCCGGTGGCGCAGAGGGCGTCCGCGCCGTGCGTGGCGGCGATACGGAGGGGGCCTTCCCGCTCGCCCTGGGCGGGCTGCTCGCTCTGGCCGTCATGTGGGTCGGCGCGCTTCGCGAACGGCGAGGCGTCAGACTGCGCGTCGCATGATCGGCGTCACCGGCATCGAGGAGGTCCTGTTCGAGCTCGCGAACGCGCTGCGCATCCCCGTCTTCGCGGCGGCGATCGGGGCGCTGGCGTTCGTGCTGTTCGACCTCGGCGCGTTCTTCGTCGAGCTCGGCCGCCGTCGCCAGCAGGGCCGCCGTGAGCACGTCCAGGAGGCCGCGACGAGCGCCCGCCAGGCGCTCGCGATGAACGACACGCCATCCGCGCAGCAGGCGCTCATGCCGCTCGCCTCGAGCGCGCAGATGGCCGACACGCTCGCCACCCTCGTCGAGGGCCACGACAAGCCGGGCGTCGACGATCGCCGCGCCAAGGCCCTGGCCGACTTCGACCTGACCTCGCTGCGCAAGCTCGAGCGCAGCCGCATGCTCGTGCGCTTCGGCCCGGCGCTGGGGCTCATGGGCACGCTGATCCCGCTGTCGCCCGCGCTCGAGGGCCTGGCCGAGGGCGACGTCGCCCAGCTGTCGGAGAACCTCCGCGCGGCGTTCAGCGTCACCGTCATCGGCCTGCTCATCGGCGCCATCGCGTTCTCCATCTCGCTCGTGCGCGACCGCCTGTACGCCCAGGACCTCTCGGACCTGGAGTACGTCGTCACGGCGCTCGACCCGCCCGATCTGCGCCGATGAAGGCCGTCTCGCGCAGCCGCATCACCCCGCACGCCAGCCGGCGCGGCGACCGCGGCGGCGACCCGCTCGACGGCCTCGTCAACCTCTTCGACCTCGGGATCGTGCTCGCGGTGGCGTTCCTGCTCGCCGCGCTGCAGTCGGTCAACCTCAGCGACCTGCTCACGCAGGAGAACGTCACGGTGACCCGCACGGAGGCCGACAGCCAGACCTTGATCATCAAGGAGGGCGAGTCGATCAAGACCGTGAGGCTCAGCAAGAAGACGGTGACGGGCTCGGGCCGCCGCGTGGGCGAGGTCTTTCGCCTGCAGGACGGGCGGCTCGTCTACGTGACGGGCGCCGGCGGCGCGCCGGTCGACCCGACGCCGTAGACCCCGGCGAGCATCGCGCTGAGCGTGGCTGTCGCGAGGCAGTAGCCGAGCTCGGTGCGCAGCAGCTGGTCGTCGATGACCGGGCTGAGCATCCAGATGACGAACGCCGCCGCGCTGAGCAGCCAGGCCACCGCGGCGCCGCGGGCCTGGCCGCGGGCGAGCGCGGCCTGGTTGAGCGTGCCCGCGATGAGGTGAAAGCCCATCCCGAGGCCCACGAGCGCCAGGCCTCCGCGGGCGATGTCGCGATCGATGTCGAAGATCGTGCGCACCACGGACGGCCCGATCGCGAACAGGCCGATCGCGACCGCCAGGGCAAAACCGGCGATCGCGAGGATCGTGATGCGCACGGCGCGGCGAAACTCGTCCGCGCCGGCGGTCGCCTGCAGGCCGGCCAGGTGCGGCAACAGCGATCCCTGCACGGCCTGGAAGAGCTGCAGCGGAGCCCGCGTGATCATCAGCACGCTGAACACGACCCCGGCCAGGACGGCGTCGTCGGAGGTGCCCTCGACGGTCAGCACGGCGGCGTTGAGCAGCGTCTGCTCGGCGAGCATGATCGCGAAGACCGCGACCGCGAAGCCCAGGCCGTGGCGCATCGTCAGGCCGCCCTCGGTCTCCTTGACCGCATCCGGATCGGCCGGAGGGTCACGGCGGGCGAAGAACCACGGCACGACGAGCAGCGACATGAGCGGCGCGATCGCCATCCCCAGGGCTACCGCCGACTGCCCCGAGGCGATTCCGACGACCACGGCGAGCGCGAAGCAGACCCGCGAGACAGCTTCCAGGAAGACGAGCAGCCCGTAGAGCTCGAAGCGCTGGTGGCCGGCCAAGAAGCCGCGTGCGAAGTAGCTCGCCGCGTAGGCCAGCACGCCGACGACGAGCACCCAGTACAGCGCGGCCGAGCCGTCGAAGAGGTCGTTCTGCAGCAGGTCGCGCAGGGCCAGCGCGATGACGAGGAACGTCAGCGCGAAGCTCGCCTGGATGGCCAGCGCGACGCGCAGGTTGTGCCCGCCGGTGTGTCCGCGCGCCCGGCGGTCGGCGATCGTCCGCGACAGCAGCTGCTCGATCGGCCGGTAGATGACCGACGCAACGACGAACATGATCGACCAGACGAGCGAGATGCGCTTGTACTCGACGTCGGAGAGCGCGTGCGCCGCGAGCGCGAAGTAGGCCAGCGTGACGAGGCCGGTCGTCGCGATCCCGATCGACAGGACCCGCGCGCCGCGCCCGTACCCGGAGCCTGATGCCGGCGCGACGGGGTTAGCCGAGGCGGACAAGCAGCATGGTCCACGGAAACGGCGAGCGCGCCTCGACGACGTCGCCGTGGCGTGAGAGCAGCTTCACGAAGCTGCGCTTGGACCAGTGGTTGAGGTGCCCGGGGGTGTTGCCGAGCTGCTTGACGTACGCGCCGCGCGCCATGTTCAGGCCGCGCCAGAGCGGCTCGCGCGGGACCGAGACGAGCAGGTGGCCGCTGGCCACGCGCGCCATCTCCGCGACGGTGTGGGTGGGGTCGGGCACGTGCTCGAGCACCTCGATCGCCGTCGCGACGTCGAACTCCCCGTCGGCGAACGGCAGGTTCTCGGCCTTCATCACCCGGTAGGACAGGTTCGGCGCCTGGCGCCCTTCCCACTCGGCGTGCAGCAGCGGGTCGTCGAGGTCGATGCCGACGACGCGCCGGTCGCCGAGGCGCTGGGCCCACTTGTGCGTCAGGACCGCCTCGCCGCAGCCCACGTCGAGCAGCGACTGCGGGTCGGCCTGCTCGAAGAGCTCGTCGAGGGTGCGCTCGAAGGCGCTCATCAGCCGGCGCACGACGGGGTTCGTCGAGCCGTACTTGTCGTAGGTGTTGCCCGTGACGGTGCCCTCGTCGTCCACCGTGACGACCGGGTTGGGCGGGGTCACAGGTGCACCACGTCGCGTTCCTCCGTCTTGCCGGTGGCGGCGCCGGCGTCGGCGCCGGTCGTCGGCTTCTGGCCCTTGCCGCCGTCGGCGCCGGGCTCGTAGTGCGACGGCGCGACGCCGAGCTGCAGCTCGATGCGCCGGACGCGCTCGAAGGTGCGCTGGATCATCGTGCGCTGCGCCGACATGAGGTCGCCCATGACGCCGAGCGCCGCCAGGACCATCGCGGCGTTGAACAGCACGGCGCCGAGGATGAGCGACTGGACGTGGCCGGCGCCCTCGTCCTCGACGATGTAGAAGTAGGCGAAGCGGGCCCAGACGACGAGCGCGACGAGGCCCATCACGGCGGCCGCCGTCATGAAGACGCGCAGCGGCTCGTACTGCGAGTAGATGCGGAAGATCGAGACCGAGTTGCGCCGCACGTAGGACCACATGGACGGAAACAGGCGCGACTCGCGCGTCTTGGGGTTCGTCCGGATCGCGACGTGGTCGACCGCGACGAGCTGCTTGCCGGCCTGGATGATCGTCTCCAGCGTGTACGTGAACTTCGAGACGACCGCCATCTGGATCGCGGCCTCGCGGTTGTAGGCGCGAAAGCCCGAGGTCGTGTCGGGCACCTCGGTCGCCGAGGCCTGGCGCACCACCCACGAGCCGAGGCGCTGCAGCGTGACCTTCAGCGGCGAGAAGTGCTCGATCTTGTGGACCTCGCGGTTGCCGACGACCATGTCGGCCTTGCCGGCGAGGATCGGCCCGACGAGCTTGGGGATGTCGTTGCCGTCGTACTGGTTGTCGCCGTCGGTGTTGACGATGACGTCGGCGCCGAGCTTCAGGCAGGCGTCAAGGCCCGCCTGGAAGCCGGCGGCCAGGCCCTTGTTGTTCGTCAGGCGCACGATGTGGTCGACGCCGCCGGCCCGCGCGACCTCGATCGTCTTGTCGGTCGAGCCGTCGTCGATGATGAGCCACTCGACGGCGTCGAAGCCGTCGACGCGCCTGGGCAGGTCCGCGAGCACAAGCGGCAGGGTCTGCTCCTCGTTGAAGCAGGGGATCTGGATGATCAGCTTCATGCGGTGGGTCCGCGTGGAATCCTAACGTTCATCGAAGTGTCATCTCCGCCCACCGCCACCAGCCCGGCCACCGTCGCATCGCCGCCGCCCGCCGAGGCGCGACCCGGGCGCCGCCGGCGGCTGCCCGCGATCCGCATCGCCTTCCTCGAGAAGGCCGGCCTCGGCGTGCTCGCGCTCGCCGCTCTCGTCGGCTTCGTCGTGTACCCGACGTATCCGAACTACGACTCGTACTACTCGCTGCTGTGGGGGCGCGAGCTCGTCGACCTCGACCCGCTGTCGTTTCAGGCCTACCGCGCCCCGACCGAGCATCCGCTGGCGATCGCGTTCGGGGCGCTGCTGACGCCGCTGGGCGACGGCGCCGACCGCGTGATGGTCGCCTGCGCGGTGATCTCGTTCCTCGTCCTGGTCGCCGGGATCTACGCCCTCGGCAAGACCGCGTTCACGCCGCTGGTCGGCTGCGTGGCCGCCGCGCTGCTCGTCTCGCGCTTCGACTTCCCGTTCCTCGCCGCCCGCGGCTACATCGACATCCCGTACCTGGCGGTCGTCATCTGGGCGGCGGTGATCGAGCTGCGCGCGCCCCGCCGCCACCCGGTCCTCGTGCTCAGCCTGCTGGCCGCCGCCGGTCTCATGCGCCCGGAGGCCTGGCTGCTGGCGGGCGTCTACTGGCTGTGGATCGTCCTGCGAGGCGACGTGACGTGGCGCCAGCGCACGATCTATGCCGCGCTGGCGGCGATCGGCCCGCTCGTGTGGGTCGCCGTCGACTTCGCCGTCACCGGCAACCCGCTGTACTCGCTGACCGGAACCCAGGATCTCGCCGAGGAGCTCGGCCGCAACAAGGGCGGCGCGGCGGTTCCCGCGGCGCTCTACACGTTCCTCGTCAAGCTCGCGAAGTTCCCCGTCGTCGTCGCGGGCGCGTTCGGCCTCGCGCTGGCGATCGCGCTGACCCCGCGGCGCGCGCTCATGCCGCTCGCGCTGTTCACGATCGGCGCGGGCACGTTCGCGCTCGTCGGCTTCGCCGGCCTGTCGGTCATCGACCGCTACCTGCTCGTGCCGTCGCTGTGCGTCATGGTCTTCGCCGCGGTGTTCATCGCCGGCTGGACGATGCTCGAGCCCGGCAACGGATGGCGCCGCGCCTGGATGGCGGGGGCGGCCGCGATCGTCATCTTCGGGATCGTCTTCACGGCGACGCGCGTTAGCCTCGTGCAGCTGCGCAACGAGCTGCAGTTCCGCGGCGACTCGCATACGGCGCTCGAGCGCGTCCTGCACGACCCCGCGGTGACGCGGGGGTTGCGCTGCGGCCCCGTCTACGTGCCAAACCACAAGCTCATCCCCGACGTTCGCTGGATCCTCGACCGCCCGAAGTCCGGCGTGCTCGCGCGCTCCAACGTGCGCTCGGAGCGCAACCCCGCGCCGCCGCCGTCGCGCGGCGTGGTGCTGCTCGTGCACGACCGGCCGGCGCTGTTCAAGCAGGCGTGGGTCACCCCGGCCGACGAGACCGCGGACAACTACCCGCCCGCGGGCTACGCTCGCGCCGCCACCAGCCGCTACTACGCCGCGTATGTCAACTGTTGAGAGCCCCGAGCGAGGCGGCGCGGGCGACGCGGCGCCGCCGTCGGCGCCGGCTGCCGCGGGCGGGCTGAACGCCCTGCTGACCGGGCCGGGGCTCAACCTGCGCCCGCCCAGCCGCGAGCGCCTGATCTGGGGCGCGGCGGTCGCCGGGCTGCTGCTGCTGGCCTTCGGGCTGCGCATCTGGGGCAACGGGCACGGCCTGCCTTACGCCTACAACTCCGACGAGAACGCGCATTTCGTGACCCGTGCGATCGGCCTGTTCGGCCACGACTGGGATCCGAACTACTACGTCAACCCGCCGGCCTACACGTACGTCGTGCACCTCGTGCTCGGCGCGTGGTACGGCGGCCGCGCGGGGGTGTCGGACTCCTTCGCCGCCGACCCCACGGAGATCTGGCTCATCGCGCGCACGATCGCCGCGCTGCTGGGAACGCTGGCGGTCTGGCTGCTGTACCTGGCCGGCAGCCGGCTCGTCGACCGCCGCGTCGGCCTCCTGGCGGCCGGCATCTTCACCGTCGCGTTCCTGCCGGTCTTCTACTCCAAGCTCGCGCTCAACGACGTGCCGACGCTGGCCGGCGTCTGCCTCGCGCTGTGGGGCGCCGCCGGGGTGCTGCGCCACGGCCGCATCCGCGACTACGTCCTGGCCGGGCTCGGGCTCGGGCTGGCCTGCGCGACGAAGTACACCGGCGGGATCGTGCTGCTGCCGATCGTCGCGGCCGCGATCGCGCAGTTCGCCGCGGCCGGCGGCCGCGCGAGCGCGCTGCGCGGGATCGCCATCGTCGCCGTCGCGTCGCTGGCGTCGTTCGTCATGGCCAATCCGTACTCGGTGCTGGACTTTTCGTCGTTCTGGGACGGGCTGACGCATCAGTCGACGGCCTCCGGCGACGCCGCCGGCAAGCTCGGGCTCACGCAGGACTCCGGCTACCTGTACTACCTGTGGTCGTTCGGCTGGGGGCTGGGCTGGCTGCCGCTCGTCTTCGCCGTGGGCGGCGCGGTGCGGCTGTTCGTCGACGAGCGGCGGCTGTTCTGGATGCTCGTGCCGCCGATCATCCTGTTCGTCTTGTTCATGGGCTCGCAGGAGCGCTACTTCGGGCGCTGGCTCATGCCGGTCTTCCCGTTCGTCTGCGTGCTCGCCGCGTACGGCGCGATCGAGCTGGCCGACCGGCTCGGCCGCCTGTCGCCCGGGTTGCGGCCGACGCTCGTCGCGGCCGCGGTCGTCGCGCTCTGCGGGCAGGGCTTCGTGTACTCGCTGCACTCGGGCCTGGTCCTGTCGCGCGACGACACCCGCAACATCACCCGCGACTGGATGGTGAAGAACGTCGCCGAGCGCGCCAAGGTCGTGGTCGAGCCGGTCGTGCCCGACCAGTGGGCGCAGGACGTCGGCCGGCCCTCGCCGCTGACCGACAACGGCAACCGCTGGAGCAAGTATCCGCTCAGCCGCAAGATCGACCCGCAGACCGGCGAGCCCGTGCCCGGCGCGGCCGGGATCGTGAACATCGAGGACTTCGAGACCGTGCTGCATCCGGGCCTCGTGGACGTCTTCGAGGAGCTGGCCTACTGCTGGGTCGTGGTGGGCTCGACCCAGCGCGGTCGCGCCGAGGCCGAGCCCGAGGTCGTGCCGCAGGCGCTGGCCTACTACGCCGAGCTCGAGCGCCGCGCGGAGGTCGCCTACGAGGTCTCGCCGTACGCCAAGGGCAAGGGCCCGGTGGCGTTCAACTTCGACTGGACGTTCAACTACTACCCGCTGGCCTACAACCGCCCCGGACCGACGATGACGATCTACCGGTTGAAGGGCGGCGGCTGCGCCGAGGACGTCATCGCAACTCGCTAGGCGCGCCCCTATGCTGCGGCTTGTGTCCACGCTGACCGCGGTCGACCACGACCATCTCGCCCGCTCGATCGAGCTCGCCGAGTTCGGCCTGGGGCGCGTGCATCCCAACCCGATGGTCGGCGCCCTGCTCGTGCGCGACGACAAGGTGCTGGGGGAGGGCTGGCACGAGGAGTGCGGCGGCCCGCACGCCGAGGTCAAGGCGATCGCCGCCGCGACGGCCGCAGCCTCTGGCGCCAGCCTGCACGGCACGACGCTCTACGTGTCGATGGAGCCCTGCTGTCATCACGGCAAGACGCCGCCGTGCACCGATGCGATCGTCGCCGCCGGCATCGCGCGCGTCGTCGTCGCTTCCGACGATCCGAGCTCGAAGGCCGCGGGCCGCGGCCTGGGGATCCTGCGCGACGAGGGCATCGAGGTCGACGTCGCCGAGGGCGAGGTCGCCGCGCGCGCCCGGCTCGTCAACCAGGCCTTCCGCAAGCACGCCCGGACCGGCCGGCCGTGGGTGCTGTTCAAGTCGGCGATGACGCTCGACGGCAAGGTCGCCACGCGGACCGGCGACTCGCAGTGGATCTCCGACGAGTCCAGCCGCGCCCGCGCCCACCGCTGGCGGGCGAGCATGGACGCCGTCGCCGTCGGGATCGGCACCGCGCTGGCCGACGACCCGCAGCTCACCTCGCGGGTCGAGGGCGTCCACCACCAGCCCTGCCGCGTCGTCTTCGACGCCACCGCGCGCCTGCCGCTGGACTCGCAGCTCGTCCGCGCGGCGCCGCAGTCGGCGCTCGTCGTCGTCGTCTCGCGCGCCGCGCACCGCTCCGCGATGGAGGCGCTCGCGATGGCCGGCGCCGACGTCGTCGTCGCCACCGGCGAGAACGAGCCGGCGCGGGTGCGCTCGGCGCTCGACCAGCTCGGCGCCAAGGGCATCACGTCGATCCTGCTCGAGGGCGGTCCGCACCTGGCCGGCGCCTTCCTCGATGCCGGCGAGATCGACGAGGTGCGGCTGTTCCTCGCGCCGCTGCTGCTCGGCGGCCGCGCGGCGCGGGACCCGCTGGAGGGGGAGGGCGTCGAGCAGATCTCCGAGGCGATCCGCGCGCTGACGCTCGACTGCGAGCGCGTCGCCGACGATCTGCTGATCTCCGCCCGGCTGCGAGAGTGGTAGGTGTTCACCGGTCTCGTCGCGGATCTCGGCCGCGTCGCCGCGCTCGATCCGACTGACGAGGGCCTACGGCTGACGCTGGGCACGCGCCTGGCCGGCGACGTGGACGAGGGCGATTCGGTGGCGGTCAACGGCGTCTGCCTGACGGCGACGGCCGTCGGCCGCGACAGCATCGCCACCGACGTCATGCACGAGACGCTCCAGCGCAGCACGCTCGGCGACGTGTGGTCGGGCGCGCCGGTCAACCTCGAGCTCGCGGTGCGCGCCGCCGACCGGCTCGGCGGGCACATCATGCAGGGCCACGTCGACGGTGTGGCGACGGTCTCGGGCGTGCGCGAGGACGGCTTCGCCAGCGTCGTCACGATCGTGCCCGAGGACCCCGCGCTGCTGCGCTACGTCGTCGAGAAGGGCTCGATCGCCGTCGACGGCGTGTCGCTGACCGTCGCGCGGATCGACGACGCCGGCTTCGACGTCTGGCTCATCCCCGAGACGCTCGAGCGCACGACGCTCGGCGGCGCCGCCCCCGGGACGCGGGTGAACCTCGAGGTCGACGTCGTGGCGAAGTACGTCGAGAAGCTGCTGCCCCGCTGACTCGCCGAGGCTTGCCCGCCGCGCCACCGGACGGGTGGATCGCCGCGTTTGGCAAGCTTGGTGGCATGAGCTCGAAGACACGCACCCCGTTTGCGACGATCGACGAGGCGCTGGAGGACATCCGCGCGGGCAAGATGGTCGTCGTCTGCGACGACGAGGATCGTGAGAACGAGGGCGATCTGACGATGGCCGCGCAGTTCGCGACCCCCGAGGCCGTGAACTTCATGGCCACCCACGGCCGCGGCCTGATCTGCCTGTCGCTGACGCCGCAGCGCTGCGACGAGCTCGGTCTCGACCTCATGGCGGCCAAGAACGAGTCGCCGTTCGAGACGCCGTTCACCGTCTCGATCGAGGCGCGCGAGGGCGTCACCACCGGCATCTCGGCGCACGATCGCGCGCGCACGATCCAGGTCGCCATCGACCCCGAGAGCTCGCCCCGCGACCTCGTCCAGCCCGGCCACATCTTCCCGCTCAAGAGCCGCGCGGGCGGCGTGCTCGAGCGCATCGGCCAGACCGAGGCGGCCGTCGACCTCGCCCGCCTCGCCGGGCTCAATCCGGCCGGCGTCATCTGCGAGGTCATGAACGACGACGGGACGATGGCGCGCGTCGAGGACCTCGTCGGCTACTGCGCCCGCCACGGCCTGAAGATGATCACGGTCGCCGATCTGATCGCCTACCGCCGGCGTCACGACAAGCTCGTCGAGCGCGTCGTCTCGACGAAGCTGCCCACCGGCTTCGGCGACTTCGAGGCGGTCGGCTACCGCGAGCTCGTCGGCGGCAAGCACCACGTCGCGCTCGTCAAGGGCGAGGTCGACGGCAAGGAGGACGTGCTCGTCCGCGTGCACTCCGAGTGCCTCACCGGCGACGTCTTCCACTCGCTGCGCTGCGACTGCGGCGAGCAGCTCGAGTCGGCGCTGGCGATGATCGAGCGCGAGGGCACCGGGGTCCTGCTGTACCTCTCGCAGGAGGGCCGCGGGATCGGCCTCCTGAACAAGCTGCGGGCCTACAAGCTGCAGGAGGGCGGGATGGACACCGTCGAGGCCAACCTCCAGCTCGGGCTGCCCGCCGACCTGCGCGACTACGGCATCGGCGCCCAGATCCTCGTCGACCTCGGGCTGAGCTCGATCCGGATCCTCACGAACAACCCCAAGAAGATCCGCGGCCTGGAGGGCTACGGCCTGTCGGTCTGCGAGCAGCTGCCGATCGAGCACATCTCCAACCCGCACAACGAGGACTACCTGCGCGCCAAGCGCGACCGGATGGGCCACACGCTGCACCACCAGGGCCTCGACGTCGACAAGGAGATGCTCCACGACGAGGAGCGCCAGGACGCGCAGTCACAGGACGCGTCCCGGTGAGCGACGGCGACGGTCGGCGCTATGCGATCGTGGTCGGTCGCTTCTACACCGAGCTGGCCGAGCGTCTCGTGACCAGCGCGACCCGCGTGTTCGAGGCGGCGGCCGGCGAGGGCGCCGTCGATGTCTTCGACGTGCCCGGCGCCTTTGAGCTGCCGCTGGCCGCGCAGCTGGCCGCCCAGAGCGGCCGCTACGCCGGCGTGGCGTGCCTCGGCGCGGTCATCCGCGGCGAGACGTCGCACTACGACTACGTCTGCAACGAGTCGGCGCGCGGCATCCAGGACGTCGCGCTGCGCACCGGCGTGCCGTGCAGCTTCGGGGTCGTCACCGTCGAGAACATGGATCAGGCGATGGCCCGCACCGGCGGCGGCAAGCGCGACCAGGGCGCGCACGCCGCCGAGGCTGTGCTGGCCCTCGGGCGGGTCCGCGCCGAACTGTCCTGATCGGACCTCCGGCTGGGTAGGCTGGGGGCATGCCGGTCGCAGCGCAGGCAGAGGAGCTCATCGCGTTGGCGCTCGTGTTCGTCGTGCACGTGATCGGCGGCGCGGCGCTCGTGTGGGCGCTGCTGGATGACGAGCAGCGCAAGGGCTGGCGCCGGCGCTGGAGAGGCGGAGACGACGCCCCGCCGGACCCGCGGCCGCGCCCGCCCGGACCGTCCGGCGCCCGCACGCCGCCCGACGCACCACCGCCGCTGCCGCTGCCCGTGGCGTCGCCCAGCGGCGTGCGGCTGCGCGAGCCCGGGCGCGCCGCCGATGGCTACCCGCGCCCGGCGCGCAGGCCCGAGCACGAGCCCCAGCCGCAGCGCGCGCCGGTGCCGGCGCGCCAGCGCCAGCGCCGCGACTGACGCGCCGCCGCGGGCTTCGCGCGGCGCGGCGCGAACGCGCTGCGCACGGCGGCGAACGCCGGCTTGGGCCGGTAGGCGGCGTCGAACAGCAGCGGCGCCTCGCCCGCGCCGATCCACGACAGCCTGTCGGTGATGCCCCACGTCGTGAAGCGCTTGCAGGCCGCCACGGCGTTGCAGGCGCGCGCGGCGGCGCCGTAGGCCTCGGCCTGGCGCGCGAGGCGATCGAGCGCCAGCGCGTCGAGCAGCGACGTGCCGACGTCCATCTCGGTGACCTGGACCTCGAGCCCCAGGGCCGCGAAGCGGCGCATCGTGTGCTCCAGCGTCGCCTGGTCGTGGAAGCCGAGGATGTGCGAGTGCATCTGCAGGCCGATGCCGTCGAGCGGGACGTCACGGGCCCGTAGGTGGCGAACGAGCTCGAGGAGCCCCTCGAGCTTGCGGCCGGGTCCTTCGACGCCGAACTCGTTGATGAAGAGCTTGGCCTTCGGGTCGGCGGCGCGGGCGGCGCGCAGGGCCAGCTCGACGTAGTCGGGTCCGATGAAGCGCCGCCAGACGCTCGGCGCCGGGCCGCCGTCGGCGGCCATCGGCTCGTTGACGACGTCCCACTCGGCGACGCGGCCGGCGAAGTGGCGCATCACGGTGGCGATGTGCGTGCGCATGATCGCCAGCAGCTCGTCGCGGCGCCAGCCGGTCAGCACGGTCGCGCCCTCCGCCAGCCCCTGGCCCAGCGCGCCGGGCAGGCGCGGCAGGACGATCGGCGGCAGCCGTAGGCCGAGCTGGTCGCTCGCGCCGTGGTCGACGAGCCAGAGCGGCAGCGACAGCCCCCAGACGAGCGCGTGGCCGTGGACCGCCTTGCCGTGGCGGCGGGCGAAGTCGACGAGTTCGTCGGCGGCGGTGAAGTCAAACCGGCCGCGGCGCGGCTGCAGCGCCGCCATCTTCAGCCCGTTCTCCGGCGTCAGCGAGTCGAACTCGCGCAGGAACGTGTCGCGGTAGCGCGTGTCGTCGCGCAGCGCCGACAGCCGCACGGCGCCGCCCTGCGGCACGGCGCGCAGCGTGTCCTTCGCGGACGCGGCCTGCGACGGGCCGGTCAGGGGCGTGGCGAGCAGGGAGAGCGCGGCGAGCACGCCGATCCTGCGCAAGACCCCCCACGCCCCCATCGGACGACGGAATCTACTAGCCCTCGTCGCCCTTGTCGGCCTTCTGCTTCTTGCCCCCGTTGCCGTTGCCGTTGCCGTTGCCGTTGCCGTCGGTCGTCTGGCCGGCCTGCGCCTTCGCCCGGTCGAGCATTGCCTGGACGACCTCCGGCCGGTCGTCGCTGCGCTGCAGGCGCTCCTCCAGGTACTGGATCGCCTCCGACGGCCGGCCGCTCTCCACGAGCGCCTCGCCGAGGTTGAACAGGGCGTAGTGGTAGTTGACGTTCGACCGGGCCCCGGCGCTGCGGAACCCCTCGACGGAGCGCTGCAGGAGCGGGACCGCGCCGGCGGGGTTGCCGCCCTTCAGGAGCTTGTAGCCCTGGTCGTTGAGCGCCGAGGCCTGCGCCACGGTCATCGCGCCGTCGTCCGCCGGTGGGGGCGGCGCCGCCGGTGGCGGCGGTGGGCTCGCGGCGGTGTCCGTCTCGCCCGAGTCCTGCTTGGCGTCCGATCCCGCGGCGGGCTGCGACTTCTTCGGCGTCGTCGTGGAGGCCCGCTCGCCGTCGCCTCCGCCGCCGCCGCTGGCCAGCGCGACCGCGAGGATCACCGCAGCGATGGCCGCCGCCGCGACGCCGATCGGCAGCCACGGAGGCGCCTTGCGGCGTGCCGCGGCCCCGTGGCCGGCGACGACCGGCGGGGCTTCGACGGCCGGCCGGCGCGGGCCGGCGGCCGGCCGGGCGGCGGGCG
>JAUXSD010000224.1 GCA_030681525.1 Solirubrobacteraceae bacterium
CCTCGTTGTCGCCGATCGTCGTCTCGTTGCAGTAGCCGATGCGACCGTTGGAGGCGCGTCCCCAGCACCGCACGCTGCCGTCGTCCAGGAGCGCGCACGTGTGATGCTGCCCGCCGCTGATCGCTACCGCGCCGAGACCGAGGTTGACGGGCCCGACCGCGGCGGGCGGCTCGTTGTCGCCGATCGCGCGGACGTCGCCGTACCCCAGGTGACCGAAGCCGCCGTAGCCCCAGCAGCGAACGCTCCCCTCGTCGAGGACGGCGCACGTGTGCTCGGCGCCGGCGTGGACCGCCCTGGCAGTCCGTCCTACTCCGAGATCGACCGGCGCCACCATGCCCGGCTGTTCGTTGTCGCCCACGTCGAACGAGTTGCCATAGCCCAGCCGTCCGCTGGCCGCCACACCCCAGCAGCGGACCGCGCCGTCGTCGAGCACCGCGCACGTGTGGCCCTGGCCGGCGGTGATGGCGGTCGCGGTGCGGCCGTCGCCGAGATTGACGGGGCCGACCGTGTCGGGCGTCGCGTCCGGCGCTCGGCCGATGTCGGCGACCTTTCCATACCCGAGCCTTCCTTCGCCGCCGTAGCCCCAGCAGCGGACGGCGCCGTTGTCGAGCAGCGCGCAGGTGTGGAAGCCGCCGGCGGCGATCGCCCGAGCTGTGCGGTCGGGGCCGAGGTTGACGGTAGGCGCCGCAGCCGCGGGCTCGTCATCGCCGACGGCGTCGGTGCTGCCGATGCCGAGCCGGCCGTCGAGGTTGAAGCCCCAGCAGCGAACGGTGTTGTCCTCGAGGATCGCGCAGGTGTGGCCGCCGCCGGCGGTGATCGCCTTCGCCGTGCGGCCGGGACCGAGGTTGACCGGGGGGAGCGACCCGGGCGTCTCGTCGTCGCCAATCGTGTTCGTGTTGCCGTAGCCGAGCCGCCCGTTGGCCCCGAAGCCCCAGCAGCGCACGGTGCTGTTGTCGAGCAGCGCACACGTGTGGACGCTGCCGGCGGCCACTGCCACGGCGGTGCGCCCCGCGCCGAGGAACACCGGCCCCACCGAGTCGGGGGCCTCGTCGTCGCCGATGCTCGCCGTATTTCCGTACCCCAGCGCCCCATCGCCGCCGTAGCCCCAGCAGCGCACGTCACCCGACACCACGGCGCAGCTGTGGAAGTTGCCGGTCGCGATGCGGCCCGCGTCCGGCGACCCTGGCTGCGATGCCTGGTCCGCCGCGGCGCCGCCCGGAAGCAGCGTCGCCGTAAGGACCGCGGCGAGGATCGCGAGCAGCAGCAGCGCGCGTGGCGCGTACCGTCCGATGGGCTGTGCGACCGGCGCTCTCTTCATCGTTGCGACCCTATCCGAGCCGGGTCGGCCGGAAGCCGGTACCCGCGCGGCGCCTGCCGCACGGGTACGGCCATGCCGATCAGCGCACCACCCGGAACGTCACGTTGATCGCCTTGGACCGGCGGTTGCCGGAATCCGTGGCGCGCACCGTCAACCGGTAGGGGCCGGGGGTCAGTCGACGGCCCGCGAGGCGACCCGTGAACTTCACGGTGTTCGCTCCCGCCTTGGCGCTCTTCGACAACGACCCGCGCGTCACGTAACGCGCGCATGGCGCGCGCCTGCGGGTGGCCCGCGAGTTGGCCACGCAGTTGCGGCCGATGCGCCGGCCGATCGTGCGCCGGGCCACCGTGATCCGCACCTTCGCCGCCTTCGACAGCGTGAGCCGGACCGACGTCCCCACCCCGACCCTGAAGGACTTGCGGGTCACCGAGACCCGGCTCAGGGCCGGTGCCTTGGTGTCCGTCAGGTTTGCCGGTGGTGGTGGCGGCGGCGGGTTCTGCGCCGGCGGTGGCGGCGGCGGGTTGTCCGCCGGGGGTGGTGGCGGCGGCGGCGGTGGCGGTGGTGGCGGCGGCGGTGGCGGTGGCGGCGGCGTCACCGGCGCCGACGCCGGGCCGAGCAGCACGATCCGGTCGACCGGGGTCAAGCCGAAGTCGTTGATCTGGGTCGCCGCGTTCGTGTACAGCGGAGCCGGTGCCAGCACCAGCATCCCGGTCGCCCGGGCCACGACGCCGCCAAGCAGCGTCGCGCCCATCGGGTCGGCCCCGTCGGCGACGTAGACGATGTTGGTGGGCAGGCCGCGGTCAGCCGCCTCGATTGCGATCTGCCTGGAGGTGTCGTAGACGGTGGCTCCGCCGCGCCGCGTGATCGGCTCGGTGACCTTCGCCAGGCCGTCGAGCTGCGTCGCGACGCTCGCGCTGACGTCGTCGGTGTCGCCGACGATGATGATCTTCTTGATGTCCATCGCGTCGAGCGTGGCCAGCGTCTCCGCCGGGACCGTGCTCTGGCCCACGTAGAGGATCGGCAGCCGGCGCGCCGCGGCCAGGCCGACGGCCGCAGCGGCATCCGCCGTCGCCGGGTTGGCGATCACCGCGGCGTCGAACGCCGGGACGTCGGCGTCCTTGACGATCTGCGCGCGGGTGTCGTACAGCGTCGGCATGGCCGCGGCCGTGGCCGCGTCGCTGCTGCCGCCCACGCGGATGACCTTGCTGCTCAGGATCCCGGCAGCGGCCGCGGCATCGGACTCGACCTGCGCCGACAGCTTGTCGGTGCCGCCGACGACGTACACCGCGCGGGGCCGGATGCGGGTGATCTCGGCCATGACGCTGGGCGGCAATCCGGCCGCCGGTGACAGCAGCAGCGAAGCCGGGTTGGCCCGAGCGAGCACCGTCCCGGCCATCGCGCCGGCGACGTCACTCTCGTTGGCGATCACGACCGCCGAGGCGTTCCACGACGCGACGCCACCGGGGATCGGTGAGCCGATCGGGGTCGGGAAGATGTTGATCGGATCCCGTGCGCCGCCGGACAGCGCGCCCTCGTTGCCGCCCTTGTAGGCGAGCTTGGAGAGCGCCACCGAGCGGGCGATCGCATTCGGCTCGTCGATCGCCGTCTGCGGGTCCGCGCCTGTGGCGGTGTGGTCGACCTTGGCGAGGTAGAAGTCCTCGGTGTCGGTGTCCCAGTTGCCCTCGCGGGAGTCCATCCAGCCGACCAGGTCCTTGTCGCCGTCGACCGTCACGACGACCGGCCCCCACGACCAGTACCCGGACGCGGGACGGGTGTCGTAGCCGACGTCGTTGTTGTGCGAGCGGTCGTTGATGCGGATGTCGGGCGAGAACGAGTCCCCGCCGTTGGTGGAGAACGAGTAGTAGGTGTCGCCGAGGCGGATGTCCTCGCAGTAGCTGTGCGAGTGCGAGCACATGCGCTCGCGCGACGCGGTGTCGACGGCGGTGTTGCCGGGGGCAGGGATGCTGCTCTGGAACCAATGGCGGCGGTCGTGCCAGACGACGTTCACGCGGCCGGTCGGCGAGACGCCGACGTTCGGCTGGCGCACCTGGTGCACGAGGGCACCCGGGAAGTTCGTCGTGTCACTGATCTGCTTCGGGGCCGACCACGTCGCTCCCCGGTCCTTCGAGCGCTGGAACCACGCCTTCGTATCGGGGCTGATGAAGTGGTCGGTGCCCAGATAGCCCCCCGCGGGGGCGACCGGGCCCGGAGCGCTCGACTGGCCGTAGACGAGGTAGATCCATCCGTCTCTCGTCGGATCGGTGGCGATGCGCGGGTAGGTCGCCGTCGTGGAGGCGCCCGTCATGCCGTCCGCGGGCTGGACGTGGGTGTTGGTCGACGTGCCGGTGTTCTGGACCTGCACGATGTCGACCGGCGCGCTCCACGAACCGGGCGTACCGGGGGTGGCCGAACGCGTCGCCTGCAGGAAGCCGACCCGGCCGATCTCGCGCCAGATGATCGTGAGCGAGCCGTCGTCGTTGACCGCTCCCACCGGCGGGTCCTGGGCGTTGACGCCCGGCGGGCTCACGTTGACCGCGGGCGCGAACGTCGAGCCGCTGTTGGTGGAGACGGCGACCTTCACCGAACCGCACGAGGCCGTGCAGTCCGGCGCGGTGCCGCTGTTGCCGGTGCCGACGAAGTCACGGGCGATGGCGTAGACCTTGTCGCCGACGCCGTTGGTACCAGGGTCCACCGCCAGATTCGGGCGCTGGTAGCTCGGCCCGATCTGCGGGGTGCTGCTGTCGACCCGTCCCGGTCCGCCGGGCATCGCGACGAGGCCTTCGCTCCAGGTCAGACCCCCGTTGGTGGACTTGTAGACGATCACTGCCGAATCGGGCAGGGCGATCGTCGTCGGATTGGCGGTGGCGATCGCGTAGACGTTGTCGCCGGAGCCGAACACGACGGACTGGTGGAAGGCGCACCGCTTGCTGTAGCCGGCCGGCGGCAGCAGCGGAACGGCCTCGCTCCACGTCGCGCCGCCGTCCGTGCTGCGGCTGGCCTCGCACTCGAGGTCGAGGTAGTTCGCGTTCACCGCGGCGAGCTTCGTCTTGTCGGTGTTGTGGACGGCGAGGCCGACCTGGTCGCGAGCGCGGAAGGCGCTCGAGTCCGAGGCGAGGTTGTAGTTCTGGCCGACGCGGAGCTCGGCATGAGCCGCGGGAACGAGACCGGCCAGGACCGCGGCCGCCGTGATCGTGGCGAGAGTTGCCTTGCGAAGGTTCATGTGGGTCACCTTGAGAGCTCGGGTCGCGTCGGCTAGCTGCCGGACGGACTGTCGGAGGTCCGCCTGCGCACGGCGACCGTGGCGCCCGCGAGAAGGATCAGGGCGACGAGCACGCCGCCAACGGCGATGGTGGCCTGGCTCGTGGAGCGGCCGGGTGGCACGGATGCCGCGGCAGCGCCGGCGGTGACGCGCAGCTTGGCGCGGGCGGGTGTGCCGAACAGGTGCGCGCCCCGGATGCTCGTCTGGGTGGCGAGGACCAGGTACTCGCCTGGCGCCGTGCCCGCCGGGATCGGGAAAGAGTCGCTGATGGTGTTCTGCGGGCTGACGGTCGCCGTCTTTTCCGGCTCGGCGTCGCGCGTCGAGAGCCGGATCTGGACGCCGGGCGCGGTCGTCGCCGAGCTGCCGTTGAAGCCTGAGCCGGAGACGTTGATGACCGTCCCGGGAGGGCCGGATGACGGCGTGAGCTCGAGCACCGCGCCCTGGGCATGCGCGTTCGCCGCCAGAGTCAGGGGCAATACCAGCCCGATAAACAGGAACAGTCCGACTCTCCGCCTCATTCCGACTCCTTTATCAGGCGATTGCGATCGCTCCGCGCTCGCCAATTCCCCCCGAGGGATTCCGTTCGTGCGGCGCCACTATACGCACGGCACATATAGAGGTGCTAGTGGCGTTCGTCATATAGCCCCACTTAACTGACCGTTTGGGCAGATCAACCCGCACGGCGTGTGCGGCGCCGCCGCATCGCGAGCCCGAGCGCCACGAGCAGGGCCGCGAGCGCGATCCCCCCGGCCGCCGCCAGGGGCGCGGAGACCGGCGCGCCGTCGCCGGTCGTCGTCCGCGGCGAGGATCCCGACGGTGCACGCGCGCCGGCGGTCGCCGCGCGCAGCGCGCCCGCCGCCTGGACCAGTCCCGCTCCGTACTGGTCGTCGCGGCCGTCGCGCCCGAGGTCCCGCGCGCTGCGCAGCAGCGCCGCGCGGACAGCGGCCGGTCCGGTGGCCCGGCCCGAGCCGACGAGCAGGGCGGCCACCGCCGAGACCTGCGCCGCCGCCGCCGAGGTCGAGGCCGTGAAGCAGAAGCAGAACTGCCGCGGTCCGCCCTTCAGCGTCTGCGCGACGACGCCATCCGCCGGGCCGTAGCCCTCGGGCACGTCCGCGCCCGCGCCGCCCGGCGCCACGAGGTCGAGTCCCCGGCCGTAGTTCGAGTACGGCGCTCGGGTCAGGTTCCGCCCAACGGCGCCCACCGCGATCACCCCGGGGTCGGCGGCCGGCCAGCTCACCGGCGTGTGCCCGTCGTTGCCGGCCGCCGCCACGACGGTGACGCCCTTCGCCGCGGCGTAGGCGATCGCGTTGCTGACGACGGGCTCTCGCACCAGGCTGGAGAGGCTCAGGTTCGCCACGTCGGCGCCGTGGTCGGCGGCGAAGCGCAGGCCGCGGGCGACATCGGCCACCGAGCCGCTCAGGTCGGGCTCGAGCACGCGGATCGGCATGATCGCGGCGTCCGGAGCGACTCCCGCGCCGCCGATCGCGTTGCCCGCCGTCTGCGCGATGATCGCCGCCATCTGCGTCCCGTGGCTGCGGCGGTCGTCGCCGGGCGCGACGTCGTTGGGATGCGAGTCGTCGTCGACGAAGTCGTAGCCGGCGACGAACCGCGCGCCGGCGAGGTCGGGCGCGCGGCGGTAGGGACCGCGCGTCTCGTAGGCCACGCCGGTGTCGAGGACCGCGACGACCGCGCCCGCGCCGCGCGAGACCGACCAGGCGGCGGGGATCTGGATCGCGCTCAGGTTCCACTGGTGCGCAAACAGCGGATCGTCGGGCGGCTCCACGGCTCCCGACGCGGCGTGAGCGCCCGCCGCAGCCGGTCCCGCCGCCGCGACCGCGAGGACGGCCAGGGCCCGCCCATGGCGGCCCCGCAGCGCTCCGCGCACGCGCCGAAGAACGCCCGCGAAGCCGACGTGCTCGGGTGCCGGGCGCACGCAGGGACTATAGGGCGGGCACACTGGTGTGGCGGCGGCCTGTCACGGGGCTGTAGGCTGGCACTCCGTGAGCCGATCTGACCGGAATCCGCGACGTCGTTCGTCGGCGGCTCCGCGGCGCCACCTCAACACGCCCGGGTTCTGGGCCGGCCTCATCGTGGCGGTCCTGCTCATCGCCTACGTCCAGGTGATCGTCGCGGGCCGCCCGAGCCCGGAGGGCCGCAAGCTCGGGTTCTCGAATTTCGTCGAGCTCGCCGAGTCGGGCTACATCAAGCGGGCGCGGATCCTCGATCAGGACTCCTACGTGCAGGGCGCCTACCAGCGGCCCGGGCGCCGGGAGGTGGAGTTCAACACGCCGTTTCTGAAGTCCGAGACCACGCGCGGCACGCTGGTCGACGTCCTGACGAACAACGACGTCCCGACGACGATCGAGCAGCAGTACGGCAAGGCCCTGCTGCCCTACCTGTCGATCCTGCTGCCCACGCTGATCCTCATCACGGTCCTGGGCTACTTCCTGGCAGCGCAGCGGATGGGGCTCGGCCTGTTCGCCCAGCGCAGCGGCGCGCGCAAGGCGACCGAGCACGACACGACGACGCGCTTCACCGACATCGCCGGGCAGGACGCGGCGATCGCCGAGCTGCGCGAGCTGGCGGAGTTCCTCGTCGACCCGCAGCGCTTCGCGCAGGTCGGCGCCCGGGTTCCCAAGGGCGTGCTGCTCTACGGCCCGCCGGGCTGCGGCAAGACGCTGCTCGGCCAGGCGCTGGCCGGCGAGTCGGGGGCCGCCTTCTACTCGATCTCTGGATCGGACTTCGTCGAGATGTACGTCGGGGTCGGCGCCGCGCGGGTGCGCGAGCTGTTCAAGGAGGCACGCGAGAACGCGCCGGCAATCGTGTTCATCGACGAGATCGACGCGGTGGCGCGCAAGCGGCAGTCCGGACCGGCATCCTCGGGCGAGGAGCAGACGCAGGCGCTCAACCAGCTCCTGACCGAGATGGACGGGTTCACGCGCGGCGAGGGCACGATCGTCATCGGCGCGACGAACCGCCCCGACGACCTCGACGCGGCGCTGCTGCGGCCCGGGCGCTTCGATCGCACGGTGTCCGTCGATCGTCCCGACGAGACCGGTCGCGCGGCGATCCTCGCCGTGCACGCGCGCGGCAGGCCGCTGGCCCCGGACATCGACATCGCAGCGCTCGCGCGGCGCGCGATCGGCTTCACGGGCGCCGATCTCGAGAGCGTCATCAACGAGGCCGCGCTGCTGGCCGCTCGCGCGCACCGGACGGACATCTCCCAGGTCGAGCTGGAGGAGGCGCTGACGCGCATCATCGAGGCGCCGGAGCGCCAGCGGCGCCTGACGATGCGCGACCGGACGATCGGCCAGCAGTCGCTGGGCGCCGAGCGCGTGACGTTCGACGACGTCGCCGGCATCGGCGAGGCGCTGGCCGAGCTGCGCGAGATCACCGACTACCTGCGCGATCCGACCCGCTTCACGCAGTCGGGGGCGCGGTTTCCGCGAGGCTTCCTGCTCGTCGGCCCGCCCGGCGTCGGCAAGACCCTGCTCGCCCGCGCGGTGGCCGGCGAGTCCAACGCGGCGTTCCTGTCGGTGGCGGCGACCGAGTTCACCGAGATCTACGTCGGCGAGGGCTCCGGGCGCGTCCGCGACCTCTTCAGCCAGGCGCGCGCGATGGCGCCGGCGATCGTCTTCATCGACGAGATCGACGCGATCGGCGCGCGGCGCGAGGCCAGCGCCGGCGACGGGCACCGCGAGCGCGAGCAGACGCTGAACCAGATCCTCGTGGAGCTCGACGGCTTCCGCCAGCGCGAGGGGGTCATCATCATGGCCGCGACGAACCGGCCCGAGATCCTCGACCCCGCCCTCGTGCGGGCGGGGCGCTTCGATCGCGAGATCACCGTCGACCTGCCCGACCGAAACGGGCGCCGAGAGATCCTCCAGGTCCACATCGGCACGAAGCGGCTGGGTCCCGACGTCGATCTCGACGCGATCGCCAGCATCACGCGCGGGCTCTCCGGCGCCGACCTGGCGAACGTCATGAACGAGGCGGCGCTGCTGAGCGCGCGCCGCGGGCTGCCGGTGATCTCGATGGCCACCCTCGAGCAGGCCGTGGAGCGATCGACGATGGGCATCGCGCGGGCCCACGTGATGTCGGACGCCGAGCGGCGGGTCATCGCGGTCCACGAGGCGGGTCACGTCGTCGTGGCGCTCGCCATGCCCGACGGCTCGTTGCCGCACATGGTCAGCATCATCCCGTCGGGGCGCTCGCTCGGCCGGGCGTGGCTGACCGACACCCACGACCGCCTGGCGAAGTCGCGCGGGGCCCTCATCGACGAGATGGCGATCCTGCTCGGGGGCCGGGCCGCGGAGGAGCTCGTCTTCGGCTCGGGCGGCACGAGCGCCGCGGACGACCTCGCGCGGGTCGGCCGCATCGCCCATCACATGGTGCGCGAGCTGGGCATGAGCGATCTCCTGGGGCCGATCGGCTATGCCGCCGACGCCGACGACTACGGCTACGTCGTCACGATCTCCGAGGACACCGCGCGCACGATCGACGGCGAGGCGCGGCGGCTCGTCAAGGAGGCGCAGGAGCGCGCGGACGCGGTGCTGTCCGCGTCGCGCATGGCGCTCGAGCGCCTCACCGCGGCGCTCCTGGAATCCGAGACGCTCGACGCGCAGCAGATCAAGTCGCTCGTCGGGTCGCCGGCCGGCAGCGCGGCGTGAGCGCGCGGCGCACCGCCGCCCGCGCCGCCGGCGTGGCCGCTCGCCGTCCGTTGAGGCGCGACGAGGCGTAAGGTCCGTGCGGTCTTCGCGTTCCGAGCAGGACGTCTGACAGCGAACTCGCAGCCGCGACGCAGGTCTGGAGCGCAGTCGCGCGACAGGTCGGGTGGCGTGACTGTGCGTCTAAGCCTAAGGCGCCGTGGTCCCGGGCGGTCCCGCGCCCGGCGAGGGCGCCTGCCGCGCCTCCGGCACGAGCCACACGACGCCCAGCGGCGGCAGCGTGACCTCGGCCGAGCACGGCTGGCCGTGCCACGGCAGCGCCTCGGCCTGCACGCCGCCGAGGTTGCCGGTGTCGGTGCCGCCGTAGAAGGACGAGTCGGTGTTGACCGCCTCGACCCACTGCCCCGAGCGCGGCAGCCCGAGCCGGTAGCCCGGCCGCGGCACCGGCGAGAGGTTGGCGACGCAGACGAGCACGTCCTGCGACGGGTCCTCGCCGACGCGCGCGAACGCGACGACGTTGGCGTCTGCGTCGTTGGGCTCGATCCAGTAGAAGCCGCGCGGGTCGAAGTCGATCTCGTAGAGCGCCGGCGTGTCGCGCAGCACGCCGTTGAGGTCGCGCACGAGCGCCTGCACGCCGGAGTGCTCGCCCTGCTCGAGCAGATGCCAGTCCAGCGAGCGGCTGTGGCTCCACTCGTCCTCCTGGGCGAACTCCTGGCCCATGAACAAGAGCTTCTTGCCGGGGTGCGCCCACATGAACGCGTACAGCGCGCGCAGGTTGGCGAACTTCTGCCAGCGGTCGCCGGGCATCTTGGTGATGAGCGAGCCCTTGCCGTGCACGACCTCGTCGTGTGACAGCGGCAGGATGAAGTTCTCGCTGAACGCGTAGACGAGCGCGAACGTCAGCTCGTGGTGGTGGTAGCGGCGGTGGATCGGGTCCTGCTGGAAGTAGCCCAGCGTGTCGTGCATCCAGCCCATGTTCCACTTGAAGCCGAAGCCCAGCCCGCCGAGGTACGTCGGCCGCGACACTCCCGGCCACGCGGTCGATTCCTCCGCGGCGGACACCACGCCCGGCTCGTCGCGGTGCAGGACCTCGTTGAGCTCCTTGAGGAACGCCACGGCCTCGAGATCCTCGCGTCCGCCGAACTCGTTGGGCACCCACTCCCCGGCCTTGCGCGAGTAGTCGCGGTAGAGCATCGAGGCGACCGCGTCCACGCGGATGCCGTCGCAATGAAACTCGCGCGCCCAGAACAGGGCGTTGGCCAGCAGGAAGTTGCGCACCTCGTTGCGGCCGTAGTTGAAGACCAGCGTGCCCCAGTCGGGGTGCTCGCCGCGGCGCGGGTCCTCGTGCTCGTAGAGCGCGGTGCCGTCGAAGCGCGCCAGCGCCCACGCGTCGCGCGGGAAGTGCGCCGGGACCCAGTCGAGGATCACACCGATGCCGTGCTCGTGCATGCGGTCGACGAACGCCCGGAAGTCGTCGGGCGAGCCGAAGCGGGGGGTGGGCGCATAGTACGACGTCACCTGGTAGCCCCACGAGCCGGTGAACGGGTGCGCCATGACCGGCATCAGCTCGACGTGCGTGAAGCCGAGGTCGGCGACGTACGTCGCCAGCTCGTCGGCGAGCTCGAGGTACGTCAGCGCGCGGTTGTCCTCCAGCGGGTTCAGCCGCCACGAGCCGAGGTGGACCTCGTACGTCGACACCGGCTTCGCCAGCGGCGTGCCCTGCGCGCGGGCGTCGAGGTAGTCGGCGTCGTTCCACGTGTAGGAGGAGGCGTGCACGATCGACGCCGTCTGCGGCGGCAGCTCGGTCTGGAAGGCGAACGGGTCGGCCTTGAGCAGCATCTCGCCGGACTGCGCGCGGATCTCGAACTTGTAGCGGGCGCCATCGCCGACAGCGGGAATGAAGATCTCCCATATGCCCGACCCACCGAGGGTCCGCATCATGTGCAGGCGCCCGTCCCAGAAGTTGAAGTCGCCCACGACCGAGACCGACCGTGCCGCCGGCGCCCACACGGCGAATGACGTGCCGTGGACGCCCTCGACCTCGCGCGGGTGCGCGCCCATCTTCGACCACAGCTGCTCGTGGCGGCCCTCGCGGAAGAGGTGCTCGTCCATGTCCGACAGCGTCGGCGCGAAGCGGTAGGGATCGTGCGTGACCCAGGTGCCTCCGTCGGGATAGCGCACCTCCAGCTCGTACGCGTGCGGCAGCGCGCCCGGCACCTCGCCCTCGAACAGGCCGGCCGGATGGACGCGCGCGAGCTCGATGCCGTCGGGCAGCACGACGACGCCCGCGGCGGCCGGGTGCAGCGCGCGGACCATCACCCCGCCCGGGGATGCATGCGCCCCCAGGATCGCGTGCGGGTCGTGGTGGTCGCGGGCGACCAGCCGGTCGAGCTCTGCGGTGCTCACGGAGGCGTTATTGGTCATCGTCGTCCTCTTGCAGCAGTCGGGCGATCCCGGCAACCGGGATCGCCACCCAGTCCGGGCGGTTATTGAGCTCGTAGCGCAGTTCGTAGACCGCCTTCTCGAGCTCGAAGATCGCCAGCAGCTTGTCGGTCGCCGGCCGGCCGGCCGGCAGCAGCGACGGATCGACGGTCTCCATGTACGCCTCCAGGAAGGCGCTGCGCGCGGCGTCCTCCCAGCCCTCCGGCGCGGGAACCCCGCGCAGCAGCTCCGACGCCGAGGCCGCGTAGGCGAACGAGCGCAGCATCCCGGCGACGTCGCGCAGCGGCGAGCGCTTGCGGCGGCGCTCGAGCAGCGACCGCGCCGGCTCGCCCTCGAAGTCGAGGATGATCCAGCCCGCGTCGCGCAGCATGGTCTGGCCGAGGTGGTAGTCGCCGTGGTGGCGGATGAGCCGGCCGCCGACGCCGACGTGCGACATCGCCTGCAGCCGGTCGCGCACCTCCTCGCCGCGGCCGGCGATCGGCGCGAGCGCGGGCGAGTCGGCCGGCAGGTCGAGGAAGACCTGCTCGATCTGCTCGTCGATCGTCGCGGTCAGCAGCGACAGCGCCTCGGCGCTGGGCTCCTCCGGCGCGAACGCGTGGTCGGTCGTGTCGGAGGCGAGCACGCTGTGCATCTCGCCGGTCGCCGCGCCGAGCTCGGGGATCCGCGCGAGCACGCCCTGCGGATCGTCGAGCGCCAGCTCCCAGCCGTCGTGGGCGCCACCGATGAACTCCTGCATGATCCCGAGCGTCGCCTGCATGAGCTCGCCGGAGTAGTCATACCAGCCGGTCAGCGTGGCGATGTTGCCAAAGCCCCGCTCCGATAGGAAGCGCAGCATCTCGAGCTCCGGGTGCAGACCCGGCTCGACGCGGCGAAAGACCTTGAGCACCTGCTCCTCGCCGAAGACGATCGACGAGTTGGACTGCTCGGCGCCCATCGCGCGGATCTCGCCCGTCGGCTCCAGGCCGCCGTGGAAGGAGACGCCGTCGACGGTCGTCTCGGCGCCGAGCATGGCGGCGAGCTGGCGCAGGCCGCCGTCCTCGCCGGGCAGCAGCTGGTAGAGCTCGTGCGTGCCGGCCTGGAAGCGCGTCTCGACGAGCTCGATGCCGAGCGCCGGCGACTCGCTGAGCGCGATGCGCTCGAGCACCGTGACCGAGGCGATCTCGCGCGACTTGGAGGCAAACCAGCGCTGCTCGCAGACCCACTCCTCGAGCGGGCGGTCGATGTGGTCGGGCAAGCTCACTCGGCGTCCTCCTCAAGCGTGAACCAGAAGAACCCGCGCGGGGCGAGGGTCAGCAGGTAGGGCAGCTCGCCGATCCGCGGAAACGCCGTGCGCCCGAACATCTCGACCGGCCGGCGGCCGTTGTACCAGCTCAGGTCGAGCTCGACGGCCTGCGCCGACCGCGCGACGTTGTGGACGCACAGCACGACATCGTCCTCGTACGTGCGGATGCAGGCGAAGATCTTCGGGTTGGCGGGCGTCAGCGCCTCGAAGGAGCCGAGGCCGAACACGGGGTGTTCCTTGCGCAGCGCGATGAAGCGCCGCAGCCATCGCAGCAGCGAGCTTGGGGTGCGCAGCTGGGCCTCGACGTTGACGGCCTGGTAGCCGTAGACGGGGTCCATCAACGGAGGGGCGTAGAGCTGGGCGAAGTCCGCGCGGGAGAACCCGCCGTTGCGGTCGCCGGTCCACTGCATCGGCGTGCGCACGCCGTCGCGGTCGCCGAGGTAGACGTTGTCGCCCATGGCGATCTCGTCCCCGTAGTACAGGACCGGTGAACCCGGGAGGCTGAAGAGCATCGCGTGCAGCAACTCGATCTCGTCGCGGCCGCCGTCCATGAGCGGCGCCAGGCGCCGGCGGATGCCGAGGTTGAGCTTCATCCGCGGGTCCTTGGCGTACTCGGCGTACATGTAGTCGCGTTCCTCGTCGGTGACCATCTCGAGCGTCAGCTCGTCGTGGTTGCGCAGAAACAGGCCCCACTGGCAGTTCTGCGGGATGTGCGGCGTCTGGGCCAGGATCTCGAGGATCGGCGTCGCCTCCTCGCGGCGCAGGGACATGAACATCCGCGGCATGACCGGGAAGTGGAAGGCCATGTGGCACTCGTCGCCGTCGCCGAAGTACTCCACGACGTCGGCCGGCCACTGGTTGGCCTCGGCGAGCAGCACGCGGTCGGGGTACTCGTCGTCGACCGTCTTGCGCACGACCTTGAGGAACTCGTGCGTCTCGTCGAGGTTCTCGCAGTTCGTGCCCTCGCGCTCGTAGAGGTACGGCACGGCGTCGAGCCGAAACCCGTCCAGGCCCGCGTCCAGCCAGAAGCGCAGGACGTCGAGCATCGCCTCCTGCACCTCGGGGTTGTCGTAGTTCAGGTCGGGCTGGTGATGAAAGAAGCGATGCCAGTAGTACTGACCCGCCTTGTCGTCCCAGGTCCAGTTCGACGTCTCGGTGTCGATGAAGATGATCCGCGCGTCGGCGTACAGCGTCGGGTCGTCGGACCACACGTACCAGTCGCGCTTGGGGTTGTCGGGGCTCGAGCGCGCCTCCTGAAACCACTGGCAGTCGCTCGACGTGTGGTTCATGACGAGGTCGGCGATGACGCGGATGCCGCGCTCGTGGGCGGCGCCGATGAACGCGCGGACGTCGTCCATCGTCCCGTAGTCCTCGTGCACGCCGTAGAAGTCGGCGATGTCGTAGCCGCCGTCGCGCATCGGCGACGGGTACATCGGCAGCAGCCAGATGACGTCGACGCCCAGCCACTGCAGGTAGTCGAGCTTGTCGGTCAGCCCGCGGAAGTCGCCGTGGCCGTCGCCCGTGCCGTCGTAGAAGCCGCGCAGGTGGATCTCGTAGAACAGCGCGGTCTTGAACCACAGCGGATCCGACTCAAACCAGTTCTGTGCGGCGCTCATGTGACGCGGAGCAGGTGCGCGACGCGATAGGGGTCCAGGCGCACGAAGTTGCGGCCCATGCGCCAGTCGAAGCTCTCCCCCGACAGCAGGTCGGTGACGGTGAAGACCGGCGCGAGGCCGAGCCCGTAGGGCACGACGACCACTCCTTCCTGGGCGGCGACCGGATCGAGCGTGACGACGGTGATGACGGTGTTGTCGCCGGTGCGCTTGGCGTAGGCGATCAGCGCGTCGTTCTCGGTCGTGAGGAACTGGATGTTGTCGAGTTGCTCGAAGGCCGGGTTCTCGCGGCGGATCGTGTTGATGCGCTCGATGAGCGACAGCAGCGGGCCGTCGAGCGAGCGCTGCTTGACCTCGTACTTCTCGGAGTGGTCGTACTCCTCGCTGCCGGGCCGGACCGGCACGCGCTCGAAGCTCTCGAAGCCCGAGTAGATGCCGTACGTCGGGCTCAGCGTCGCGGCCAGCACGAGCCGGCTGGCGAACTTCGGCGGGCCGCCCTGCTGCAGCTCCTCGGTGAGGATGTCGGGCGTGTTGACGAAGAAGTTCGGCCGGTAGTAGTCCTGCATGCCGCTCGTCGCCAGCTCGGTCACGTAGTCGGTCAGCTCCCACTTGGAGCTCTTCCACGTGAAGTACGTGTAGGACTGGTTGAAGCCGACCTTGGCGAGCTGGCGCATCATCGCCGCCCGCGTGAAGGCCTCCGCGAGGAAGATCAGCTCGGGGTGTTTCCTGCGCAGCTCGGCGATGAGCCACTCCCAGAACGCCAGCGGCTTCGTGTGGGGGTTGTCGACGCGAAAGACCTTGACGCCGTGGTCGGCCCAGTAGGCGACGACGTCGCGCAGCGCGTTCCACAGCCCGCGCCAGTCCTCGGACTCCCAGTTGACGTTGTAGATGTCCTGGTACTTCTTGGGCGGGTTCTCGGCGTACTTCAGGGTGCCGTCGGGGCGGCGGTTGAACCACTCCGGATGCTCGGTCAGCCAGGGGTGGTCGGCCGAGCACTGGATCGCGAAGTCCAGCGCGATGTCGATGCCGTGCTGGTTGGCGGTCGCGACGAGCGAGTCGAACTCCTCGATCGTGCCGAGGTCGGGGTGGATCGCCGTGTGCCCGCCGGTCGCGTCGCCGATCGCCCACGGCGAGCCGGGATCGCCGGGCGCCGCGGTGAGCGTGTTGTTCATGCCCTTGCGGTTCGTCAGGCCGATCGGGTGGATCGGCGGCAGGTACAGGACGTCGAAGCCCAGCTCGGCCAGCTCCGGGATGACCTGCTCGACGCCGGCGAAGCCGCCCCACGACCGCGGGAAGAGCTCATACCAGGCGCCGGCGCGGGCCCGCACGCGGTCGACCTCGACGGTCAGCGTCGCATCCATCGTCGTCGCGCGGCTGCGGTCCGGGTAGCGCTCGATGATCTCGCAGAGCTCGGGCTCGAGCGCGATCTCGGCGCTGGCGTTGTCGTCGCGCAGGCAGGCGAGCGCGCGCTCGATGTGCTGGCGGTCGGGGCCCTTCTTCGCGCGGGCCGCGGCCTGCTCGAGCAGCACCTCGCCCTCGGAGAGCTCGCCGGAGAGGTCCGTCTGGCCGGCATCGATCTTGCGGCGGATCTCCTCGCGCCAGCTGGCGAACGCGTCGCTCCAGGCCTCGATCGTCCACGTGTGGCGGCCCAGCCGATCGACGTGGAACGTGCCCGCCCAGCGGTCGCCCGCGACCTGCGCGTCGATGCGCTGCATCGGGTTCTCGACCGCCTTGCGCGAGCCCGGGGCCTGGGAGCGCACGACGGCGCGCAGCACGTCGTGGCCGTCGGCGAAGATGTCCGCGCTCACCGTGATGTCGTCGCCGACGGTCCGCTTGGCCGCGTAGCGACCGCAGTCGATCATCGGCGCCGGGTTTCCGATCTGGATCCGCGGCGGCGGTTTGGCGTTCCTGGGCAAGGGCATTCCCTGACACTCTCTCCGTTTCCGGCGGTTCGTAACGTGACGGCACAGCTTCCCCAGCGCTCGGCAGGCGTTCAGCTGCACCCGACCAGCCTGGCGGCGGGGCGGCTCGGCGACGACGCCTACCGCTTCGTCGACTGGCTCGGCGACGCCGGCCAGTCGTGGTGGCAGATGCTGCCGCTCGGTCCACCGGACCGCGCCCGCTCGCCCTACAAGGCGGCGTCGGCGTTCGCCGCGTGGCGCGGCCTGCTGGCCGATCCCGCGGCGCCCGTCTCCGATGACGATATCGAGGCGTTTCGCGCCGCCGAGTCCTTCTGGATCGCCGGCTGGGAGGCGGTCGCGGGCGGCCGTCGCGCGGTCGCCGACCAGGTCCGCTTCGCGCGCGAGTGGGGCGCGCTGCGCGTCTACGCCCACGAGCGCGGCGTGCGGCTCATCGGCGACGTGCCGATCTACGTCGCGCCCGGCAGCGCCGACCACCGCGCGCATCCGGAGATCTTCCGCGGCGGCGAGGTGGCCGGGGTGCCGCCCGACGCCCTGAGCGAGACCGGCCAGCTGTGGGGCAACCCGCTGTACGACTGGCCGGCGCTGCAACGCCGCGACTACCGCTGGTGGACCGAGCGGCTGCGGCGCACGTTCGCGATGTTCGACGTCACCCGGATCGACCACTTCCGCGGCTTCGTGGCCTACTGGGCGGTCCCCGAGGACGCGACCGACGCGCGCGGCGGACGCTGGCGGCGCGGACCCGGCCGCGCGGTGTTCGACGCCGCCGCCCGCGAGCTCGGCGAGCTACCGGTCATCGCCGAGGACCTCGGCGTCATCACCGAGCCGGTCACGCGCCTGCGCCGGACGCTCGGCTTTCCCGGCATGGTCGTCATGCAGTTCGGCTTCGACCCCGACGACCCGCACGGGCCGCACCGCCTCGAGCACCACGAGACCGACAGCGTCGTCTACACCGGCACGCACGACACGAACACCCTGCGTGGCTGGTGGGACGAGTTGCCCGACGCGACCCGCGCGGCGGCCGTCGCGGCGATCGAGACGGCGGGCGTGCAGGAGCCCGAACCGTGGTGGTCGATCATCCGCCTGGCCTACTCCTCACCGGCGCGGCTGGCGATGATCCAGGCCCAGGACGTGCTCGGCCTGGGCAGCGCGGCGCGGATGAACATCCCCGGGCGGGCGACCGGGTCCTGGCGCTGGCGGATGGCGCCGGGCGCGCTGACGCAGGAGCACGCCAAGCGGCTGCGGGCGGCGACCGAGGAGGCCGGGCGGCTGACCTAGTCGACCGTCGCCCACCACCGCGCCGCGGACAGCCGGTACAGCACGTGGCGGCGCAGGTGGGGCTGCTCGACGAGCGGGTGGTCGAAGTCGTCGGCGGGGTCGTGGGTCATGCCCAGGCGCCGCATGACCGCGCGCGAGCGGTCGTTGGCGATGACCGCCAGCGACACGATCTCCTCCAGGGCGAGCTCGTCGAACGCGAACTGCGCGGCCGCGCAGGCCGCCTCGCTGGCGAAGCCGTGGCCCCAGGCCGCCCGCTCCAGGCGCCAGCCGATCTCGACGGCCGGCATGAACGGCGCCTGAAAGCCCGGGCGCGCGAGCCCCGTGAAGCCGATGAAGCGGCCGGTCGCGCGGTCCTCCATCGCCCACAGCCCCCAACCCTGGCGCTCCATCGCCAGCTCGATGCGGTCGGCGAGCCCGTCGCTCTGGCGCCGCGTGAGCCGCTCGGGGAAGTGGCGCATGACCTCGGGATCGGCGTTCAGCGCGGCGAACGGCGCGCGGTCGCCGGCGCGCCAGCGCCGCAGCAGCAGGCGTTCGGTCTCCAGCTCGCGCACCGCGCCATTGTCGCGCCCGTGACCGGGTATCCCCAGGCGATGACCTTCACCACCGCGATCGTCACCGGCTCGGACTCGGGCATCGGCCGCGCCACCGCCGTGGCGCTGGCCCGCCGCGGGCTCGACGTCGGCATCACCTGGCACAGCGACGAGGCGGGCGCGCTCGAGACCGCGCGGGAGGTGCGCGAGCTCGGCCGGCAGGCCGCCGTCGCGCGCCTCGACGCGTCGCGCCCGCAGGAGGCGGCGGCGGTCGTCGACGAGCTGGCGGACGCGCTGGGCGGCGTCGACGTGCTCATCAACAACGCGGGCACCGGACACCAGAGCTCGGTGCTCGACGTCACGCTCGACGAGTGGCGCAACGTGCTCGACACCGACCTGGTCGGCGCCTTCTTCATCGCCCAGGCCGCCGCGCGGCGGATGGTCGCCGCGGGCCGCGGCGGCCGGATCGTCAACGTGACGTCGGTCCATGAGCACGTCCCGCTGCGCACGGCGGTCGCCTACGTGGCCGCCAAGCACGGCCTGGGCGGGGTGACGAAGGTCATGGCGCTCGAGCTCGCCGAGCACGGGATCACGGTCAACTCCGTCGCGCCCGGCGAGATCGCGACGGAGATGACCGGCAACGAGGACGTCGATCCCCACACCCGCGAGCGCCCCGACATTCCCGCTGGGCGGCCCGGCGACGCGCGCGAGGTCGCGGAGACGATCGCCCACCTCGCCTCGCCCGAGGCGTCGTACACGACGGGCGCCTCGTTCGTCGTCGACGGCGGCCTGCTGCTCATGGCCGCCATCCCCAACCAGGCCGCGCTCGGGACCTGACGAGCGCTCGCGCCGGGCGGTTGCGGCGCGAAGAGCGCAATAGACTGCCGCCGCGATGGCTGCTCCCGCCAGCGCGGAGGCGATCCGCGACGTCAACACGCGCTACCACGATGCGGCGGCCGAGCACTACGACACGAAGTGGGGTGTCGACTACGGCGAGATCGGCCGACACCAGGTCCGCGGCAAGCTCCACAAGCTGCTCGGCAAGCCGCTGCCGACCTTCGGCCGCTCGCTGGAGATCGGCGCCGGGACGGGCTACTTCTCGCTGAACATGCTGCAGGACGGCGTCGTCCGCGAGGCCGTCGCAACCGACATCTCGCCCGGCATGCTCGAGGCGCTGCAGGCCAACGCGCGGCGCATCGGCGTCCGCGTCGAGACCGTCGCCTGCGACGCCGAGGACCTGCCGTTCGACGACGACTCCTTCGACCTCGTGCTCGGCCACGCGGTTCTGCACCACATCCCCCACCTCGACCGCGCGTTCGCCGAGTTCCGGCGCGTGCTGCGCCCCGGCGGCGAGTTTCTCTTCGCCGGCGAGCCGTCGCAGACCGGCGACCGGATCGCCGCCTATCCCAAGCGCGCCGCGCTGCGGACCGCGCCCTTGTGGCGCAAGCTCATGCGCGCCCGCCCGATCGACGGGCATGCGTTCCCCGACACCGGCGAGGAGTGGCCGAGCGAACCCGGCGACCGCGACGGCGAGGCGCTCGAAGCGTTCGTCGACGTGCACGCCTTCACGCCCGACGAGGTCGGCGCTTGGGCGCGCGGCGCGGGCTTCGAGGACGTCCGCGTGCGCGGCGAGGAGCTGCTGGCCAACTGGTTTGGCTGGATGAACCGCACGCTCGAGGCGACCGCGGTGCCGGAGGACATCCCGTGGCTCTGGCGCCAGTACGCGTTTCGCGGCTACCTGGCGCTGCAGCGCGTCGACGTCGCGCTGCTGGAGGGACGCCTGCCCCCGCAGGTCTTCTACAACCTGATGATCGCGGGGCGCAAGCCGCGTTGAGCGACGCCGGACAGCCGGACGCCTGCCGCAAGGGCGTCATCGCCCTCGGCGACAGCATCACGGCCGGCGAGGGCTCGATGGCGCTGGGCATCACGCCGCTGTCGTGGGCGCAGTGGCTGGCCAGGGCGCTCGACCTGGCCTACACGTCGT
Source organism: Solirubrobacteraceae bacterium (assembly GCA_030681525.1). Taxonomy (GTDB): domain Bacteria; phylum Actinomycetota; class Thermoleophilia; order Solirubrobacterales; family Solirubrobacteraceae; genus CADCVQ01. The sequence continues at coordinate 20,293 of JAUXSD010000224.1, forward strand.
ATGCCTTCAACGGCGCGACGACCGCCGACGTCCTGCGCGAGCAGTTGCCGCGCGTGCGCTTCGCCTACGACGTCGCGACGCTCTACGCGGGCGTCAACGACGTGCGCTCGTCGGCCTTCGACGCCGCCGCCTACGAGCGCGACCTCGACGCGGTCGCGGCCGCCCTGGCGGCGCGCTCGGCTCGCCTGCTCATGCTCACGCTGCCCGAGGATCTCGGCCGCCCCACCTCGGCGCCCAAGCCGGCCGCCGCCAACGCCGCCGTGCGCCGCGTCGCCGCGCAGCATGGCGCGGTCGTCGCCGACCTGGCGGACTTCGGCGGCTGGACGCACGTGCAGCCCGACGTCGTGCACCCGACGCCGCTGGGCCAGGTCGAGATGGCCGACCGGGCGGCGCGCGCGCTGGGGTGCGCGATGCTGCCCTCCGAGCTCGTCCGCGACCGTCGCGGACACGACGCGCGCTACGTCCCGGCCCACGCCCGCGCGGTCGCGCGCAACCTCGCGCGGCGGGCGCGCGAGCGGATCGTCCCGCCGCGCTGAAACGGCGGGCGGAGGGGCTGCGTCCCGACGCGTGCCGGTGGCGGCGCGCGCTGACCGCGGCGGGAGGAGGCAACGCGCAGGTTCGGGACTGCCCGCGCCAACCGCCCGTATCCCGCGGCGTAGCATGCGGGCCATGGCGCTCCTGCGAACCGCGCGCAGCGTGCTGCGCACCCCCGGCGTGCAGGCCGGGCGCGACGTCACGGTCGGCCGGAACGTCGAGTTTCGGGTGGGCGCCGGCGCGCGGCTGGTCATCGGCGACGGCTGCCGGATCGGGGAGCGCACGCGGATCGTCGTGCAGCAGGGCCGCGTCGAGCTGGGCGCCGGCGTGCGGCTCGGTGAGCGCTGCACGTTCGTCGCGCACGCGGGCCTCATCGTCGGCGCCGGCGCGTGGCTCGAGGACGGCGCCGTGCTCGTGGACTTCGACCACGTCATCGACGACGTCGAGCTGCCGATCCGTGCGCAGCCGCTCGTCGCCACGCCGATCGTCATCGGCGAGCGCGCGCGGATCGGGCTGGGCTCGGGTGTGCTGCGCGGCGTGACCGTCGGGGCCGGCGCGGTCGTCGGCCCGCACGCCGTCGTGACCCGCGACGTGGCGCCGGGCGCGCACGTGGGCGGAGTTCCCGCGCGGCCGCTCGCCGAGCTCGATGGCTGACCCCGCCGGTCCGCCGGCGGCCTGAGCCCGACCATGGACGCCGGCACCGCCGCGCTCCTCGCCGGCGCCGGCCTCGGCGCCGGGGTCGTCAACGCCGTCGCCGGCGGCGGCTCGCTCATCACGTTCCCGGCGCTGCTGGCGGCGGGCTATCCCAGCGTCACCGCCAACGTCACGAACGCGATCGCGGTGCTGCCGGGCTACGTCGGCGGCTCGCTGGCCTACCGCCGCGAGCTCGCCGGGCAGCGCGGGCGGATCCGCGCGCTGGCCGCGACGAGCACGGCCGGTGCGGCGGTCGGCGCGGCGCTGCTGCTCGTCAGCCCGGCCGCCGTGTTCGAGGCGATCGTCCCGTGGCTCATCCTCGCCGCCTGCGGGCTGCTCGCCGCCCAGCCGCGCGTCGCCGCCGCGGTGCGTGCCCGCCGCACCGCACCCGCCCCGCTCGGACTGCACGCGGCGCTGTTCGCCGCCACCGTGTACGGCGGCTACTTCGGGGCCGGCCTCGGGATCATGCTGCTGGCGATCCTCGGCGTCTTCGTCGACGACGGGCTGCAGCGCCTCAACGCGCTCAAGGGCGTGCTGTCGCTGCTCGTCGCCGTCGTGGGCGCCGCCGCGTTCGCGGTCTTCGGCCCCGTCGCCTGGGACGCGGCGGCGATCGTCGGGGTCACCTGCCTGCTCGGCGGCGCCGCCGGCGTGAGCGTCGCGCGGCGCCTGCCCGCGGCCGTGCTGCGCGCCGTGGTCGTCGCCTACGGCGTCAGCGTGGCGATCGTGCTGCTCGTCTAGCCGCGACGGCAGCTCGTGCTGCTGCGGCGCACCTCGGTGTCGCCGTTGGCGAACGTGTAGGTCGCGCTGCTGCGCCACCGGCCGCCGACGCACCTCGCGGGTGTCGTGATGAGCCGCTTGAGCTTCGATCCGGAGCCCTTGGACTTCGCGTCGAGGGTGATGTCGAGCGCCTGGAGCAGGATGTCGCCGCTGGCGCAGCCGTCGGCGAGGGTGCCGGGCGGGCGGCAGAGGCGCGGCAGATCCGCCGTGATCCTGTTGTCCTTGAGCCTGAGCGGGAGGACCGCCGTCCCCAGGCCCGTGAGGATCGCGGCCAGCCCGGTCGCGGTCGCGTAGACGGCGACGTTCTGGCGGATCGGATCCAGCGGCGTGCCGGTGATCGCCGCCGCGGTCCCGTCGCCGATCGCGCTGCCGGCCGGGCAGCCCGCCGCCCCCTGCGCCTGCAGCGTGGCGACGCTGCAGCGCGTCGCCGCGGCGGTGTTGAACCGCGTTCCGGCCGGCAGCGCGAAGACGATCCTCGTCACGCGCAGCGCCGGCGGCATGATCGTGCGCGAGGTCCGGATCGTCGCGCCGGTCGACTTCTTCGGGGTCTTGGCCGAGAGCTTGAGCGTCAGCGTGTGCTCGCTGCGGAGCGCCGCGGCGGCCGGGATCGCCGCAAGCAGCGCGAGCGAGACGGCGGCTGCGATCGAGAGGGGGTGGCGCATCGGCGCAGCATGGCACCGCGCCGCGCGCGGCACGGTCTGGCGAAGGTCGGTCGGGCGCTCGCGTAGGCTCGGGCCCATGGGCACGGACGACGTCGATCCGGTCGGGTTCTTCGAGCCGCTCTACGTCGCGGCCGCGGCGGGACAGGACGCCGTGCCGTGGGACCGCGGCGCGCCGCACCCGCTCGTCGCCGAGTGGGCCGCTGACGTCGACGGCGCGGGCCGCTCGGCGCTCGTCGTCGGCAGCGGCCTCGGCCCCGACGCCGAGCTGCTCGCCGAGCGCGGCTTCGCCGTCGTCGCCTTCGACGTGTCGCCGACGGCGATCGCCTCCACGCGGGAGCGCTTTCCCGATTCACCCGTGCGCTACGAGGTGGCGAACCTGCTCGAGCCGCCGCCCTCATGGCACCACGCGTTCGACCTCGTGCTCGAGAGCCTGACCGTGCAGTCGATGCCGCCGCAGTTTCACGCCGACGCGATCGCGAACGTCGCGCGAATGGTCGCGCCGGGCGGGACGCTGCTCGTCGTCGCCACCGCACGCGACGCGGCCGCCGGCACGCCCGACGGCCCGCCGTGGCCCCTGACCCGGGCCGAGGTCGAGTCGTTCGCGAGCGAGGGGCTGCGGGCCGTCGAGATCGAGGCGATCCGCGGCACCGGCGTGCCGCCGCGCTGGCGCGCGCGGTTTCAGCGGCCGGACGCCGACCCCGCTTCCCCGGACCCGGCGCGCCTGCATCCGGTGGCCGGCCAGCAACGCGTCGTCTTCCTCAGAGCGGTCGTCGAGGACCCGCGGATCGAGGTCGGCGAGTACACGTACTACGACGACCCCGACGACCCGCTGGGGTTCGAGCGCCGCGCGGTGCTCTACGGCTTCGGCCCGGAGCGGCTCGTCATCGGCCGCTTCTGCGCGATCGCGGCGGGCGTGCGGTTTCTCATGCCGGGCGCCAACCACGCCGACCTCGGGCCGTCGACGTTTCCGTTCGGCATCTTCGGCGAGCCCTGGGCGGCGGGCACGATGGACCTCGTGATGGGCGCGCCCAGCCGGGGTGACACGATCGTCGGCCACGACGTCTGGCTCGGCTACCAGGCGCTCGTGCTGCCGGGCGTGCGGATCGGGCACGGCGCGGTGGTCGCCGCGGCGAGCGTCGTGACCGCCGACGTGCCGCCCTACGCGGTCGTCGCCGGCAACCCCGCCCGCCTCATCCGCCACCGCTTCGGCGAGGCGGACGTCGCCCGGCTGCTGCGCGCGGCGTGGTGGGACTGGCCGATCGCGCTCGTCACCGAGCACGCCCGCACGATCATGGCCGGCACCCCGCAGGAGCTCGAGCGCATCGCGCAGCGGCACGGGCTGCCGGCGCCCGGCGACACCGGCGCTTGACGCGTCAGACGTTCGCGCCGGCGTCGGTCGCGCGGTCGCGCGGCGCGCCACCGTGCCAGTCGACGCACATCGCGGTCGCGTCGTCCTTGAGGTCGCCGCCGGCGGCCCCGAGCAGCGCGAGCACGACGTGCTGGACGGCCTCGCGCGGATGCATCTGCGCGCCCTCGATCATGAGCGAGCGGATGTCGACGTTGGCGGCGTTGCGCTCCAGCATCCCGTCGGTCAGGAACATGAGCCGGTCGCCGGCCTGCAACGGCAGCTCCTGCACGCGATAGGGGTGGTCGCGGAACATGCCGAACGGCGGGTCGGCGCGCAGCTCGATCGTCTCGACGCGGCCGCCGCGCAGGCGCAGCGGCGGCTCGTGGCCGGCGTTGACGATGCCGGCGGTGCCGCTGCGCAGGTCGATGCGCGCGACCTGTGCGGTCACGAAGTCCGACCACTGCACGTGCTCGCCGAGCCCCGCGTTGGCCCGGCGCGCCTGCTCGCCCAGCCCGACGCCGGCGCGGCGCGCGTTGCGCAGCGCGCCCACGAGCAGCGTCGCCAGGATCGAGGCGCCGACCGCGTGGCCGCGCGCGTCGGACATCGACAGGTGCAGCGTGTCGCGCTCGATCGCGAAGTCGAAGCTGTCCCCGGCGATCTCGCCGGCGGGCTCCAGCCACGCCGCCAGCGTGAACTGCCCGCCCTCGCAGGTGAACGCGCCCGGCAGCAGGCGGTGCTGGATCTCGGCCGCCAGCGACAACCGGACGGAGCGCTGCCCCCAGTCGAAGAGGTCGGTGAACCGGCGGTTGGCGATCACGACGTAGGCGAGCGCGTGCGCGGCCAGCGCGACGTCGGCCAGCGTCTGCTCGCCCGGGCGCGCCGCAAGCGTCAGCTCGAGGACGCCGATCGCCTCCCCGCGGTTGGTCACCGGCGCGAACAGGCGCCACTCGCCGTCGCCGGCCTCGATCTCCACGACCTGGTTTCGCAGCGCCAGCCCGTGCGGGCTGTCGGCCAGCGGCACCCGCTCGGCGGTCTCCCGTCCCTGCGTGCGCGTGGCGGCCGCCGCGCCCGCGTGGCCGAGGCGCACGAGCGCGCGCCCGCTGAAGTCCACGACGAGAAACGAGACCTCGCACGCGCCGAGCGCGTCCGCCAGCCATTCGCCGAGGACGTCGGCGGCGTCGACGGGCGGCGCGTTCTCGACCGCGGC
>JAUXSD010000226.1 GCA_030681525.1 Solirubrobacteraceae bacterium
GCCTTCGGCACCATGACGCTACCAAAGGGAGCCCGGCCACAACCGGTGCTCCCTTTTTTAATGCGTCATGGTGCTTAACCGGGATTTGAACGCGAGCCCGCCGCCGACGGGTAGGAGGAAAAGCGCGACGCACGGGAGCGCGTCAGGTGGGCGAGCCGGCCGGGAGGGCGCAGGCCTGGCTGGCCGGAGCCTCATCGGTCAAATCCCGCCTTCGGCACCATCGCAATAGCTTAGGGGAATTTGGCCTAGTGCCAGGTTCCCTTTTTTTGTGAAAATGGTCCGAGTGGCCAAAAAGTGGCTCGTAGGATAATTGGTTAACAAGCGCTCCGCATTGTTTCCCTCAGCGCGTCACCAATCATCTCCTCCGAGGGCATCCCCGATGCCCCGTAGGTCTTCACATGAAGCCGAAAGCATTCGCATCTATCCCGTCATTGATCGGCTTATGGAGGGGAGTTCGTGTCGAACCTTGGGTGGATTGACCGAATCTAATTTACCGCGAGAGGTCTGAGATTCATCCGGAGGGGCGACATGAATAAGCAAGCAAAGAATACGATTTGCCTTTGGTACGATGGCGACGCCGAGGATCTGAGCGTTGAGTTCCGACGTCCGGTGATCAAGATGGCTTTTTTCAGCGTGGCGAAGGAAAGAATTTCTTCGTCTGCTTGGCCGCGGAAGCCGTGGTCCCGAATATCGTAGACCTCGAATCCCTTCGCTCTCAGGATCTTCGCGGTGGAACGCGGCAGGTCTTCGTCGATGACGAATATCACGAGGCTCAGCCGATGGCCCGGATCTTTTCTTCCGACAAAGATTTCGCCGCGTAATTCAAGGCGGCCAGGATGTCTTCCCGTGCGAGGTCGTACTCGACCATGACATCTTCGTAGGTCATCCCGCCCGCCAGTTTCCCCAAGATAAGGTCCACTGGAACACGAGTTCCCTTGATCACCGGTTTGCCGAACCGAACCTTTTCGTCCACCGTGATGCGGGGAGCGATCTCCATGAAAAGTCACCTCGTCCTGCGAGAGTCGGACTCAGTATACATTATTTTCGAGCGGCCTCGGACTGGAGGTCGCGGTCTGCCACGTTTCCAAGTGTCCCATTTGTGTCCAAGATCCTGGGAAGCCTACGGAAATCTCCCTTGACAGAAGGATCGCCTTTACTCGCCAGTAAGCCCCAGGGGCAACACTCCCCCGGTCGACAACGAAGTTCTGAACCATAGGACAAACACCTGCCCTAGATTCAGACAAACGGCGACTCGCGTTTCGGACAGACGCCGATACCGAAGTCTGGCGGGCAGCATTACCGTGTATGTAATCCGAGGAATGCGTGCGCCTACCGGTTGAAGGACGAGGGAGACAGGAGGACATGTGGGAGCGGTCACGGTCTATCGCGTGGATTACGGCAGGAAGACCAAAGATCAGGGCGGACCAGGGACTGCGCGACGATGTAGTTTCGTATATTCCAGTTCTTTTCGAACGCTTGTTGCTGGACCACGAGGGAGGTGAGGAAAAATGCTCTGGACCATAGCCGTCATTTTGCTTGTCCTCTGGGCGGCAGGTTTGGTCACTTCGTACACGATGGGCGGATTCGTTCACATTCTCCTGGTCTTCGCGATCGTGGTGGTGCTGATCAATGTTATTCAAGGTCGAAAGGTCGTGTAGCGAGGGTGTTTCCCTGCGGCAGGTCCCTGGGAGGCGCTGCTTCTTGTACTTATGAAGAGTTTGGGGTCGGCACTTTGGAAATCAATCTTTCCGATGTGAAACGGAGGAAAAAATGAGGAAAACCGCAATTGCACTTTTCCTGGTTCTCGCTGTCGCCCTGATCGGCATCGCGCCCTCGGTCTCCCTGGCGGAGTACCCATCGAACTACGTGGTGCTCAAGGGAGGGCTCTACTCGCCCAGCAACGATTTCGACCTTCATGGTCAGCATTTCAACCATGACGACGGGTTCGTAGCGGAGATTGCGTACGGACATTACTTCATGCCCATGTTCGCCTTGGAACTGGGAGCCGGATACTTCGAGAGCAAGGCCTCCGCCGCGGTACCGGCCGGTGAAACGAAGTTCAAGGTTGTCCCCCTGACCCTGACCGGGAAGGTTCTCTTTCCGATCGGATCGATCGAGCCGTATGGCGAGTTCGGGATCGGAGGTTACATCACGGGAACCGATGTATCCGGAACAGTCGACGAGGCCCTCGATTCCACGGAAACCGTCTTCGGGCTTCATGCCGGGGCCGGGGTGAACTTCAACGTTACGCAAAACGTTTTTCTGGGAGTCGAGGGGAGATACCTTTGGGCCAGGCCGTCCTGGGGTGGCACGGATATCAAGCTGGACGGGTTCACCGTGACGGCGGATCTCGGCTTCCGGTTCTAGATACTACTACTTTGTAATGCAGGATGTCGGAGAGGATTACCGTACCTGTAAATGAAGAGACCTGCCCCTGAAGGTGAAGAACCGGGAAAACAGGAGACACGGATGCGAGAGATAACGGTCTATCGCTGGGATGAAGTCAGGAAGACCAAAGATCCCAAACTGGCCCGCGACTACTCGACGGCGTAACATTTCAGATCCA
>JAUXSD010000237.1 GCA_030681525.1 Solirubrobacteraceae bacterium
GTCCCGGCGGACATCGTCGAGCGGGTGAAGGCCGCCGGCGGCGAGGTCGACGCCGGCTTCGGCGTGCCGATCTCGGCCATCCAGCGCGGCATCGAGCACGGCGTGCGCAAGGTCAACATCGACACGGACGGCCGCCTCGCGATCACCGCGTACATGCGCGAGCACTTCAAGAACAAGCCCGGCGACTGGGATCCGCGCGGTCCCGGCAAGGCGGCGCGCGCCGGCCAGAAGCTCATCTGCGCGCAGCGCATGGTCGAGCTCGGCATGGCCGGCCACGCGGGCGACTACGAGCCGCTCACGCTCGAGCAGATGGCCGAGCGCTACGCCGCCGGCGTGCGCACGACGGTCTAGGTCCCGGCCTCCATCACCACGCCACAGGCCCCAGCCACATGATCGACGTCGCCTTTCGCGGGGCGGATATCCGCCCCGCGGCGACTGCCGTCGTCATCGACGTCCTCCGCGCGACGACGACGATCACGATGGCGCTCGCGTCCGGCTACGAGCGGGTGCTCGTAGCCGGCGGGCTCGACCAGGCGCGCGCGCTGCGCGCCGACGGCCGCGTCCTCGCGGGCGAGCACAAGTGCGAGCGCCCGCCCGACTTCGACCTCGGCAACTCGCCCGAGGAGACCGCGCCGCCGCGCGGCGCCGAGCTCATCCTCGCGACGACCAACGGCGCGCCGGCGATCGTCGGCGCGGTCGCGGTGTGCGACGAGGTCCTCGTGGCCTGCCTCGCCAACGAGGATGCCGTCGTCGAGGCGCTGGCGTCGCGCGCGGGGGACATCCTCATCGTCTGCGCCGGCACGAACGGCGACGCCACCGTCGAGGACACGTACCTCGCCGGGCGCCTGAGCGCCCGTCTCGAGGCGCCCAAGACCGACGCGGCGCTCATCGCCGAGGCGGTCGCCGCGGCATATCCCGGCCCCATCGACGCGCTCGATGTGAGCGCGGGGGCCACGCAGCTGTACATCGTCGGGTTGGGAGCCGACGTCACGTTCTGCGCGCAGGAGTCGATCACGAGCGTCGTTCCGCGGGTAACCCGCACGATTGGGAACACCGCTGTGCTCGAAGCGCAGCCGGAAACCGAGCATATGCTCGAAGAATCCGTACCGGCATCCGGCAGCATCGACGCCGCGGGCATCGGCGCCGAGAAGCAACACCCATAGACGCAACCCAATGTAAACGAAACGATCTTTGGCTTTTGTTCTTAGGATTGCCGAGGTAGTGTGCTGCGTATAGCACACGCGAGAGAGGACGGAATGAGCACCACAGAGAAGAAGACGAAGAGTCGCTGGGACTCAGGGGTCACGCCGTACGCCGAGATGGGCTACTGGGACCCGGACTACGAGCCCAAGGAGACCGACGTCCTCTGCGCCTTCCGGATCACGCCGCAGGAGGGCGTCGACGCCATCGAGGCGGCTGCCGCCGTCGCCGGCGAGTCGTCGACCGCGACGTGGACCGTCGTCTGGACCGACCGCCTGACGTCCTACGAGCACTACCAGGCCAAGGCCTACAGCGTCGAGGAGGTCCCGGGCACTCCGGGCCAGTACATCGCGCTCATCGCCTACGACATCGATCTCTTCGAGGAGGGCTCGATCGCCAACCTCACGTCCTCGATCATCGGCAACGTCTTCGGCTTCAAGCCGCTCAAGGCACTGCGTCTCGAGGACATGCGGATCCCGGTCGCCTACGTCAAGACGTTCCCGGGCCCCCCGCACGGCATCGTCATGGAGCGCGAGTACCTCGACAAGTTCGGCCGCCCGCTCATCGGCGCGACGACGAAGCCGAAGCTCGGCCTCTCCGCGAAGAACTACGGCCGCGTCGTCTACGAGGCGCTGCGCGGCGGCCTGGACTTCACGAAGGACGACGAGAACATCAACTCGCAGCC
>JAUXSD010000239.1 GCA_030681525.1 Solirubrobacteraceae bacterium
CGGGCACGTATCGCGTCATCGCGGTGTACAGCGGCGACGCGAACTACGACCCGGTCTCCGGCCTGTGCAACGACGCCAACGAGACGGTCGTCGTCGATCAGGCCACGCCGACGATCGCGACCGCGGTCAACGACGGGACGATCACGCTTGGCCAGACGTTCACCGACACCGCGACGGTCACCGGTCCGGCCGGCGCCCCGACCCCGACCGGCACCGTGGACTTCTTCGTCTACGGCCCGGGCGACACGACCTGCACGGGCGCGCCCGTGTTCACATCGCTGGGCCGGACCATGACCGGTGGCTCGGCGACGTCGGGCACGTTCACGCCGAATGCTGCGGGCACGTATCGCGTCATCGCCGTGTACAGCGGCGACGCGAACTACGACCCGGTCTCCGGCCTGTGCAACGACGCCAACGAGACGGTTGTGGTCGACCAGGCCACGCCGGGGATCACCACCGCCGTCTCGGACTCCGAGATCATCCTGGGCGAGACGTTCACCGACACCGCGACGGTCACCGGTCCGGCCGGCGCCCCGACCCCGACCGGCACTGTGGACTTCTTCGTCTACGGGCCCGGCGACACGACCTGCACCGGCACGCCGGTCGCGGTCTCGCCGAACCGTCCGCTGGTGGGCGGCACCGCGACGTCCTCGACCTTCACGCCGGGCACGACCGGCACGTACCGCGTCATCGCCGTCTACAGCGGCGACGCCAACTACGACCCGGTCTCCGGCCTGTGTAACGACGCCAACGAGACGGTCGTCGTCGCGCAGGCCACGCCGGCGATCGCCACGCTCGTCAACGACTCGGCCATCACGCTGGGAGACACGTTCACGGACACCGCGACGGTGACCGCCGTCGCCGGTGGCCCGACGCCGACCGGCACCGTGGACTTCTTCGTCTACGGCCCCGACGACGCGACCTGCAGCGGCACGCCGGTCGAGATCTCGCTGGCACGACCCTTGAACGCCGCGGGCCAGGCGACGTCGGCGACGTTCTCGCCCGACGTGACAGGCACCTACCGCGTCATCGCGCGCTACAGCGGCGATGCGAACTACAACACCGTCACCGGACTCTGCAACGACCCGGGTGAGACGGTCGTCGTCTCGCCCGCCACGCCGCAGATCGCGACGCTGGTCAACGACGCGTCGATCACACTCGGCCAGACGTTCACGGACACGGCGACCGTCACCGGCGTCGCCGGTGGCCCGACGCCGACCGGCACCGTGGACTTCTTCGTCTACGGCCCGGGCGACACGACCTGCACGGCAGCGCCCGTGGCCACGTCGCTGGACCGCACGCTCGTCGGCGGCTCCGCCACCTCGAGCGTGTTCACGCCGGCCACGGCCGGGACCTATCGCGTGATCGCCGTCTACAGCGGCGACGCCAACTACACCGAGGTCTCCGGCGCGTGCAACGACGCCGGTGAGACCGTCGTCGTCGACCAGGCACCGGCGCAGATCGCGACGCTGGTCAACGACGCCTCGATCACGCTGGGCGACTCGTTCACGGATACCGCGACAGTCACCGGCCTCGCCGGCGGCCCCACGCCGACGGGCGACGTGGACTTCTTCGTCTACGGCCCAGGCGACGCAACCTGCACGGGCACCCCGGTGGCCTCGTCGCTGGATCGCCCGCTGACGGCCGGCAGCGCGACGTCGGGCGCGTTCACGCCGACCGCTCCCGGCACGTACCGCGTGATCGCCGTCTACAGCGGCGACGCCAACTACGACCCGGTCTCGGGCGCGTGCAACGACCCCGGCGAGACCGTGGTGGTCGAGCAGTTCACCCCGTCGATCGCGACGCTGGTCAACGACGCGTCGATCACGCTGGGCGACACGTTCACCGACACGGCGACGGTCACCGGCCTCGCCGGCGGCCCGGTGCCGACCGGAGACGTCGACTTCTTCGTCTACGCGCCGGGCGACACGACCTGCACCGGCGCACCGGTGGCCACGTCGCTGGACCGTCCGTTGACGGCCGGCAGCGCGACGTCGGCGCCGTTCGCACCGGGCACGGCGGGGACGTATCGCGTCATCGCGGTCTACAGCGGCGACGTGAACTACGACCCCGTGTCGGGCGTCTGCAACGACCCCGGTGAGACCGTCGTCGTCGGGCCCGCGACGCCGCAGATCGCGACGCTCGTCAACGACGCGGCGATCACCCTGGGCGAGACGTTCACCGACACCGCGACGGTCACCGGTCCGGCCGGCGGCCCGACGCCGACCGGCACCGTGGACTTCTTCGTCTACGGCCCGGGTGACACGACCTGCACGGGCGCGACCGTGGCGAGCTCGCTGGATCGCCCGATGACCGGCGGCAGCGCGACGTCCGGGACGTTCACCCCCGCCGGCGTCGGCACGTATCGCGTGATTGCGGTCTACAGCGGCGACGCGAACTACGCCGAGGTCTCGGGCGCGTGCAACGACCCGGGTGAGACGGTCGTCGTCGGCCCGGTCGCCCCGGCCATCGTGACCCTGGTGTCCGACGCGACGATCGTGCTCGGCGAGACGTTCACCGACACGGCGACGGTGACCGGTCCTGCCGGTGGTCCGACGCCGACCGGCACCGTGGACTTCCTCGTCTACGGGCCCAACGACGCGACCTGCACCGGCACGCCGGTGGCGTCCTCGCTGGATCGCCCGATGGCGGCCGGCAGCGCGACATCCGCGGCCTTCACCCCGGGCTCGGTCGGCACGTATCGTGTGATCGCGATCTACAGCGGCGACGCGAACTACGACGAGATCTCGGGCGCGTGCAACGACGCCGGTGAGACGGTCGTCGTGGGCCAGGCGGTCCCGGAGATCGCCACCTCGGTGTCCGACGCCACGCTGACGCTCGGTGACACGTTCACCGACACCGCGACGGTGACCGGTGTCGCCGGCGGTCCGACGCCGACCGGCACCGTGGACTTCTTCGTCTACGGGCCGAACGACGCGACCTGCAGCGGCACGGCGGTCGCGTCCTCGCTGGATCGCCCGCTGACGGGTGGCACGGCGACATCGGGCACGTTCACCCCGGGGTCCGTCGGCACGTATCGCGTGATAGCCGTCTACAGCGGCGACGCCAACTACGACGAGATCGCTGGTGAGTGCAACGACCCCGGCGAGACCACCGTGGTCAGCCAGGCGGTCCCGACGATCGCCACCGTCGTCTCCGATGACTCGATCGGGATCGGCGGCACGTTCACCGACAGCGCGACGGTCACGGGTGTGGCGGGCGGTCCGACGCCGACCGGCACGGTGGACTTCTTCGTCTACGGCCCGAACGACGCCAACTGCACCGGCGCTCCGGTGGCGTCGTCGCTGGATCGCCCGCTGACGGGTGGCACGGCGACGTCGGGCACCTTCACGCCGGCCGCAACGGGCACGTACCGCGTGATCGCGGAGTACAGCGGCGACGCCAACTACGACAATGTCTCGGGCGAGTGCAACGACCCCGGAGAGACGGTCACCGTCGCCGAGCTGACGCCGTCGATCGTGACCGCCGTGTCCGACGCCAGCCTCGAGCTGGGTGAGTCGTTCACCGATACCGCGACGGTGACGGGCACCGCCGGTGGGCCGGCTCCGACGGGGACCGTGGACTTCGAGGTCTTCGGTCCGGACAACGCGACCTGCACGGGCACACCGGCGTTCACCTCGACCGACCGCCCGCTGAACGCCCAGGGCGTCGCGCTCTCTGGTCTGTTCTCGCCGACGGCGCCGGGCACGTATCGCGTGATCGCCCACTACAGCGGTGACGCGAACTACGAGGGCGTATCGGGCGAGTGCAACGACCCGAACGAGACGACGGTCGTGACGCAGACGCCGCCGCCGCCGCCACCACCGCCGCCACCGCCGCCGCCGCCGCCGCCACCACCGCCGCCTCCGCCACCGCCGCCTCCGCCACCACCGGCGAACGTGGCTCAGGTCCTGCCGGAGACGTCGGTGCCGAGCGGAACCGCCCGGACGATCGCGCCGAGTGGCTGTGTGACGACGAACTTCAACGTTCAGGTCACCGGTCGCCAGATCCGCAAGGTCGTCTTCTACCTGAACGGTCGCAAGATCAGGACGCTGACGCGGCCGAACCGCGGCACGCGGTTCGCCCTGCCGGTCCGCCCGAACACGCTGCGGCGTGGCACGCACCGCGTGCTCGCGGTGACGTACTTCACGAAGGCCAGCGGGACGCGGTCGCGGACGTTGCGGGTCACGTTCCAGCGCTGCGGTCGCGTGGCTGCCGCGCCGCGGTTCACCGGCTGAGCGCCCAGGTCGACATCGCAGGAGCGCCGCGCCGCGAGGCGCAGCGCCCCTGCCGTGCGCGGCTCCCGCCGTGATGCGGCGCCTCGGGCGCTCGCAACCGCATCGTCCGGCGGGGCCGGGGGTTAGCATCGGGCAGAGCCATGATTTGTGACGGAGGGGCGGGGTCAAGGATGAGAGGACCGATGACACGGGCCGTCGTGGTCGCGCTCGGCGCGCTCGCGCTGTGGCCGGCGGCGGCCGGCGCGCAGACGCCGGCGGCCCCGCAGACGCCGCCGCCCGACACCGGGACGGTCACGCCACCGGCACCGCCGGATCCCAAGAAGGTCGTGCCCGTCAAGACCCCCGACCCGCTCGAGCTCCTCCAGCAGCCCGGCGACGAGATCAAGCTGTCCGACGAGAAGCTCGTCACGCGCTGGGGACACGCCCAGGCCACCGCGAAGATCCGCCTCAGCCCGCAGGCCAGCTCGCGAATGGTCGCACGCCTGCGCTTCCTCACCGAGGACGGCCTGCCGGAGGTCTACCTGGTGCTCGCAGCGCGACGGGACTCGGCGGGGCGCAACTGGCTGCAGGTGCGCGTGCCCAAGCGCCCGAACGGCAAGACCGGGTGGGTGCTCGACGAGATGCTGAGCAGCTCTCTGTACATCGTGCAGACGCAGCTCGTCGTCGATCGCCGCAAGCTCCGCGCGACGCTGTACAAGAAGGGCAAGAAGATCTGGAGCGCCCGCGTCGGGATCGGCAAGAGGGGCACGCCGACGCCCCGCGGCAAGTTCTGGATCCGTGAGCGCCTGCGGGGGCTCGGCGGCACCTACGGCCCGTGGGCGTTCGGTACAAGCGCATATTCGAACCTCTCCGACTGGCCCGGTGGCGGCGTCGTCGGCATCCACGGCACGAACCAGCCCGGCCTGATCCCGGGCCGGCCGTCGCACGGCTGCATCCGCGTGCGCAACGACAAGATCCGCCGGCTCGCGCGGCTGATGCCGATCGGCACGCCCGTGCGCATCATCAACTGAAACGCGCCCCGGGGCGCGCTACCCTTCCAGCGCACATTCGGGGGTAGCTCAATCGGCAGAGCATTCGGCTGTTAACCGAAGGGTTGTGGGTTCGAGTCCCACCCCCCGAGCTAGTAGAGCGCCAGTAAATACGGGCGATTAGGCCCGCCAAGGTACCAACGGAGGTACCAAACTCGCGATCCGGTGCGCCAGAAGGCGCGCCGGATCGTCTGCCTTTGGAGGCCCGCGCGGACGCCGCGACGCGCTTCGGCTGCTCTGGGAACCGCAGTCGAGCGCGGCTGGTCGAGATTTCTTTGGCGTGCGTTCCGCCACACAGGGTGCGTCGGCTTACCGTCGGTGAGGCAATGCCGTTTGATTCCGAGCCGCTAACGCAGCCCACGCGCACGCGGCTCACCGTCCGCTAGCTACGCGCCGACGATCTGCACAAGCTGCTGGACGAGGCCGACGCGCGCATCGACACGCTCGATCAGGTGCCGCGTGTGGCGTCCGCTTGGCCGCGCGTCGTGCTCGACGTGGCCGTCGCAGACCTCGTGGCGGATGGCCGCATCGCGGAGAACGCGCACGGCAACCTCGTCGTAGGTCGGCACCGGGCGGTACCCCCCGCGAGCGGGTCCCGACCGTGACCGGAGAAGAACTGGTAGTCCAACGGTGTACGGGTTCCGCTTACGGCGCGGCGCATCCGAGTTTGGTCCATTGCCCCCACGCACAGGAGTCTGAAATGCGCCCGCCGCCGAAGTTCAACGACAACATCGACACGTACACGCCCGACGAGCACCTTCGCCATCTGCGCGGCGAGCGGATCGTCAGCAGCGAGTACATCGCGTACCGCAACGACGCCCTCAGCGCCGCCGGACTCGATGACGAAGTGATCGCGGAGGCCGGCGCGAAGCCCCTTGCCGACTTCACGCCAGACGATCACCTTGCCGACATCCAGCAGCGATGACCCGGCGCGATGAAGGCTTCCGCGCCGCGCTCGATGACATCGAGCGCGAACGCCAACGCGAACGGCGAGCGCGGTCCGTGGCCCAACGCACCGCCGCCCGCGAGGCCCACGACGAGCAGGAGGACCGCGAGCTTCGGCGCGCGCGATTCCGCGCCCTGCATCGGGCCGCACCCGAGGAACGCCAGCGCGTCGAAGACCTACACGACGGCTTCGAGGCCGACGCCCTCCGTGAACGTGCCGCCGCGACTCGCCGCCCACCGCCTCCGAGCGACCTTGATGGCGGTCGTGGCAGCGACAGCGGTGCCCCCGCCGACCCGCCTCGCCCGACGTACCGCAACCCCGACTGACATCACACAAGGAGAACGCGAATGATCGACATACCCGCGCGTCCTGGCCGCGTTGCCCCGTTCGACGCCAGCCTGCTGCACCTGTGCCCTCAGCCCATCCGCGCGGCCTCAGAGGCGCTCACAGAGGCGCTGAGGCGCACCACCGCGATGACCGCCAACCTCGCCGTCGCGAAGGCCACCGTCGCCGCCGCAAGCGCCGGCGACGAGGCTGCCGCGCGCGAGGCCGTCGCCGCCGGCAAGGTCCCGCCCACCGGCACCACCGACAACGCCGCCGACGCCGCCGACCGAGCCGAGCGCGCCGTCGCCGCGAGCGCGCAGCTTGAGGTAGAGGCACAGGCGCACTACCTCGCTGTCGTCGCCGAGCACTTCGACAACCTCGTCGCCAACGTCGCCGCGCGCCGGGAGGCCGTGCGCGGCGAGGCGTCGCAGGCGATGGACATCCTCGCGGGCGCGGTGCGCGAAGGCATCGTGCTCGACGACCTCGCGCGCGAACTTCACCTTGGGGCCATTCGTGCTCGCCGGCCCCGGTTCGAGCCGAAGGTTCAGCGCCGCCGCAAAGACCCTGCCGACGCGGTGCTGGCACCGCTGCGCGCCGCTCTTGGCGAGCGCGCCGGCGGCAACGTGTTCGTCAGCGGCCAATCGGCTTGACGGTTCGCTGAGCGACGGCCTAGCGCGACAGCCAGTCAGCAGCCTAAGCTGCTGGCCGTGGCTAAGGCACGAACCGCAGTTCCGGCGGCGACCGCCGCTCGCGTGCTCTTCGAGTCGGACAGGACATGTTGTGTCTGTCGGAAGGCCGGCCCCGTCCAGATTCACCACATCGACGAGTACCCAACCAACCACGATCCCCAGAACCTCGCGGTGCTGTGCTTCGACTGCCACGAGGAGACCCAGCGCAAGGGTGGTTTCGCGCGAGGTCTGGACCGCGCACAGGTTCTGCTCTACCGCGACAACTGGCTACAGACTGTCGCGGCGTCGCGCTCGACGTCAGAACTGGATATCGAAACGCCTGTCAGCGGAAGGAATACGTTCGACGCGCAACTCGTTACGTCGCTAGTAGAGATAAACCGCGCGGTTGGAAACTGGGTTGGATTGGCGTTTCTATATCACGCCATCGGCAACGTCGAACTGCGCGACGAGGTTGTCGAGCAGGCTGTTGAATCTGATCCGAGCGGGAGCACTCTTGTCCGCCTCAGACGGCTGCAGGGACGCATCGATGAGGTTCCTGAAAAGGAGATTGAGGCCGAACTTGACCGCGCGCAGGGCGACTACCGAATGGTGTCGCGCCTGCTACAAGACCTTGGGCGATATCGCGAAGCCACCGACACATTGCTCCGAGGCTTGGCCGCGCGTTCCGACGTCAGCGACTTCCACGTTGCCTTCACGCTCAAGAGGCTGCTGGACAGCGACCTCATCGAAGGCCTCTTCGTGCGCGCGCTCCAAGAGGCTGCTGACGCAGACGACCTATGGTGGCAGGTGCGGGCACTGCAGGAACTCGGCTGGACGTCTGAACTTCACGCCCTCGTGCTCAGCCACGAGAAAGAGATTGAAGCGGATGACGATCTTTGGCCCTCGCAGAAAGCCACGCTGCGAGTGATCGCAGCCCGCGCACGCGGTGACGGCGACGCAGCACGTGAAGCGATCAAGGACGAGGAGCGGATCATGGCGCGGGCACAGGTCGAACACAAGGAGGGATAGGTCCGCTGCTCCTGTGCGGCTTCGCCGGCGACGCTGGCGCACGCGGGACCGGCGAGTCCTGCTCACGCAAAGATGTACCTGAACGGCACGCCGTTGCAGAACCGGCGAGCTTGCTCCCGAGCGACGCTCCATGCGAGCGGTTCTCGCCGCTCGGCACGTACTCGACATCGGCCATCCACCGGATGGGGTTGATGCCGCGCACGAGGCCGCGCGAACTGTCGTTCGCCCTTCCGCGCCCGACTGCTGCCGGGTACTCGTCGCGGTCGAACCCCGCCTTGGTCGGGATGCCGTCGAGCAGTCGATCCCGTCGAGCATCGGTGCCCTTGCGGTTGACCACCATGATCCTCGGCCAGCCCTTGCTCCAGGACGACGGTCTGGACAACGGCGCGACCGCGCGAACGTAGTGCGCGCGGATGTTCGGGTACTTCGTCCGACTGAACACGAGCCGCTGCACCGGCTTGGGGCGTATGCAGTTGGACAGGCCGCTGCGGATGACTGAGGTCG
>JAUXSD010000250.1 GCA_030681525.1 Solirubrobacteraceae bacterium
TTCCCGCCGTCGCGCGAGCGAGCGCCGGCCAGTTGGCGTACGAGCCCGTCCGTAGATGCAGCCGCGCGAGGCGGTCGGCGTTCGTCTCGGCGACGGCGAGGGTCGCGCCGCGGGGGCTCTCGACCAGGCTGAGGCCGAGCGGCACGGGAGCGCTCGTGCGGGTCGCCGTGCCCGGCGCGATCGGGGCGATGAGCAGCCCGTCGAGGATGTCCCACGTGGCCTGCAGCTCCG
The DNA here is from genome assembly GCA_030681525.1 of Solirubrobacteraceae bacterium. Taxonomy (GTDB): domain Bacteria; phylum Actinomycetota; class Thermoleophilia; order Solirubrobacterales; family Solirubrobacteraceae; genus CADCVQ01. The sequence goes on from JAUXSD010000250.1 coordinate 232, forward strand.
CGGCGCGCAGGTCGAGCCGGGCGGCGACGTCCCCGCTGGGCCGGCGCGGCGTAGCGGGGACGAAGCTCTCATAGGCGAGGCGCGGGCTCGCGGTGCGGGCATCTGCGGCCAGTCCGCTTGCGCGTGCTGCCGGCCCACAAGCTCCCAGGCGCGCGGCATCAGCCGGGCCGAGCACCCCGACGCCGTCGAGTCGCGCCTGCAGCGGCCCGGCGAACTCCAGCGTGCGCCATGCGGTCGCCGCGTCGGCGCGCAGGTCGCGCAGCGCCTCGCGCGCCCGCTCCGTCGCCGCGCGGTCCAGCGCGAGGCGGCTCGCGCCCACGTCGACCGTCCCGAACAGGAACCGGTGTCCCGTCAGGTGCCGGTTGAGTTGCTGCGCGCGGTCCTTGAGTGCGGCGAAGGCCATCGTGCCGAGCGCGAAGCCGACGCCGGCGCAGATCGCGCTGATGTCGTTGAGGTGGTTGTAGAGCCGTTCGAGCTCGAGCAGCAGGGTGCGTCCGATGCGGGTGTGGTGGTCGGGCCACAGGCCGCGGGTCTCCTCCACGGCCTGGGCATACGCCACGGTGTTGGTCACCGCGCAGCCGCCGCACGCGCGTTGCGCGTACGCGATGCCCTCGTCGATCGTTCGTCCGTGGGCGGCCCGCTCGAGCCCGCGGTGCTTGTAGAACAGCCGCGGGTCGAGCGCGAGGATGCGCTCGCCGACGACGTGGAAGCGGAAGTGCCCGGATTCGATCACGCCGGCGTGGATCGGACCGACGGCGACGTCGTGCACGCCCGCGCCCTGCACCGGGGTCATCCATGCCGCCGGGTCGGCGGGATGGGCGGCAAGGGCGCGCAGCGGGTCGTGGCCGTCGAAGCGCAGCCCGTACAGGTCGTGCGCCTCGCGCTCGTCCCAGTCCGCCGCGGGAACGAGGTCGACGATCGTCGGGACTGCGCCCGTGTCGGTTCGGCAGACGAGCGCGGACAGCTCGCCGCCGGCGCCGGTGAACGCCGCGGACCAGCTCCGCGGGCCGTCGTGCCCGGCAGCCCAGGCCCCGGCGAAGCGCCCGCCGCCGTCGAGCATGGCCTGGACCGAGTCGCGCCATCCATCGGGCGCGCAGCGCTGGATGCTCACAACGCACCCCGGGTGAGGGTCTGGACCAGGTCACTGCCCGGCAGGACGAACCCGGCGGCCGCCAGCGCGAGCATGCCGGCGGTGAGCACGACGGTCAGCACCGCGATCGGACGCTCGCTGCGGCTGGCGGTGGCGCGCCGGCGTCGGCGCGCGGCGGGCTCGCCGATGACGCCTTCCAGCAGGGCGTGCAGCAAACCGAGGAAGCCGAGCGCAAGTGCGACCGCGGCGACGGCGACGACGGCGGTCTCGCCGGCCTGCACGCCGCCGAGAAGGATCAGCAGCTCGGAGACGAAGAGCGGCGATGGTGGCAGCCCGCTGAGCGCCACCAGGCTGATGCCCATCGCCGTCGCGGTCCGGCGACTGGTGCTCAGCACGCCGCTGGGCGCTCGCCGTGCCGCTTCGGGGTCGTTGCGCAGCAGCGGCAGCGCGGCGTAGAAGCCGAGCGCCTTGGCCAGCCCGTGCCCGGTCACGTGCACGATCACACCGGCGACCGCCAGCGGTGTGCCGAAGCCGATGCCCAGCGCGATGACCCCCATGTGCTCGAGGCTGGAGTACGCCAGGAGCCGCTTCCACGGCAGCGAGCGCCAGAGAAACGGCACCGCGACGATCAGCGAGGCGAGTCCGAAGCCGATGAAGACGGTGCCGGCCGTGTCCGCGCCGACGGCGCCGTCGAGCGTCAGCTTCACGCGCCAGGCGACCAGCAGGACGGTCGGCAGGAGCGCCGCGGAGAGCAGCGCGCTGATCGGTGCGGGCGCCTCGCTGTGGGCGTCGGGCAGCCAGTTGTGCACCGGCGCCCAGCCGATCTTCGTGGCCAGGCCTGCGAGCAGGAGCACGAACGCGACGACGGTCGCTTCGTGCGGTAGCGCGGCGGCGGTGGAATCCAATGCGTGCCAGTCCAGCGCGCCGAGGCCGCTCTGACCGGCCCCCGAGAGCGCCAGGGCGAGCACGACGATGCCCAGCAGCGAGACCGACAGGCCAAGGGTCGTGAGAACGAGGTATTTCCATCCGGCCTCGAGCGCGTCGCGCCTGCCGCTGAACGCGATCAGCACCGCGGAGGCGGCGGTGGTCGCCTCGACGAGCAGCCACGCGACCGCGAGGTTGCCGGCGATCGGGATCGCGAGCAGTGCTCCCCAGAAGCCGAAGAGGGCCGCGTAGTACCAATGACGGGAGCGCCTGGCAGCGAACCAGCCGCGCCCGCTGGTGCGCAGGTAGGCGGGCGAGACGAGCGCGCTGCACAGCCCGACGACGGCGATCAATGCCAGGAACATCCCGCTGGCCGCGTCGATCAGATGAACCTGCCCGCGCAGCGGCGGGTCGCCGCCCCGTGCCAGCGCGACGGAGGCCAGGACGAGCGCGACGATCGCCACGAGCACAGCCGCTGCCGACGCGAACCGGTCGGCCTGCACCGGCGTGCGCGTCACCAGGACCAGGAGTGCGGCGAGCAGCGCGAGCCCGGGGACGAGTAGCACGAGTTCGGGGACCAGCTCAATCACGCAGGCCTCGCAGAAGCTCGGTATCGCCGGTGCCCAGCTCGCCGTGGATGCGCTGCGTGAACGCCGCGGCGACGATGACGACGAGCACAAGGTCGAGCAGCGCACCGAGCTCGATCACGTACGACAGCCCGCCGGGGACGGACACCGCCAGCAATGCGAGCCCGTTCTCGGCGACGATCACGCCCATGAGCTGCAGGAACGCCGGACGGCGCGCGACGACGATCGCGATGCCGATCAGGACCAGACCTATGGCCGTGCGCTCGATCAGCGGATCACCGAGTCCGAGCGGCGGGACGAGCACGGCCGCGGCGAGCGCGACGGCGCCGGCCCCGCCGAGGCGCGCGAGCGCCGGCGCGGCGGGCGCGACGAGGCGCGGCTCCTGGGTGCGTCGCACCACGATGAGCAGCAGCAGCGGGAGCGCGATGCCCTTGACGAGAAGCACGATGCTGGCGATCAGGAACTCGTCGGAGCGCTCGGCGGCGGCGAGCTGCAGCGCGCCGGCGCCGAGCGTCAGCGACTGGGCGGCGATGAGGACGATCGCCACCGTGCGGCGACGCACGACTATCACGCCGGCACCGAGCAGCAGGATCGTCACGACCAGCGCGTGGCTCACGCCGGACCTCCGGCGACCCATGTGCCGACGCCGACCAGTGCAATCAGGCCGCCCATCGCCAGCAGGCCGGGCACCCGCAGGATGCGCATCTTCGCCTGCACGGTCTCGGTCGCCGCCAACGCGCCGCACAGCAGCAGCACAGCGCCGGCGAGCAGCAGCAGGCGCTCGGCGAACCCGCCCCAATGCGGCAGGAACAGCTCGGCGGCGAGCACGAGCGCGATCCAGTGGCGAGCGGCGGCCGCCCAGTGCAGGAGCGCGAGGTCGCGACCCGCGTACTCGAGCAGCGGGCCCTCGTGGATCATCGTCAGCTCGAGGTGGGTGTCGGGGTTGTCGATCGGCTGGCGACCGGTCTCCAGCACTACGACGATCGCCATCGCCAGCGCGCCGCACCAGTGCGCGGGCTCGCTCCAGATGCCCGACGCGTGCGCGGCGTCGCTCATCGCGACGAGGTCGGTGCTGCCGGCCGGCAGCGCGGCGACGAGCAGGACCAGCACCAGCAGCGCCTCGCCGAACACCGCGAGCATGAGCTCGCGGGCGGAGCCCATGAGCGCGAAGCCGTTGGCCGTGTCCCACGCCGCGGCGGCGAGGCTGAAGCGCGCCATTGCCAGCAGCCCGACGAGCACCAGGGCGTCGTTGCCCACCGGCCAGGGCCCCGAGTCGCCGGCGACCGGCACGAGTGCGAGCGCCAGCAGGATGCACGCGGCCGCCAGCGGCGGTGCGGTCCGGTACACGATGCCGCTGCCCTCCACGTCGACCGCGCTCTTGCCCCACAGCCGGCGCAGGACCCGGTAGGGCTGCAGGGGCGACGCGCCGCGACGTCCCTGCAGACGGGCCTTGACGCTCTGGATCGTGCCGGGCAGCAGCGGCGCCAGTGCGATGCCGGCGACCTGCAGCGCCCCGGCGCCGACGCCGCTCATCCCAGCGCCCCGATCCGCACGAGGGCCAGCAGGCCGATCACCAGCGCCAGAAGATACGCGGCGTAGGTCCGCACGTTGCCGGTCTGCAGGCGCCGCGCGGCGGCGGCGCCGCGCAGCCCGGCGCGGATCGTCGGCTCGATCATCGCTCGGTCCGCGAGCGGCGGCACGTCGGCGGAGTACGCCACGCGCTGGACCAGCCCGCGCTCCTCGACGACGTCGATCTCCCGGCTCGGCCGCAGCAGCGACTCGAGGACCAGGCGGATCGGTTTCGTGAAGCCCGTAGACGTCCAGCGCAAGGCCGGCACCAGGGGCTGGCCGCACGCCCAGGTCGGCGCCGGCGCTGCGCGCCGCGAGCCCCGGACGCGGGCGAGCAGGACCGTCAGCCCGGCGACCGCCACGACCAGTGCGAGCGTCGGCAGCGAGCCGGTCCCCGGGAGCTCGATGCCGGCGTGGCGCCCGAGCGTCGCCGCTCCGTCGTTCGGCGCCAGCGCGACCAGGGTCGGCAGGACCACACCGGGCAGCCACCCCAGCGCCAGGCACAGCACGGCGAGCGACGCCAATCCCGCGCGCATCGGCAGCGGCGAGTCGGTGGCGTCCGCGCATTCGGGGCGCCGCGGCGCTCCGAGCAGCACGAGCCCGATCAGCTGCGTGAAGCACAACAGCGCGAGCGCGGCCGTGGCGGCCAGCGCGGCGAGGCCGATGCCGGCGCCCAGGGCGACGCCGAGCGGCGCGTCGAGCCCGAGGTGCAGCAGCGACTGCAGCGTCAGCCACTCCGACGCGAAGCCGTTGAGCAGAGGCAGGCCCGCGATCGCCATCGCGCCGATCAGGAACGCGGTGCCGACCCACGGCATCCGGCGCAGCAGGCCGCCGAGGCTGTCGACCCCGAGCGACCCGACCGCGCGCTCGAACGCGCCGGCGGCCAGAAACAGCAGCGTCTTGAAGATCGCGTGGTTGGCGACGTGCAGCAGCGCGGCCGCGAACGCGATCGCCGCCCACCGCGCGGACCCGACCTCGGCGAACAGCATCGACGCGCCGAGGCCCAGCGTGACGATCCCGACGTTCTCGACCGAGGAGTACGCCAGCACACGCTTGAGGTCGGGTTGCACGAGCGCCCACAACCCGCCTCCCAGCGCACTGAGCAGCCCGAGCGCCAGGAGCGTCAGGCCCAGCCACAGCGGCGTCACGCCGAGCCATTCGAACTCCACCCGGATCAGGCCGTAGAGAGCAAGCTTGATCATCACGCCGGACATCAGCGCCGACAGATGCGCGGGCGCCACGGGATGGGCCTGGGGCAGCCAGGAGTGCAGCGGGACGAGCCCCGCCTTCGTGCCGAAGCCGATCAGCGCGGCGACCGCGACCAGCGTCTGCACGCCCCCGCCCTGGGCGGCGAGCGCCGCCGGGTCGCCGATCGCCCCGTGGCGAGCGAGGGTCAGCATCGCGATCCACACCCCCGCTCCGCCGATGTGCGTGATCGCGAGATAGGTGAAGACCGCGCCGCGCACGGCTGCGTCGCGGCGGGCGACGAGGATCGCGGCTGCCGGCACGAGCGTCATGAGCTCCCAGAAGGCGAGAAAGCCGCTGACGTCGCGGGCCGTGAGCAGGCCGGCGAGCGCGAGCAGGAACGCGGCGGTGAGCGCGCCCACGACGCGGCCGGCCGGATCGCTGGACAGGTACGCGCGGGCGAATACGAGCGCCGGAACGGCCGTGATCGCCAGGACCACGAGGAAGAACCCGCTGAGCGGATCGACGCCGAGAGCGGGCGCCAGGTCGCTGCGAAACGCCGCGCCGACGGGCTCGCCGCGCAGCAGCACGCCGGCGCCGCCCACTCCCAGCAGCGCCGCCCCGCCGGCCTGCGCCGCCAGCCCCGGGCGCAGGCCGCGAGGCAGCGCGCACGCGATGCCCCCGAGCGCCAGCGATCCGGCGCCCGCGAGGGCGGTGGCGGCAGCCCACTCCACGTTCAGGCGTCCGTGGTGGCGGGCTGTCTGGCGGCGGTCACACGCGGCCGGCCGTCAGGGGCCGAGCTCGTGCGTCGCCGGGCCGCTCCAGGCGTCCACGAGCGCCATGCGCGATGCCGCCACCACCCGGGCGGGTGCCGTCGAGCGAGCGGATGATCAGGGGGCGGTATCGGTTCATCGGAGCTGGCGCGGCAGCGAAGGATAGGAGAGGCGCCGCCGGGATCGGCGCGACCCGCCAGGCGCCGATCCACGACGACGGACCCCTCCCCGCCGCGGCGAGAAGGGGTCCGGACGTGCGCCGGGGCGGTCTCGTGGGGTGGCTACGCGAGGCCCCGCGTCCAGTTCATGTCCGCGGTCGTCGTGACGCCGGCACCGTTGCCGTCGAGCCGGAGGATCTTGGCCGCGCCGGTGCTGGTCTTGTAGACGAGCACGTGACCCAGGCCGTTGACGGTGAACGGTGAGAAGACCGTCCAGTCCTTGGTCCAGCCGGCGTACGCGAGGTGCGTGACGCCGGCGCCGCCGGCGTTGACCTTGTCGAACGAGGCCCAGCCCGACTGGCTGTAGCGCACGAGATGCACGGCGCCGTTGTGGACCATCGGCACGATGTGCGTCCAGCGCGTCGCCCACGTCCCGGCCCAGACGTTGCTCACCGTGACGGCGTTGCCGCTGCCGGTGACCTTGACGATCCGGACCTCGCCGCTGCCGCCCTTGTAGAGCAGCACGTGCTGCACGCCGGCGAGTGAGAACGGGACGATCTGCGTCCAGCCCTTGGTCCACAGCCCGCCGAGCACGGTCGTCGTGCCGGTGCCGGCGGCGTTGATGCGGTCGATGTTGCGCGCACCGGTCAGCGAGTTGTAGGCGATGAAGTACGGCTGCCCGCCCAGCGTCAGCGGTGCGAAGTGCGTCCAGCCCTTGCCCCAGGTGCCGCCCGACAGCTTCGTCGGGCCGCCGGTGCCGATGCGGTTGAACTCGACCTTGCCGGTCGCCGAGGCGTAGGCGAGGTAGCGCTGGTCGCCGCCCGAGGCGAACGGCATGAAGTGCGTCCACTGGCGGTCGCCGGAGGTCGTCCCCCACGGGTTGGTGATGCCGGTGGCGCCGGCGTTGATGCTGGCGATGCCGGCGGCGCCGCGCTCGGCCTCGTAGGCGAACAGGTGACGCCGGCCGCTCTGGTCGAAGGGCAGGAACGCGCGGCCCGGGCAGTTGGTGCTCGTCATGAGCTCGCCGCTCTTCGTCAGCCAGGCGCCGAAGACGTCGGGGTTGCCCTCGTGCGTGTCGATGAGCTTGCCGTTGAACTGGATGCGCTTGGGGTCGCCGTCGGCAAGCTGGGTGTAGTGCAGGTGGTACTGGATCGGCTGGATGCCCGAGTTGCCCAGCCGGCCGATCTGCTCACCCTGGGCGACCGTCTGGCCGACCGCCAGCGGCGGCAGCGACTCGAGGTGCTTGTGCTCGGTCGTCCAGCCGTCGCCGTGGTCGAGGTCGACCTGGAACTCGTCCTTGCCGTTCTTGCGCACGTTCGTGACGACGCCGTCGGCGGAGGCCAGCACGGGCTCGCCCTGGCTGATGTTGTTCTTGTCGGCGTCGAGGTGCCACATGTCGACGCTGTCGGGGTCGGGTCCGTGGCTGGAATACGTCGTGGCCATGATCTGCTGACCACACGTGAACGGCATCTGGAAGTCCGGCTGGGGGCCGGCGGCGTGAGCGGCCGGTGAACCGGCGAGCGCAGCGGTGAGGGCCAGCGCGACGGCGGCGAGCGCGGGGCGGCGGCGGGAGGTGGGACGGCGAACGGCGGTGATGGTCATGACGGGCTCCTTGCGAGGTTGAGTGCGATACGGGCACTCTCGGCCGCCGGCGCCGCGGGCGCATGGGGGGCGATCCCTCATCTGCGCGTCCGCCTCGCGGCGCGTCGCGCCTCAGCGGCGAGGGCAGCGGGTGGCGGCGCGCGGGGTCCGCCCGGCCGTCACGGTGACCGCGACGCGCCGCGCCCCCTGGCACGACCGCAGCTTGAGCCGGGTGCCGCCCGCCTTCGACACGACGCGGGCGCCCTGGACGCTGACGCGGTAGCCGCCGGCATAGTGCAGCCGCGGCACGGTGACCACCGACAGGCTGTTCGAGGAGAAGCGCTTGGACGCCGAGCCCGGCCGCAGGGTCGTGTAGCTCAGCTCGAAGCGCTTGTCGTCGGAATGAAAGCGCCAGGCGGTGGGCGTGCCGGCGACGGCGGCGGGACGCGGCCGGGCGGAGAGCTCGAGCTTGCGCTGCTTGACGTTGCTCTCCGTGGGCGGCCGGCGGGGGTCGCGGATGATCCCCTCGATCGGACGCTCGCAGCACGGGTCGGTGTTCCAGTAGGACCACTGCTGCCAGCCGATCATGTGCCGCTCGAGCGCCTCGAGGGACGTCCGCAGCAGCGGGAGGTCGTCGGTGGCGCCGAACTCCGTGTTCAGGACCGCCTCGTCGTTGCGCGCGGCCACGTTGTTGGCGTTGGCGTACTGGATGTCGGCCAGCTGCTCGCAGGTCTTCGTCACGTAATACGCAAACAGCAGCGCGACCGCTCCGCCCGTGGCGCCGCCGGCGTTCTGGCAGTAGGCGTTGAACGCAAAGCCGGCGCGGTCGTCGAGCCTGCGGTGGGCGCTGGCGACGCCGTAGTCGAAGGTCAGCCAGGGTGCGTACCAGACGATCGCGCGCCCGTCGACGGCGCGGATCCTGCGCGTCACCGCGGCGTTGAACGCGTCGAGCGCCTTGAGGTCGAAGTCGGGGCAGCCCTTCGGCGTGACGACGCACGAGACGGCGCGGGTGCCGGGAAACGGCTCGTTGAAGAGGTTGTAGCCGAGCAGGCGCGGCTTGTCGCGCAAGCGCTCGGCGACGTGCACCCACGCATCCGCGTAGGCGTCCCAGATCGGCCGGCCGTCGGGCCCGCGGCGGTTGGCCCAGAAGGCGTCGTAGGCGCGCTGCAGCGCGGGCATCACGACGTAGTTGGCGGGAAAGCCGGCGCGCGGCAGGGCGGGCAGCAGGGCGGCGTCGCCGAGCACCGCCCAGTCGGGCATCCCCTCGCCCTGGAAGCGCTCGTTGTACATGTCCTGGTGAAAGTCCAGCAGGACCGCGAAGCCGTTGCGGGCGAGCAGGTCGTACGTGCGCTCGATCGACGCGAGGTAGCGCTCGTCGTACCGACCCGGCCGCGGCTCGAGCCCCTTCCAGATGATTCCCAGCCGGATCGTGTCGAAGCCGTGGCGCCGGAGGAACGCCACGTCGTCGTCGTCGAAGCCGATCGCCTCCGGCGTGTACGGCGCGATCTTGTTGACGATGTTCCAGCCGTTGAGCACGACCGTCCGGCCCGACCGGTCGGTGATCCACCGGCCGGCGTTGCCGTAGGCGCCCTGCACTGGCTCGGCGGCGTGGCCCGCGGGCACGATGGTGAGCGCCGCCACGAGGACCGCGAGTAGTTGCCGAGCTCCCCTCATCCCGAGGCAACTCTCGCCCATCAGCGGCGGTCGTGACGCGCCGAGTGCGCATGTCGCACCTTGCGCGTCACAACCGCATCGCGCGGTGCCGCGGTGACGGGGGCGGATTTCGCACGTCGCGCGTCAGCTCGTGGCCGCGCCCGCGCTGTTCGTTCGGCGTGTCGGACGTGTGCCGGTCGAGAGCCGCAGGACCAGCCGCCTGCCCGGGCGTTCCGTCAGAGCCCGCCCCCGGAATCGAACCGAGAACCTCTTGATTACAAATCAAGTGCTCTGCCAATTGAGCTAGGCGGGCGCGCGGCGGGTCGCGGCTACGCGCTGAGGGTAGAGCAGGATGTGGCAGGCTTGCCAGCGGGATGGCGCACGAGGACACGGCCACGGATGACCGCGCCGTCGCGCAGCAGCCCGCGCTCGGCGAGGGCCTGATCGGCGTCCTGCTCGGCGGCGACGGCCTGCGGGCGATCGCCGCGCTGATGATCTTCTTCGGCCACGTCTTCGTGAACGCCGAGCCGGGCCAGGCGTTCGAGAACTACGGCTGGGCGAAGGAGCTCGTCGGCCGGCTCGACCTCGGCCTCGGGCTGTTCTTCGCGCTCTCGGGCTACTTCGTCGCGCGGCCGTTCGTGCGCTCGTACATCCTCGGCACGCAGCGGCCGTCCGTGCGCCGCTTCGGGCGCAACCGCGCGCTGCGCATCGTGCCGGCGTTCTACGTCGTCGCGGCCATCGTCGTGCTGCGCTTCGGCCTCGACGGCGCGATCAGCCCGACGCCGGACAACCCGTCCGGCACGGCGCCGCGGTCGGAGTGGTGGCAGGTGGTGTCGATCTTCACCTTCACCCAGAGCTACACCGGCGGCTCGGTGACGCTGCCCTACGGCCAGGCGTGGTCGCTGGGCGCCGAGGTCGCGTTCTACCTCCTGCTGCCGCTGGCGGCCGCGCTGGCCTACCGCCTGGGCGGCCGGATCCGCACCGCGCGCGCCCGCGCCTACACCGCGCTCGGCGCGCTCGGCGCGCTCGGCCTCGCGAGCATCTACCTGCGCCAGGGCAGCGACGACTTCGCCGTGCTGACGAGCCCGCCGTTCATCCTCTACGCCTTCGTCCCCGGCATCATGCTGGCCGCCGCCGAGCCGCTCGTCGCGGCGCGCCTGCGGGCCGACCCGCGGCAGGCCAAGCGCCTGGCCTACGTCCTCGGCGCGGTCACGGTCCTGGCCTGGGCTCTGTACGCCGGCTGGGACTACGCCGTCGAGACCACCGCGCTGCACGGCGCGCTCGGCCGCCGCGCCCTGATGGCCGCCGTCTGCGCCGGCGCCGCGCTCGCCGCCGTCATCGTCTGGCAGCTCGGCACGCAACGCGCCCCGCGCTGGCTGGACAACCGGCCGATCAGGTTCCTCGGCGCGCGCTCCTACGCGATCTACCTCATCCACGTCTGGGTCCTCTTCGAGGTCATCAACCTCGTCGGCGCGGACGCCGGGACCACGACGCTCGCCATCGCGATGATCGCGATCGGCCTGCCGGTCACGATCGCGCTGTCGGCGCTGTCGTGGCGCTTCGTCGAGCAGCCGTTCCTCGAGCGCCGCGTGCGCTGGGCGTTCGGCGAGAAGCGGCCGGGCCCGGGCGCCCCCGCGCCGGCCACCGCCGCCACCCCCACCGCCGGCGCCGCCGGAAGCGAGATCGTGGAGACCGCCCCGCCCGAGCGCGCGTTGCCATGATGCGCGCGTGAGCTCGTCCGCGCTGCGATCCGCCGCCCGCGCCGCCCGCCTGGGGGCCGAGCGCGCCCGCTTCGAGCTGTGGGCGCGGCGCCTGGACGCGCGCCTGCGTCGCGCCGGCGGGCGCCTGAGGCTCGAGGCCCCGCACGGCGCGCACTTCTACGCGCTGCCCGACGTCGAGATCCACCCCTACGGCGGCAGGGCCGGCACGACGACGATCCGGCTCGGCGAGCACGTCCAGCTCGGCCGCCGCCAGATCCTCGACCTGTGGGCCGCCGCCGACAACACGCTCGACCTCGGCGATCGCGTCACCTTCCGCTCCGGCACGCGGATCCAGCTGCGCGGGGGCACCGTGCGCATCGGCGACGACAGCACGATCCGCGACTACTGCCTGCTCGACGCGATGGACGGCGGCGAGATCGTCCTCGGCGAGCGCGTGCAGATGGGCGACGACTCCGCCGCCGGCGAGCGGGTGAGCATCTTCGACTCCGACCACCGCCCCGACGGCAGCCACGTCACCAACTCCGAGCAGCCGGTGGCGATCGCGCCGGTCGTCATCGGGACGAACACGTTC
>JAUXSD010000273.1 GCA_030681525.1 Solirubrobacteraceae bacterium
GCCACGCGCCGGATGGCCGGCGGCGACTACGCCCAGCGCGTCGACATCCGCTCGGTCTCCGACCTCGAGCGCGTCGCGGGCTCCTTCAACGAGATGGCGGCGGCGATCGAGTCCGACATCGCCCGGCGCGAGCGGGCCGAACACGACGCCGTGCTCGCGCGCGAGGCCGCCGAGCACGCCAACCGCGCAAAATCGACGTTCCTCGCCGCGATGAGCCACGAGCTGCGCACGCCGATGATCGGCGTCACCGGCATGCTCGAGGTGCTCGCGCGCACCGACCTCAGCCCGTCCCAGCGCCAGATGGTCGCCACCGCCGACGGCTCGGCCCGCTCGCTGCTGCAGATCGTCGGCGACATCCTCGACCTGTCGAAGATCGAGGCCGACAAGCTCGAGCTCAGCCCGAGCACCATCGACCTGCGCGCGGTCATCGGGTCCTCCGTGGAGACGTTCGTGCACACGGCGTCGACGAAGGGCCTGCTGCTGACCTGGAACGTCGACGAGCGCCTGGCGCCGGCCCACGTCGGCGATGCCCTGCGGCTGCGCCAGGTCATCAGCAACATGCTCTCCAACTCGGTGAAGTTCACCGAGGTGGGCGGCATCGAGGTCGAGGTCCGCGTGACCGACGACGCGCCCGACGCACAACGCATCGAGGTCTCCGTCGCCGACACCGGGATCGGCATCGAGCCCGAGCAGCAGCAGCGGCTGTTCGCGGAGTTCGCCCAGGCGCAGAGCTCGACGAGCCAGCGCTACGGCGGCACCGGCCTCGGGCTCGTCATCTGCAAGCGTTTGGCCGTGCTCATGGGCGGCGACATGACGCTGCGCAGCACGCCGGGTGAGGGAACGACGGTCACGCTCACGCTGACGCTGGCGCTCGGCGATCCCGCGCACATCGAGGCCGACCTGAGCGGACCGGTCGCCGTCGCGCCCGGGTCGCGCCCGCTGCCGACCCGCGACGCGGCCGTGCGCGAGGGCAGCCTCGTGCTCGTCGTCGAGGACCACCCGGTCAACCGCACGGTGCTGTGCTCGCAGCTGGAGACCGTCGGCTTCCAGGCCGACACCGCGGTCGACGGCGAGGACGGACTCGAGCGCTTCCTGACCGGCGAGTACGCGCTCGTGCTGACCGACCTCAACATGCCGCGGATGGACGGCTTCGAGCTCGCCGAGGCGATCCGCGCGCGCGAGCGCGAGACGGGCGCGCCGCCGATCCCGATCATCGCGCTGACCGCCAGCGTCATGCAGGGCGAGCCGGAGAAGTGCCGCATCGCGGGGATGGACGACTTCGCCGCCAAGCCGACGACGATCCCGTTTCTCGCCGGCCGCCTGCGCCGCTGGCTGCCGCACCTCGACTGGCCGGCGCCGCCGGTGCCCGAGGCCCCGCAGCCGCCGGCGGCGGGCACGGTCGGCGGCGCGTCGCTCGATCCCTCCGTGCTCGAGGAGCTGACCGGCGGCGACGCGGGGCTCGCCGCGGAGGTGCTCGACGAGTTCCTCACGACGACGCGCGCGGACATCGGCGCGCTCGGCGACGCCTGCGCGGAGCACGCCGCCGACGACGTCCGCCGGCTGGCGCACCGCATCCGCGGCGCGGCCCGCGCGGTCGGCGCTCAGCCGCTCGCCGAGGTCGCGCAGCGCGCCGAGAGCCTCGCGGCGCTGGGCTCGCAGGAATGGGAGCGCTTCGCGGCGCTGCGCGCGGAGCTCGACGCCGAGCTCGACGAGGTCACCGCGGCTGTCCGAAGCTGATCGGGCTCGGCTCGGCGTCGGGCAGGAGCCCGGCCCGCGACCGACATGCAGCCGCGAGCTGCCGTGAGCTTGAAGAGGCAAGCGAGACGGCCGCCCGAGAGCGGCCTTCTCGTGTCTCCTGCGTCCGCGCGTTCAGCAGGTCTGGTTGTCGGCGGGCCCAGGTCCGGCGAGGGCCCCCGCAGGTGGGGGTGTTGGCGACCGCGATGTTGTTGTTTGCTCCGGCGGCCTGTGCGGTGCTGTCTGTGCCGCCGGCCTTGGCGGTGTTGCGGTTACCGATTCCTGCCGTCGCGCGGCTGGCATCGCCGCTGGCCGTGGCGGTGTTGGTGTCGCCTTGACTGCCGTGGCGGTGCTGTGAGCCCGCTGGCTCTCGCGGTGCTCCGACTCGTCGAGGGGCGTCAACACGACCGATCCAACGACGACCGCGCCGCCGGGAGAAACGACGGGCGGGACGCGACGGAAGAACGATCGGGGACAGAGCGGACGCGATGCCCTGTGGGCTGGTGCCGGCGGTGTGGCGAGCCGTTCATGTCCAGCGCGAGTCATCGCCACCCTAGGTAGCAGCAGCGCCTCGCGCACCGACGGGGTTGTGACGCGCCGGGTCCTCTATGCGTACCCGGCGCGTCATTACCGCGTCCGAAGCACGGGTCCGGGCGGTGGTGTGTCGAATCTTGCACGCGCAGCGATACACATTCGACACACCGACCGCGGGCGTTCGGGCAGAGCTGCCTCGGCTCCCGAGTGCGCTTCTTCCGTCTCTCGACGATGGGGTTCGTGCGTCGCGTGGCGTGCTTGCGATTGCGGGCGTCATAGGGCATCCCGCCGGGACCCGGCGCCGGTCGGCGTGGAGTCCAGCGCTGACAGCATCACTCAGGTTGCAAGCGCATTGCAACCCCATCGCAACTCGTTGATCCGCCGTTCGTGCGAAGCGGCAGGCATTCCAGCCCACGACGGCGACTGGTACTTCGTCTGAAAGCAGCCGTCTCTGGGAGTCGAGAGCCGGTCGCCGGCCGTGACCGATCACGGCCCACATGGAGTGGCATGCGCCATCGAGCGCAACCCTCCCGATAGATCCGTCCGGAGAGAACTCCCGCAGAGGGACGCCAAGCGGGACTGGCCGCCGCGCCGTGGAGACTCTTGGACAGGCCCCCTACAGCCGCATGACGAACGTGGTCGCGCCGTCGGCGGGCTCGAGCGGCGCGCAGCCGCCGGCGTCGAGCACCACCGGCGTGCGCGCACCGCCGTCCGCCTCGCGCTCGAGCGACACCGCCAGCGGCTCGGACTCGTGCTCGGCGGTGATGCGGTGTGCCCACACCCTGAGCTGCGTCGGCGGCGGTGCGCCGGCCGCGCCCCCGCCGGTCGTGAACACCACGCTGCGCAGCGCCGAGAAGCGCTCGATCGGCTCGCCGTCGGCGAAGGTGCGGCGCCGGCCGTCGTCGTACTCCGCGACGGTCTCGGTCGGTGCGGCCCGGCCCGCCACCACGACGGCGAGGTGTCCGCTGTCGGCGCCGGCATCGTGACGCAGCTGCACCGTGGCGCGCGGCGCGAAGCTCCCGGCGCGGGCCATGCTCGCGGTCATCACGAGGGCGAGCAGCGTGATGGCGAACGCCGACGCGCGCTGCAGCGGGTCGTCCCACAAAAACAGCCCGTGCACGAGCACGCCGCCGAGCGAGATCGCGTACACCGTCGCCAGCACCCAGCGCTGTCCTGGCACGCGATAGCCCCCGCCTTGCAGCTCGCCGCGCTGGCGCGCGGCGACGAGCAGCAGCACCGGGAACACGCCGGCCAGCAGCGCGACGATGATGACCCCGAGGAAGCTCAGCACGTCGGCGAGCGAGATCGCGCCGCTCGTCGCCTGCCAGGCCGCGAACAGGAAGATCGCGACGACCGGGCTGATGCCGGCCAGGAAACGCCCGCGCTCCCCGGACAGCAGCCGCCGGCCGCGCTCGCGGATGCGGTCGCCCGGAGACGGCGGCGGCGGCGGCGCTGGCGAGGCCGCAGCGGCTGCCTTGCCCACCGGTTCGCCCAGCGCTTCCCACATCTCCGCCGGCAGCCGCCCGCCGCGCCGGCGCCCCGCCCGTGCCACGTAGCGGCGCTCGCCGCCGCGCATGCGCTCGGTCAGCAGCCCGTCGCGCACGAGCGCGTCGAGCAGCTCGGTCGCCGCGCCCTCCGCCAGCCCGGTCAGCTCGGCGACATCGGCCACCCCGGCATCCGGGCGGCGCATGATCTGCGCCAGCACGCCGGCCTCGCGGTCGGGCAGCGCGATGAGCCCGGCCAGGCTGACGCCCGCGCTGTCCCACTCGCCGTCGTAGCGCAGCCGCAGCGACGTCTCGACCTCGGCGCGCACCTCGTGGTCGCTCGCGGCGATCACCCTGATTCCCAGGCGCAGGCCGCGCGCGCCGAGGTCGTCCAGCGGTGCTTCGTCGAGCGGCTGCCAGGCGCCCGAGCGGCCCGCCGGCGCCGTGACCTCGACGCGCCGCCCGTCGTGGCCGGCGCTCGCCACGTCGAGCCGGAAGCGCGCTGCGCCGCGCTCCTGCCCGACGTAGGTCAGCGCGATCGTGGTGCGCTCCCGCCGGCGCCCTTCGAGCAGGATCCGGGCGCCGCGCCGGGGCAGCACCAGGGTCATCGGCGCGCGCGCCGGAAGCCGCTCGCGGACGAGGTAGAAGAGCGCGAGCGCCGAGTGGATCGACGCCATGCCCATGCCCAGCACGACGAGGATCCCGCCCAGCAGCAGCACGGCGGTGCCCGCCTCCTCGGCCAGCGGCGACAGCGCGGTGCCCTCCTCGCCCGACAGCGCGGCCGGGGCCACGGCGCCGGCCACCGCGACGACGAACAGCACGTAGAGCACGATCGCCGTGACCTGCGCGCCGACGACGCCGCGCACGAGCGTGCGCCCGCTCGGGTCGCGCGCCAGCACGACGCGCGCGCAGTTGCTGACCGACAGGTGCCCGAAGTAGGCGGTGAACGTCACGCCGAAGACGAGCGCCAGGGAGGTGGCGCTGCCGCCGACGAACGGCAGGTCGACGTGGGTGAGGTTGTCGGGCTGCAGGTGCGCGAAGGCCAGCGCGCTGAGCAGCAGGATGAGCAGGATGTTCACCGCGCCGACGACGAGCGCGGTGCTGACCGTCGCGTCGATCGACCCGCGCCGCAGGTAGGCCAGCTCGATTGCAAACAGCAGCGCCACCCACCCGATTGCCGGCACGCCCGACGCGTCGTCGAGCGTCACCGACACCCCGATGTAGTCGGCCTGCATGCCCATGAGGCAGATCCCGAGCACGCCGGTGGTCAGCACGAGCGCGCCCGGCCGGCCGAGCAGCTCGGCGACGACGCGGCCGATGTACGCGTCGCCGTGGCGCACCGTCGCGTTGCGCGTCAGCGCGTCGGCCATATAGGCGACGGTCACGACGTTGACCAGGCCGAGCGCGACGAGAATCGCGACGGCCGGCAGCGGCCCCACCGCCGCCAGCGCGATCGGCAGCGCCACGATCGTCGAGCCGACGGTCTCGGTGAGCGTCAGCGCGTACGCCGTCCAGAACGGCGACATGCCCTCCAGCCGGGCGCTCAGCGCCGCGCGCGCCCAGCGCACCCGCTCGCGCGGCGCCGGCCGCTCGACGTAGATGCTCTGAAGCGGCCGGTCGTAGAGCCGCGCGAACGCCTCCGCGACCGGCGCCTCGTCGAGGCCGAGCGCGGCCCGGATCGCCGGCACCCGCTCGCGCACGAGGCGGTACTTCTCGCCCATGCGCCGGGCCAGGGCCGCCTGGACGCGCGGGTTGCGCGCGACGAGCGGCGCCCACCCCGGCGCATGGCGCTCGAGGTCCTGCACCGTCGGGCGCAGCGGCGGCTCGCGGCCGAGCGCGAACGCCTCGATGAACGCCAGCTCGCGCTGCTGGGCGGCCTCCTCGCTGGGGAAGCGCTGCATCGCCTCGCGCGCCTGCGCGGTCAGCCGCGCGGTGCGGCTCTCGATGAGGAACAGGAGGGTGCCCGCTCGCTTCGCGGGCAGGCCCGCCAGGAGCTGCTCGCGATCGAAGAGCTCCTCGAAGGCGTCCGAGGGCACGGCCCCGGTCAGCCGATGACGTGCCCGGCGAGGTCGTCGTACATGGCGGCGAGCGGATGATCGGGTGAGTCGAGGACGAACACGCCGCGGCTGGAGAACGCCATGAGCTCGTCGGAGTGCGGCAGCACCGCGGCGACGTCGCAGCCGTAGGCCGACGCGACGCGCTGCTTGACGTCGGCGACATCGAACACGGCGGGCGTCTTGTTGACCACGAGCATCATCTGCGGGACGCGCAGCTTGCGCGCGACCGACACGGTGACGTGGGTGCCCTCGTAGTCCTGCTGGTCGGGTCGCAGGACGATCGCCACGGCGTCCGAGACGGCGATCGACAGCAGCGTCTCCTCGTTGAGCCCGGGATGGGTGTCGAGCAGCAGCAGGTCCAGCGAGAGCTCGCGCACGAGCGCGCCGATCCCCTCGTGCAGCAGCGAGACGTCGTAGCCGTCGTGCATGACCCGGGCGATGTCGGTGGCGTCGATGCTCGACGGGATGAGATACACGCGGCCCTCGAGCGTCGGGTCCAGCCCGTCGGTGACGTCGTGGGCGGCCTCGGAGATCGCGCAGCGGCCCCACAGGTAGTCGTTGAGCGAGCGCGGCAGCGACGCCTGGTCGATCCCGAGCAGGATGTGGATCCCCGGCGACTGGATGTCGGTGTCGATGACGCCGACGCGCAGCCGCCGGCGGGCCGCCATCACCGCGACGTTGGCCGTCGTGTTGGACTTGCCGGTCCCGCCGCGGAAGGAGTGAAACGCGACGACGCGGCTCATCGCGCCCGCAGCGCCTCGGCCTTGCGCTGCAGGTCGCGGAAGTAGTCGGTCTCGGTGATCTCGGCGACCTGGCGCTGCGTCCTGGCCTCGTCGATCTCGATGCGCAGCTCGCGCAGCTGCTCCTGCAGGGCGCGCTCGCGCGCGGCGACCTCGCAGGCCATGTGCTGGAAGATCCGCGCGAGGTTGCCCAGCGCGTCCTGGCGGACCGCGACGTCGTCGAGCATCACGGCGTCGAACGTCCCGTCCTCCACGGCGCCCGCCGCGTCGATGACGTGGCCGACCTGCTCGAGGTACTCGCGCTCGAGGTCGTACAACCGCTTGCGGGCGATCCCGGCATTGATGCGCGCGCGCAGCAGCACGGGGCTGAACGGCTTGGGCAGGTAGTCGTCGGCGCCGAGCTCGATGCAGCGCGCGATGCTGTCGGTCTCCTCGACGGCCGAGATCATGATCACCGGCAGATGGCGCAGCGCCGGGTCGCCGCGGATGAGCCCGAGCACCTCGTAGCCGTCGAGCTCGGGCATGAGCACGTCGAGCAGGACGACGTCGAACGGGTCGCCGGTGTGCAGCTGTTTCCAGCCGCGCGCGCCGTCGACGGCGGTGACGACCGTGTGGCCGAGCCGCTCGAGGTAGCTCGCGAGCAGCCTGCGGTTGATCGGATCGTCGTCCACGACCAACAGCCGAGCGGATGGCGCGGCGTCGTGCATATCCCTCCCTGCCTTGACCCCTGACAGCCCCTGGCCCGACCCTAGGAAGCCCGGCGGCCAGTGTCAAGCGGGCCGGCCCAGCGTGCCGGTGGGCGGACGCCGGCTGACGAGCACGCGCGTACCGGCGCGCCGGGGGCGGATATCGCACGGGCGCGCCAGAACCCGCCGCCGCGCGCTTGGTCGTGACGCGCCGAGTACGGATACCGGACCTTGCGCGTCACGACCGGGGCGGCGGTCGCGAATCAGCCGGTGCGCGATGAGCGCCGGCGCCGCCGCCGCGCGATCGGCGCAGCAAGGTTGAGGCCGTAGCCCCACCCATAGGACTTGGGCACGAAGAAGCGCGGCTCGTCGCGGTTGAAGACCTCGGCGCGTAGTCGCCGCAACGTCGGGCGCCGCCAGTCATACGGAATCCCGAGAAACCTGCCGGTGCGTTGCTTGGCCATCCCGTCACGCTACCGCGCGTCCGATCGCATCTCCGGGACCCCTGGCGTCGGGCGGGACGTAGAGCGAGGGTTGCGCGAACGTCGTCTCAGCACGCTCTGGCTGCCCTTGGTCCTCGCGACCGTCGCGGTCGGCTGCGCCGACGAGGCCTCGACGCCGGGCTCGACCCCGCGCAACATGACCTCCGGCGACCGCGGCCCGGCTGCTTCGCTCTTCCCGCGCGCCGTGCACCTCGCGGACGGCAGGCTGGCCGATGGGCGCGTCATCGCGCTGCGGGCCATCCGCGACGACGGCGGAGCCTGCCTGCTCGTCGTCGGCATCGACACGCGCACCCGGGGCTGCGGGCGGGTGCCGCAGGGACGCGACCCCCCGGTCAGACCGCCGGTGCGCGCCGAAGCCACCGTCACGCGCAAGGGCACCGCTCATGTCGAGGTCTTCGCCGTGACCTCGGCGCGCGTCGCCCGCGTGCGCCTGCTTGTGCGCGGGGCCGAGCGCGCCCCCGCTCAGAGCCTGCTGCTGCGAGCAGACGGCGCCGCCGCCATCAAGCGCGCCGGCATCGCCACGGGGCCGTTTGCCTACTTCTACGCCGAGCTACCTCGACACAGCGCCGGCATCCGGGCCATCGCCTTCGATGCGCGCGGCCACCGGATCGGCGCCACGGACTTCGGCCATCTCGCGAGGATGGGCGAGCGGTTCATCCTCGGCTAGTCGTCCTGCGCCGACTCGAACAGGCGCAGAACGCCCGCCGCGTCGTAGTTGGACGGGTCGCCGTGGTCGCCCGTGGTCGTCGTGACCTCGACGCGCGCGCCGCGCTCGCGGGCCAGCGCGGCGCACCGGTCGGTGTTCTCGCGCTTGGGGATGACGCGGTCGTCCGGCGAGGCCCAGAAGCGCATCGGCAGGCCGTCCGCGGGCGGCTCGAAGTCGACCGGGCTGCGGCGCGCGATCGCGTCGCCCAGGCGCCGCCCGGCCCGGTCATACGCCGTGCGGATCTGGCCGGGGTAGAGGCCGAGGTCGTAAACCGAACGCAGGTCGCAGGCCGGGAAGATCCCCGCCCACGCCCTCACGGGGACGTCGTCGAGCAGCTGCAGGCCGTTGAAGCCGCCCATCGACAGGGCGAGGACGTAGACGTCGCGCAGGTCGCGCTCGCGCAGCGCGGTGACGAGCGCGAGCTGATCGCGCTCGCTCGCGGGGCTGCCCCAGTTGTCGCCGTGGGCGTCGGTGGTCGCGACCGCATAGCCCGCGTTCAGCAGCGCGTTGAAGATCGGCTCCTTCTTCGGGTCACGGAAGATGTTCTCGACGTTCTCGCCGGAGCCGTGGGTGTAGACGACGACCTTGGGCGTGCGCTGCGTCGGCCGGATCAGGACGGCCGGCTGCCCGCGGACGGTGAAGCGCTCGATCTTCCCGTCAGCGCGCTCGGTCGCCGGCGGCGGGTCGTCGCCCCCGCAGCCCGCAAGGGCGAGCGCGAGGGCAAGGACGGTCAGGCAAGCCGCGGCGCGCACGACAGCAGCGTCGCAGTTCCCCGGCGACGACTACAGCACCTCGCGCTCGCGCGTCAGCCACATGCCCGCCGCGCCGATCACCACGCAATACGCGGCCAGCACGACCCCGCCCTCGGTCTGGCTGAGCAGCGTCTCGTCGGCCCCCGGCGTCCCGTTGAGCGCCAGCAGCGCTTCGCCCGGGAAGTACTGGCCGACGTCGTTGCCGATGAACAGCGCCGCGGTGCCGGCGAGCAGGAAGAGCACCATCCCGGTCACGACCGTGAGGATCTGGTTGCGCAGCGCCGCGCCGAGCGCGACGCCGAACAGGCAGCCGAGCACGAGGCCGGTGCCGACGCCGAGGTACGTGTTGACCGCGACGTCGGAGTCCACGTCGATCCCCCGCGAGGACAGGATCGACAGCCCGAGGCCGGCGTTGACGGCGATGTACAGCAGCGCGCCGACGATGCCCACCACGAGCCCGACGACGAGCTTGGCGGCGATGACCCGCTCGCGCCTGGGCGTCACCACGAACGTCGAGCTGGCCGTACCGTGGCGGTACTCGTTCGTCGACAGCAGCGCGCCGAGCGTGAACATGAACACGATCGCCAGGTGCGTCCCGATCGCGAGCGTGGCGACGGAGCGGTTGCGCAGGTCGTCGATGTCGCTCAGGCCGGTGACGAGGCCCGCGGTGAGCCCCTCGAGCACGATCATCGCGCCCAGCAGCGTCCACGTGGTGCGCACCGAGACGAGCTTGAGCCACTCGGAGTGCAGCGCGTTCATCGCACGTTGCCCTTCTCGCCGGTGAGCTCGAGGAAGCGGTCCTCGAGCGTCGCGCGCTCGTGCGTGAGCTCGAAGATCGGGATGGCGTTCTCGGCCGCCAGCGTGCCGATCGCCTCCAGCGAGGAGCGGTGCACGATCATCGCGTCGGGCCGCCCGTCGGGGGAGACGCTGGCGCCGTGCTCGGTGAGCAGCGCGCGCAGGTCGTCGGCGCGCGGCGAGCGCACGAGGATCGGCCGCCGGTCGCCCTTGACGAGGTCGGCCAGCGTGCCCTGCATGACCAGGCGTCCCGCACCGATGACCACGACGCTGTCGACGGTCTGCTCGACCTCGGAGAGCACGTGGCTGGAGATCAGCACCGCGCGGCCCTCCGCGGCGAGCGCAACGAGGATGTCGCGCAGCCAGCGCATGCCCTGCGGGTCCAGGCCGTTGGCGGGCTCGTCGAGCATGAGGATCCTCGGGTCGCCGAGCAGCGCCGCGCCGAGCGCCAGGCGCTGGCGCATGCCCATCGAGTAGCCCTTCACGCGGCGGTCGCGGGCGGGCGTCAGCTCGACCATGTCGAGCACCTCGTCGACGCGCGAGTTCGAGATCCCGGCGGCGGCCGCGATCGTGCGCAGGTGCGCCCGCCCGGAGCGGCCGGGGTGGACGTCGTGCGCGTCGAGCGCGGCCCCGACCGTGTGGATCGGGTTGGGCAGCTCGTGAAACGGCTGGCCCATGACGAGCGCGGTGCCGCTCGTCGGCCGGATGAGCCCCAGCAGCGCGCGCAGCGTCGTCGACTTGCCCGAGCCGTTGGGCCCGAGAAATCCGGTCACCCGGCCGGCCTCGACCGTGAACGAGAGGTCGTCGACCGCCAGCGTCTCGCCGTAGCGCTTGGTCAGACGATCGACCGTGATCTCCGCCGCCATGACGTAGAGACTAGGAGGGGATGTCGCGCTCGACGAACGTCAGCGCCATCCCGCCCGCGCACACCACGATCAGCCCCAGGTAGACCGCGAGGATCATCAGCCGGTGCGCGGGCTTGACCTTGTAGTACGACGCGACCTCCTCGCCGCCGGCCTTGCGCGACTTCCACCGGCGGTAGGTCTCGAACGCCGCCAGCAGCAGGATCAGGATGAGGATCGGGTTGGGGATGGCGAACGTCAGGACCGTCATCACGAACAGCCCGACGAACCACATCCAGGGCGACAGCGCGGCCATCGCGCGGCCGCCGTCGAGCGGCACGACCGGCAGCAGGTTGAAGAGGTTGAGAAACAGCCCGGTGAAGACGAGCGCGTCCCAGAACCCCCCGCCGCTGTCGCTGAAGGCCAGCGGCAGCAGCGCCAGGCAGCCGAGCGTGCCGAGGATCGGACCGGCGAGCCCGACGCGGGCCTCGGCGGTGGCGTCCTCGCCGAGCGACTTCGCCATGACCGCCGCGCCGAGGAACGGGATGAACATCGGCGCGCTGGCCTCGATGCCCTCGCGGCGCAGCTGGATGACGTGGCCCATCTCGTGGACGAGCAGCAACAGCACGAAGCCGGCCGCGAACTTCCAGCCCCACAGGAAGCTGTAGGCGACGATCGAGACGAGCATCGTCGCCGACGTCGTGAGGATCTTGAGCTTGGGCAGCAGCAGCAGCAGCGGCTTGCCCCACTTCAGCAGCAGCACCCCGCCCACCACGAGCAGCGAGAGGAAGCGCCGCCACCACGGGCGTTGATCGGGCGCCGCGGGCTCGGGCGCCGGTGCCGTCGGCGTCGGCGGAGCGTCCGCGGGCGGGCTCGTCGCCGCCGCGCCGGCGGGGGCGGGCGTCACCGCCAGCGGCTCCTCGGAGCCGGGCTTGGGGTGAAACGACGGGGGCGGGGGCCAGTGGGCGCTCATGACCTCATTGTGACAAGGCCTCCCACGCGCCCGCCGAGGGCGCGGCAACGGCGAGACCCGCGCCGGGCCTGCGGTAAACAGCCCGATCAGGACCGTGCGAGCGCCTCGTTGGCGGCCGCCTCGGCTTCCTCGAGCTGCGCCTCGACGAGATCCAGGCCGCTGTCCCAGAAGCCTGGGTCGGCGAGGTCGATGCCGACCATCCGGCCGAGCTCCTCGGGGCTGCGCGAGCCGCCGGCGCGCAGCAGCTCCAGGTAGCTGGGCACGAACGACTCGCCCTCGTCGATGTAGCGCTTGTAGATCGACAGCGCCAGCAGCTGGCCGTAGGCGTAGGCGTACACGTAGCCCGGGGTCGAGATGAAGTGCGGCACGTAGGACCACCAGGACCGATAGCCCTCCGTGATCTGCACGCTGTCGGCGAGCATCTCGACCTGGGACTGCTCCCACAGCTCGTTGAAGCGCTCGACGGCCAGCTCGCCCTCCTCGCGCCGCGTCGTGTGGACGAGCTCCTCGAACCCGTTCATCGCCGTCTGGCGGAAGACCGTCGCGATCGAGCCCTCGATCGACTCGGCCAGCAGCGACAGGCGCGACTCGGGCGTCGGCGCCTGCTCGAGCAGACGCCCGAAGACCAGCGTCTCGCCGAACACCGACGCGGTCTCGGCGAGCGTCAGCGGTGTGCCCTGCTCGAGCACCCCGCGCGGCCGGGCCAGCTCGGCGTGCAGGCCGTGGCCCATCTCGTGGGCGAGGACGAGCACGTCGCGGCGCTTGGCGGTGTAGTTGAGCATCAGGTAGGGATGCTCGCTCGGGACGGTGTAGGCGGCGAACGCGCCGCCACGCTTGGCCGGCCGCGGCGGGGCGTCGATGCGGTGCTCGTCGAAGAACGCTCGCGCCGGATCGCCGAGCTCGGGCGTGAACTCGGCGTAGGAGGCCAGCACCAGTTCCTTGGCGTCGTCCCACTCGACCGGCTCGTCGTCCTGCGTGACGGCGGCCATCCGGTCGTAATCGGCCAGCTGGTCGATGCCGAGCAGCTGCGCCTTCAGGCGGTACCAGCGGCGCGGGATCTCGTAGCGGTTGCGCACGGCGCTCAGCAGCGCCTGGACGGATGCGTCGGAGGCCTCGTTGGCGAGGTTGCGCGCGGCCAGCCAGTTGTCGTAGTGGCGCAGGCGGTCGTCGACGGCCTTGTCGTGCAGCAGCGTGTTGAAGATGAACGCGCGGGTGCGCAGGCCGGGCGCCAGCGCGGCGGTGACGGCCTCGGCGGTCGTGCGGCGCTCCGCGCGGTCGGGCGACATGAGCCGCGCCAGGGCGGCGTCGAGCGTGACCGGCTCGTCCTCGTCGGGCAGGTCGACCGTGATCGCCGAGACCTGCTCGCTGAACAGCCGTCCCCATGCCGAGCTGCCCGAGACGCTCTTCTCGGCGAGGATCTTCTCCTCCGGCTCGGAGAGCAGGTGCGGCCGGTAGCGGCGCGCCGAGCGCAGGAAGTGGCGGGCGGTGTCCAGGCCGTCGGCGGCCATGAGCTCGTCGGCGCGCTCGTCGCCCAGCGCCGCCCACTCGAGCTCGAAGAACAGGAGCTTCGTCTCGATCGCCGTGCTCTTCTCCTGCATGCGCTGCATGAGCGCGCCGATCTGCGGGTCGGCGGTGTCGACGCTGAAACGCAGCATCGCGTAGTGGCCGGAGCGCGAGGCCAGCTCGGAGATGTCCATCAGCTCGGTCACCGCTGCGGCGAACTCGTCGGTGCGCAGCTCGGCGAGGCGTCCGGCATAGGTGTCGGCGAAGACCTGCGCGCGCTGCGCGGCCTCGTCGAGGAGCCGGTCGGCGCCGGCATCGCCCTCGCCGTGGACGAGTGGCGCGAGGTCCCAGGAAACGTCTTCGACGGTCATGTCGCGGCAGGATAATTCACGCAACGAGCGGGGTTTGTGCGGTTCGGCTCTTGAACGCTCGAAAGACCCGGCGTACATTCGCCCGGCGACGCGGAACTGGAGCCGCAAAGAGCGAGGCCACGAGGTGTGAGGCCGCGCCACCCCAAGCCAGGGCGCCTCTTCGGAGCGCGACCGGGCGGAACGGGTTCCTCAAGCGGCCCCAGAACCGCGTCGCACTACGTTAAGCGTCTGTTCATTGCACGCTTACACCCTCCCGCCATCGGGCAGCCGACTCGCTTGTGAGCGGCTCGACCACAACCAAACGCAGTGGCGGCGTCGACTTCCCGACGCTCATCGTCACCGCCCTCGCGTCGGCCACGGCGGCCTACGTGACGTCGAAGCTCTGGACCCCCGGAACCCTCGCCGCGGCGGCGTTCACGCCCGTCCTGGTGGCGGTGCTCAAGGAGGCCTACTTCAAGCCCGTCGACGTCGTGACGCGCGCCGTGCCGGTGCGCGGCGTCGTGCGCAGCGCTCCCAGTGTGGGGGCGCCGGATGACGAGCCCCGCGAGTCGCCGGAGGACATCGAGGCGCGGATCGCCCAGCTCGGCGAGGCGCCGGGCGCCTCGCTGCCCGCGCGGCGGCGCAACTGGCAGATCGCGGTCGTGACCGGCCTGCTCGGCTTCATCATCGCGGCGGTGATCATCACCGTGCCCGAGCTCGTCGCCGGCAGCTCGGCGTCGGGCGGCGATCGCGGGACGACGATCTTCGGCGGCAAGACGCGGTCGTCGTCGAGCACGCCGACCGACACGACCACGACGACGACCCCCAGCGAGGGTGAGAGCGAGGGCGTGCCGCCGGCCTCGACGGTGACCGTCCCACCGGCAGCCGACCCGGTGACGGTGCCGCCGCCGTCGCCCACTCCCGTCCCCGAGGAGGGCGAGACACCGCCGCCGCCCGAGGAGGAGACGCCCGAGGTCCCGGCGACGCCGCCGTCGCCGCCCGCGCCGCCGGGCTGAGCCCGGGACATCCGTCCGTTCGCGCGGGCCGGGAGCGCTAGACTGGGACACGCACCGACACGGGGACGACATGGCTTCGACGTGGTCGAATTCGTGACGGTGGTTGCGAGCCGAGGTGTCAGGAGGCCTCGTAAAACACCTGACAAAACCATACGTGCGGACTCTCACGAGTACGCCCTCGCTGTCTAGCTCAAACTAGGCGAGTGAGGTTCCGAGCCCGGCCAGCCGGCCGCTGGGATCTTCGGAATCAAAATGCCGGATCACCCGGGGAGATCCGCTCCCGTCGAACCGGGGACATTTCAGGGAGCTGGCCCTCATGAACCCCGCCGGCGAGGCGACATGAGGGCGAGATCAGAGCGCCGGATACGCTCGTAGACGTCACCGTTACGCGATCGCGGACGCGGGTTCGATTCCCGCCGTCTCCACTGGTTCAGGTCGGACCGACAATCCAGGACGTGCCTGCAAATCCCGCTCATTTCGAGCGGGATTTGTTGCGACAAGGGCGACATCGTCTGCAAGGCGATTCCGCGGAGTTGCAGGCGATCGAGTCGCAGGCGAGTCGCGGATCGGCTCGCGAAGCCGGTCGCAGGCGAGTCGCAGCCAGCTGGGAACGACGGGGCGGTTGGTGACGCAGGGGTTGCGCCCGCTCTCGTGTCTCGGGGGGGGACCCGTCGGGCGGTGCGCCAGGACGAGGCTGTCATACATGGTACGCTTCTATGTATGACAATGTTGAGCTTTCGTGTGCCAGACGATGAGGCCGCCGAGGTGCAGCGTTGGGCCGACGCACTCGGTGTCGATCGCTCGGAGATCCTGCGCGACGCGCTGCACCGTCACCTCGTTGCTCTCGGGGGCGAGCACGATGCCGACGCTTGGGCGCGGGTGCCGCTGGACTCAGGTGAGCGGTCGTTGTCCGAGGTGGCCGACTGGGGGCCCGCCGAGGACTGGGCGGATTGGGAACATGCAGCGCGGTGAGATCTGGTTCGCAGCGACGCCCGGAGGCGACCGCCCGGTGCTCGTCCTGACGCGCGATCCGGTCGCCGATCGAATTGGGTCAGTCGTCGTGGCCGCGCTCACGCGGACCCGACGCGGGCTCGTCTCGGAGCTCGTGCTGACGGCGGCTGAGGACGGAGTGCCATCGGATTGCGTCGTCAACTTCGACAACGTCCACACGCTTCCTCGAGACACCTTCCGGCGGTGCGTCGCCGGCCTCTCGCCACCGCGGATGGCTCAGGCGTGCCGCACCTTGCGAAACGCCATGGGCTGCTGACCACCGGATTTCGAGCCGCAACCAGTCGCGCGAGTCCGCGGAATCGCCGTCCCCGACGGCGATGTCGCACGGATTCAACCCCGCGGTCTCCACTGCTGCGGCTGTGTCAACAGCTCGCAGACGAAGAGGCAGGACGTAAGAAGCTCGCACCAAGCGGGGCTTTCTCGTCCTCGGGGCCGATGGCCCGGCACTTCGTGGCGACGTCGGTTCCGCTGTCGGCGAACGGTATCTCCGAGGGTGTCGGTGGTGGGTGGTTGCGGGAGCGCACCGTCCGAGGGCCCGGCGATGCGGAAGGTGAGCCACGATCGGCGGGTCCCCCGCGGAACGGGTGCTTTCGCGCCACGCCCCCTCGACCTCGCCTGCCTCGAGGAGTGAGTCGGATGAGCCTCGCGGGCCGAGGCTTATCCGCCGCACCCGGGCCCGGAGCAGCGGCCCACCTCCGGTGGGCCGCGCTGCCGAGGGCGAGACTTCCGCTGGCGCGGCGGGTCCGATGCTCGTACTGTCGGACACATCGTGAACCGCGCGCCTCGCCCAGCCCGCCGCCGCGTCCTGCTCGCCCTCGTCGCCTTCGGCGCGCTCAGCGCTCTCGCGGCGCCGGCCGCGAGCCAGAGCGGCGCCGGCGCGCCCGACCTGCGGCTCACCGCCGCCAGCCATGGCGTGAGCGTCAAGGCGAAGCTCTTCACCTACTGCAACACGGTCGTCCAGCCCGATGGCACCGGCACCGGCCTGTGCGCCGACGGCATCCCGGGGCCGACGTCGACGCGCCTGCCGGTGCACCGCCGCGGCAGCGTGACGATCACCACGGACGCCCGCGTCGGCTCGGTCTTCGCCCGGTACGCCGACGTGGGCGCCGCCCCGTCGTCGGCGACGCTGCGCGTCAGAGCGCTCGACACGAGCGGCCGGCGCTTCTCCGTGTCGCTGCCAGACGCCCGCCCGCGCTCGCTGCTGCTCGTCTCGCTGGCCTACGGCGATCTGCCCCGGCCCGACGGCGGCCGCGAATCGGGCGACGCGCACTTCAGCGTCGGCCTGCGCGAGCATCGTCACCCCAAGGCCAAGCGCAAACCGACGCCGATCGCCGTCACGACGCGCGCCCAGGCGAGCTGCGACGTCACCGATCTGGGCGGGCAGAGCTGCCGGATCAACCAGGAGGGCACGGTCCGCCGGCGGCCTGGCACGAAGGCCGACTGCCGCGGCGGCCGGGTGCGGATCCGGGTCCTCGCGCAGAACCGCCATGTCGTGACCTCGACGGTGCGCACCACGACCGGCTGCCGCTACCGGCTGCAGGACCGGGCGTTCGCGCTGGAGGCCGACACCGCCGCGATCACCGTCCAGACGCGCTTTCTCGGCAGCGACTCGCTCGCGGCCCGCAGCGCGCCGACGAACCGCATCGACCTGACCCCCTAGGGCGGCGGCCCGCTAGCGGGCGCGGTACACGCGCTCCTCGTACTCGGCGAGCATGCGCGCCGCCGAGAACGCCGGGATCAGCGTCCGCATCGAGCGCTTCATCCGCGCCGTCCAGGCCTGCGGGATGCCCGCCGCGTCGCGGTCGTAGAACTCGGGGACGACCTCGCTCTCCAGCAGGCGGTACAGCTCGCCCGCGTGCCGCGCGTCCTGCCCGGCCTCGTCGGGATCGACCTCACCCGACAGCGCCCAGCCGTTGGCGCCGTCGTGGCCCTCGGCCCACCAGCCGTCGAGCACGCTGAGCTGCAGCCCGCCGTTGACGACGTTCTTCATGCCGCTCGTCCCGCTGGCCTCCAGCGGCGGTCGCGGCACGTTGATCCAGAGGTCGCAACCGCCGACGAGCCGCGCGGCGACGCCGAGGTTGTAGTCCTCGAGGAAGACCACGCGCTCGAAGGCGCGCTGCTGTGCGCGCACGGCGAAGAGGTCCTGCACGAGCCGCTTGCCGCCGTCGTCGCGCGGATGCGCCTTGCCGGCCAGCAGCAGCTGGACCGGGCGCTCGCCGCCGAGCAGCGCGAAGCTGCGCTGGACGTCGTGCAGCAGCAGATGCAGGCGTTTGTACGTGGCCAGCCGCCGGGCGAAGCCGATCGTCAGCACCTCCGGGTCGAACGCCCGCGCGGACGCCTCGACGTACTCGCGCGGATCGCCGCGCGCGATCCGCTGCAGCTGGCTGCGATCGCGCACGTACTCGACGAGATGGCGGCGCTGGTCACCGCGCACCGCCCACAGCTCCTCGGCCGGGATCGCGTCGATCGGCTCGAACGTCGCGGGATCCGCGCTGCGAAGGGCCCAGCCCGCGCCGAGATGGCGGTCGAGCAGGCGGCGCATCGGCGCGCCGACCCACGACGGGATGTGGACGCCGTTGGTCACGTGGCCGATCGGCACGCCATCGACCTCCCGCTCGGGCCACAGCACCCGCCACATGTCGCGCGAGACCTCGCCGTGGCGGCGGCTGACGCCGTTGGCGGCACGGCTCGCCCGCAGGGCGAACTGCGTGACGCCGAACGGCTCGTGCTCGTCGTCGGGCCGGCTGCGGCCGAGCCGGACGATCTCGTCGCCGCTCGTGCCGAGCGACTGCGCGACCGGGCCCAGCGCGGCCCGCACCTGGTCGCTGGGGTAGGTGTCGTTGCCCGCCGGGACGGGCGTGTGGGTCGTGAAGACGGTCCGCTGGCGGACCGCCTCGAAGGCCGCACCGAACTGCGTGCCACCCTCGATCGCCGTGCGCGTCATCTCCAGCGCCGCGAACGCGGCATGGCCCTCGTTCATGTGCACGATCGCCGGCGTGATGCCGAGCGCCCGCAGCGCCGCCGCGCCGCCGCAGCCGAGCAGCACGTACTGGGCCAGGCGCGTCTGCGGATCGCTGTCGTACAGCCGCGTCGTGATCCAGCGCGCAACGCGAGCGTTCTCCGGCACGTCGGTGTCCAGCAGAAACAGCGGCACGCGCCCGACGTCGACGCGCCAGACCTGCGCCACCACGTCGTCGGCGCCGATCGGCACCCGGATGCGCAGCGGGGTGCGGTCGTCGGCAGTCGTGACGAGCACCGCCGGCGAGCGCTCCGGATCGGTCGGCACCCAGTACTCCTGCTGCCAGCCGGTGTGGTCGACGCGCTGGCGGAAGTAGCCGTGGCGATACATCAGGCCGACGGCGACGAGCGGCAGCGCGCGGTCCGAGGCCTCCTTGAGGATGTCCCCGGCCAGCGCGCCGAGCCCGCCGGCGTAGATCGGCAGCGACACGTGCAGCCCGTACTCGGCGCAGAAGAAGGCGATCGGGCGCTCCTCGTCGGCGACCCCGGTCGCGGCCGGCCGGGCGAGGTCCTCGACCAGCGCCGCCTCGAGCTGCTCGGCGCGCGCGACGTGCGAGCCGTCGGCGGCTGCGCGCAGCAACGCCTCGGCGGAGGTCTCCTGCAGCAGGCGCACGGGGTTGCGGCCGCACGCGGCCCAGCGCGCCGCATCGACGTCGGCGAACACCTCCGGCCCGTCGGGCAACCAGGCCCAGCGGTAGTTGTAGGCCAGCCGGGCGAGCACGGCCAGCGGCCACGGCAGCCGTGACGACAGGGCGCTGGACGCCCGCACGATGTCCTCTGCGCCCGCGCTCATAGAGGCGGACGCGCCCCGCCGCGGCTCATCGGGAGGGTCACACCGGCGATGAGGGACGGTCGCATCGCCCGATGGGTACCCACGTACGCGCGGCCGAACCGCAACGAGGGCCGGGCGACTGGTTCGCTGCATCCGCCGCCTCCCAAGCTGGGATACTCGCCCGATGGACGGCGCACCCGCTCGCGACGACCTCGGGGAGGGGTGGCACGCGCTCGAGCGGGCACGCTGGGAGGCCGCGCGCACCGCGTTCGAGGCCGCGCTCGCCGTCGAGGAGACGCCGGACGCGTTCGACGGCTTCGGCCTCGCGATCTGGTTTCTCGGCGAGGTGAAGGAGGGCATCGCGGCGCGCGAGCGGGCGTTCGAGGGCTACGCCGCTGCGGGCCGCTGCGACGACGCGGCGCGCGTCGGCATCTGGGTCTCCCACCAGCATCTCATCGGCGGCCGCGCGTCGGCCGCGCGCGGGTGGCTGGCGCGCGCCGAGCGCTCGGTCGAAGGCGCGGGGCCGTGCCTCGGCCAGGGCTGGGTGGCCGTCGAGCGCGCTCGCCACGCCGACAGCGTCGAGGAATGCGGCGAGCACGCGCGGCGCGCGATGGCGATCGCGCGCAAGGCCGACTCCGGTGATCTGGAGGTCTTCGCGCTCAGCCTGCTCGGCCGCACCGAGGTCCGGGCCGGCCGCACGGAGCAGGGGATGGAGATGCTCGAGGAGGCGATGGCCGCCGCGTCGGCGGGCCGCGTGCGCAACGTCCACACGCTCGCCGAGGCGTACTGCAACCTCATCATGGCGTGCACGAGCGCCGGGGAGTGGGAGCGCGCGGCCGAGTGGTGCGAGGCGGTCGACGAGTTCGCCCGCGACCACGGCGCGACCCCGCTGCTCGGGGCCTGCCGCACCGTTCACGCCGACGTCCTGCTGGCCTCCGGGCGCTGGGCCGACGCGGAGCGCTCGCTGGAGAGCGCGTTGGTGGCGCACACCCGGATCCCGACGATGGGTGCGCCGACCGTCGCGACGATGGCGGAGCTGCGGGTCCGCCAGGGCCGGATCCGCGATGCCGAGGCGCTGCTCGTCGGCCGCGAGGAGCATCCGGAGTCACTGCGGGCGCTCGCGTCGCTGCGCATCGCGCAGGACCAGCCCATCATCGCGGCGGCGCTGCTCGAGCGCGGGCTGCTGGCCGCCGAGGGCGACACGGTGCTCTCGGCGCAGCTGCTCGCGCCGCTCGTCGACGCGCGCCTGGCCTGCGGGCAGATCCCCGCCGCCGAAGCGGCCGCGAAGCGGCTCACCGAGCTGGCGGGAGAGTCGGGGATCGCCGTCGTCGGCGCGCGCGCGAACCTGGCGTCGGCCCGCACGACCCTGGCCCGCGAGCGCGCGGCCGATGCCGCCGAGCCGGCGCGCCGCGCGCTGACGGAGTTCAGCCGGCTCGGGATGCCCTTCGAGATCGGCGAGGCGCGCCTCGCGCTCGCTCGCGCGCTGGTGCAGGCGGCGCCGGACCTGGCGCGCGAGGAGGCGCGCGTCGCGCTGGCCACCTTCCGCGAGCTGGGCGCCGCGCGCGCGATGGACGTCGCCGCGGCGGTGCTGCGCGAGCTCGACGCGGGGACGGGCGGGCGCCCGCGCACCCGCGGAGAGCTGACCGCGCGCGAGCAGGAGGTCCTCGAGCTGCTGGCGCTGGGCCTGTCCAACGCGCGGATCGCCGCGACGCTGTTCATCACCGAGAAGACGGCGGGCCACCACGTCAGCCGGATCCTCGCCAAGCTCGGCGTGCGCAACCGCACCGAGGCCGCCGCCCACGCGACCCGCCGCGAGCCGGCCGCGGGGTAGGCATCAGATAGGGATTTCGCCCGATGTACCGGGCGCCGGTCAGGTGGATGCTGTCCGCAGACACCGACCGGAAGGAATCCTCATGAGCGTGCAGCTGGCAGATCCTGAGCTCAAGACCCGTCATCGAGCGATGTGGGCCGCGGGCGACTACCCCCTGATGGTCGAGACGTTCCTGCTGCCGGTCGGCGAGCGGCTGGCCGCCGCCCTCGACCTCGGCCCGGGCCGGCGCGTCCTCGACGTCGCGGCGGGCACGGGCAACGCGTCGATCCCGGCCGCCCGCACCGGCGCGACCGTCACGGCGAGCGACCTGACGCCCGAATTGCTCCAGGCCGGCCGGCGCACCGCCGAGGCGGAGGGCGTCGAGCTCGACTGGGTCGAGGCCGACGCCGAGCGGCTGCCCTTCGAGGACGCGTCCTTCGACGTCGTCATGTCCTCGATCGGCGTGATGTTCGCGCCCCACCACCAGGACGCCGCCGACGAGCTCGTGCGCGTGTGCCGCCCGGGCGGCACGATCGGGCTGCTGAGCTGGACCCCCGAGGGCATGCTCGGTGCGCTGTTTCGCACGATCAAGCCGTTCGCCCCGGCGCCTCCGCCCGGCGCGCAGCCCCCGCCGCTGTGGGGCGGCGAGCAGCACCTGAGCGGGCTGTTCGGCGATCGCGTGGCGTTCCACACCCTCGAGCGCGACGTGCTGGAGATCACCGCGTTCGAGCAGCCCCGTGGCTACGGCGAGCACTTCATCGCCTACTACGGGCCGGCGATCGCCGCCCGCGCCAACGCATCGCGCGAGGGCCGCGAGGCGGAGTTCGACGAGGCGATCGGGCAGTTCTGCGACGAGTGGAACCGCGGCACGGCCGACCGTGCGCGCTTCGAGAAGGAGTACCTCGTCGCCATCGGCACGAAGAAGTAGGGCACGCCACCGATCCGTGGTCGGCACGGGAGCCGCCCCGCGGGGCGGCTCCGTCGTTGCCTCCTGGAGGTCCGGCACGAGCGCGGGCACGGGCTGCCCACTGCCGGATCCGTAGAACACCCGTCGAGCAGCGGGTGTCCCCGCGACAGCCCAGTTGTCGGTTTGCCGTCATTCCCTCAAGTCCGCCCGTCCGCGCGTCGATGCGTCGAGCGATGGCACCCTCAGACAGAACCCGATCGGCAGCGCATGTCCCGGTACGCCGGGTCGGCAGCGCTGCGCACGAGCACGTCGTCGAGTTCTACGAGACCGAGCAGTTTCTGTGCGACACGGTCACGGACTTCGTGGGTCCCGCTCTGCACGACGGCGGCGCGGTGATCGTCGTCGCCACCGCCGCGCACCGCTATGACTTCGAGGCGGCGCTGCGCCGCTCCGGGTTCGACGTCGAGCACGCGATCGACGCCGATCGCTACGTGACGTTCGACGCGGCGGGGCTGCTCGCGCGCTTCATGGTCGACGGGGTGCCCGATGCGCGGCGGTTCGAGGACGTCGTCGGCGACGTGCTCGAGCGCGCGGGCGCCGGCGACCGGCGTGTGCGCGTCTACGGCGAGATGGTCGCGCTGCTGTGGGCCGACGGCGAGACCGAGGCGGCGATCGCGCTCGAGGGCCTCTGGAACGACCTCGCCGACCGCCACGAGTTCGCGCTGCTGTGCGCCTACCCGATGGCCGCCTTCAAGGACGCCGCGAGCGCCGCCGCCTTCCAGCGCGTATGCGGCACGCACACCACCGTGATCCCGAGCGAGGGCTACTCGCTGCTGGACGGCGCCGACGACAAGCGCCGCGAGGTCGCCCGGCTGCAGCAGGAGAACGCCGCCCTGCGCGCCGAGGCGCGGCTCGCGCGCGCCGAGCGGGCCGACGCCGCCGCCCGCCGCCATCTCGACGAGCTGTGCGTCATCACGCTGGAGACGATCACCGAGGGCGTCGTCGAGCTCGACGGCGAGGGCCGCCTGGTCTGCATGAACCCCGCCGCCGAACGGCTGCTCGGCTGGGCCGAGAACGAGCTGCTCGGCCACCCCGTCGAGGACCTTCTGCACCGCCGGCGCCCCGAGGGCGTCGCCCCGCCCGGCGCCGACAGCCCGCTGGCCGGCGTCTTCGGGCAGCGCCGCACGGTGCGCTCGCGCGAGGACGCACTCGTCCGGCGCGACGGACGCCTGCTGCCCGTGCTCTGCTCCGCCACGCCCGAGGCCAACGGCGGCGTCGTCATCGCCTTCAGCGACGTCACCGAGGAGATCGAGAAGCGCCGCCGCGCCGAGCGACGGCTCGACACGATCGGCTGGATCAGCCGCGTGCGCGAGGCGATCGACGAGGATCGCCTGGAGCTGCACTCGCAGCCCATCCTGCCGCTGCGGGGCGGCGCCGCCCGCGAAGAGCTGCTGCTGCGGATGATCGGTCGCGACGGCGAGCTCATCCGCGCCGGCGCGTTCATGCCCGCCGCCGAGGAGCTCGGCCTGGCCTTCGAGGTCGACCGCTGGGTCATCGCCCGCGCCGTGCGCTTCGCCGCGCTCGGCCGCATCGTGCAGGTCAACCTCTCGGCCGCCTCGATCGCCGACCCGCGCGTGCTCGAGCTCGTCGAGCAGGAGCTGCGGACCGTGGACGCGCCGGCCGGCAACCTCGTCTTCGAGGTCACCGAGGCCGCGCTGCTGAGCGACCTCGCCGCCGGCGAGGCGTTCGCCGGAGCGCTGCGCGGGATCGGCTGCGGCCTGTCACTCGACGACTTCGGCAACGGGACGGGCGGCTTCTCCTACCTGCAGGGCCTCAGCGTGCAGACCCTGAAGATCGACATCGACTTCGTCCGCGGCCTGCCCGGCAACCCGCACAACCAGCACCTCGTGCAGGCGATCGTGGCGCTGGCGCAAAGCTTCGGGATCGAGACGGTCGCCGGCGGCGTCGAGGACGACGACACCCTCGCGCTGCTGCGCGAGTACGGCGTCGACTACGCCCAGGGCTACGCGATCCACGGCCTGGCGCCGGTGGCCCGGCTCGTGACCCCGCTGCCCGCGCAGGACGACCGGCCGCCGCCGCTCGTCTCCGACCGCGCCCGCCTGCTGCGCGGCCGGCTGCTGGACCACCGCGAGCGCCAGCGCCAGCCGACGAGCGTCCCCGGCCTCGTCGAGGTCGTCCGCCTGAGCGCCTGATCGGCCCCGGCGCCGCGCGAGACCGGCGCGCATCGCCCCGGCCGTCCGTCTCATCACCTGCGCCCCCGCGCCGCTCGACGCCGCCGTCGCGGGCGACGGCTGGGGACCGCGCCTCTTCGTGATCGACGAACCGCAGACGCTCGCCGGCTGGGGCGGGTTGAACCGCGCGCCCGATGCCGACGGGGTCGTCTGGCGCTTTCGCCGCGAGCGCCAGGACCATGCGGCGCCCGATGGCGCGCGCTCGTCATCGCGGGCGATCGGGTAGCTCGTCCGGATGCACCGCCCCTTCCACCAGGGGCGCTTGGAGGATCTCCCCGAGCGCCCGCGGCTGGCGCACCGCTACTTCGATGCGCAGACCGAGACCGTCGTCGTGCCGTCCGCGCCGTTCGGCCCGGTCGCGACGCACGTCGTCTCCTACGGGCCGCCCGACGCGCCGCCGCTGCTGCTGGTGCACGGCCTGATGACCACGAGCTACTCGTGGCGCTACCTGTTCGAGCGGCTCGGCGACCGCTATCGCCTCGTCGCGCCCGATCTGCCCGGCTGCGGCCGCAGCGCGATCCCGCCCGCGGACCGGCCGCTGTCGGCGGTGGCGCTGGGCACCTTCATCGGCGAGCTGCAGCAGGCGCTCGGAATCGCGGGCTGCGCCACGGCAGGCAACTCGCTCGGCGGCCTGCTGTGCATGCACACCGCGCTGCGCGATCCCGCGAGCTTCGCGCGTCTTGCGGTCATCCACGCCCCGGCGCTGCTCGACGCGCGCCTCGGCGGACTGCACGTCGGGCTGCGGCTGCCCGGCGCGAAGGCGATCCTCGAGCGCGTCGTGCGGCGCGACCCGCTGCGCTGGGCGCACCGCAACGTCCACTACTACGACGAGTCGCTGAAGTCGCTCGAGGAGGCCCGCGAGTACGGCGACCCGCTCGCCGGCGCCGCGGGCGCCCGCGCGTTCATCCGCTGGCTCGACGACGCGCTCGAGCCGGGTGAGCTGAGGACGTTCGAACGGGTCCTGCGCCGCCGTCGCGACAGCAACGCCGGCTTTCCGCTGCCGCTGCTGCTGGCCTACTCGCGGGAGGACGCGACGGTGCCGCCGAAGATGGGCGAGCGGCTGCACGCGCTGATCCCCGGCGCCGAGTTTCACTGGATCGAGCGCAGCTCGCACTTCGTGCAGGTCGACCGCCCCGCCGCGCTCGCCGAGCTGCTCGGCGGCTTCCTCGGCCCTGCCTGAGCGGCGTCACGCGCAGATGCGACGTGCGGTCTCGACGAGCACCGCGGCGCACTGCTCGACGCTGAGCAGATCGCCGAACTCCTCGGCGGCGTGCGCGCCCGCGCCGCTCGGGCCGAAGACCACCGTCGGGATCCCGGCGGCCGCCGTGAACGCCGCGTCCATCCAGGGATGGTCGCCGACGATCTGCGGCGCGTCGCCCAGGATCGCCTCGCCCGCCGCGCGCAGCACGCGCACGATCTCGGCGTCGGGCGCGACCTCGAACGGCGCGCGCCACAGGCCCATGCGCAGCTCGGTCTCCAGCCGCGGATCGGCCTCGCGCGCCCGCTGCAGCAGCCCCTCGAGCTCGCGCCGCACGTCGTCGACGCCCTCGCCGGGCAGCGTGCGGCGCTCCAGGCCGAGCGTGCAGCGCGCCGGGTAGCTCGACAGCTCCTGGCCGCCGCCGATCACCGACGCGTGCAGGCTGGCCGGGCCGAGCAGCGGGTGCGGCGCCCCGTCCAGCCGCGCCTGCAGTGCGGCGATCTGCGCGAGCACCGGGCCCATGCCGGCGATCGCGTCGACGCCGAGGTCGGGGCGCGAGCCGTGCGCCGCGCGCCCGCGGGTCTCGAGCTCCGCCCAGGCGAAGCCCTTGTGCGCGACGCAGGCGCGCAGGTGCGTCGGCTCGGTCACGACGCACGCGTCGGCGCCGAAGCGCCGCAGCACGGCCTGCACGCCCTCGCTGGCGTGCTCCTCGTCGGCGACCGCCGTGACGACGACGTCGCCGCGCAACCGCCCGCGGTCGGCGGCGGCGCCGGCACCGGCCATCATGACCGCCGCCAGCCCGCCCTTCATGTCGTAGGCGCCGCGCCCGTATAGGCGCCCGTCGCGCACCTGCGGCTCGTGCGGGCGCGTCATGCCGGCGACGCCGACGGTATCCGTGTGGGCGTTGAGCATGAGCGACGCGCCGCCGCCCGTCCCGCGCGCGACGGCGACCACGCTGGGGCGCCCGCGCGGCTCGTCGACGACCGTCACGTCCAGGCCGCGCGCCTGCGTCCAGGCGGCGACGAAGGCCGCGATCTCGGCCTCGCCCGCGGCGCCCGGCACGAGCGCCGGGTTGACCGAGTCGATCGCGACGAGGTCGGCGAGCAGCCGCGCGGCGTCCATCGCGCGGATGGTGAGGGCTAGATCGCCGGCGTGCCCGGCGGCGGCATGAACGCGCTGAGGACGAGCAGCTGCGCGAGGCCCGTCACGAGCCGCGGCAGGTCGATCTCGGACTCCGGCACGATCCACCACGTCTGACCGGGCTTGTCGCCCTCCTCCAGCGCCGGGCCGAGGATGTCGCCGTCGGTCGAGACGAGGCAGGGCAGCGGATAGCGCCCGGCGCCCGGGCCGGTGACGGTGTACTGGGTGCGGCGGCAGTCGACCGACCAGCCCTGGCGGTAGTCGGGGTTGCGCATGATGCTCGGCGGCGAGACCGGCACGCGCTCCTGCGCGGGACGCTCGATGCGGCGCAGGAACTCCGCCGCGACGTCCTTCGCCGTCAGCGTCGACGGCAGATCGGCGTCGCGCACCTTCTCGTCGTCGCTGCGCGTCTGGTCGCCGCTGAGCGCGATCGCGCGGTCGAGCCAGTGGCTGGGCAGCGGCGCGCGCGGCGCGTTGTTGATCTGCTCGAGCGCGTAGTTGCCGATGTCGGCGCGGCAGCCCTCGCAGTGCGGACCGTCGGCGAGGCGGATGGCCAGCTCGTAGCGGCCCATCGCGTTGGCCGAGATGCCCTCCGGGGCGGGAGGCAGCGTGCGAGAGTGCTCATCGCAGAGTGTCCGTCCGCAGCGATTGCAGGACGCGATCGCGAGCCGCCCGCACGCGCACGTGCCCACGGCTCCGTTGCTGTAGCTCATGCCCCGAGTCTAGGCATGACCTCGGGCGAGGTCACGCGATTTGTCACGAAAGTTGCGAGAGCGGCCATCCGTAGACTGCCCGCGGTGTACGCCGACGAGCTGCTGATGCCCTGGTTCGAGCAGACGATGACGCTGCTGCCGCCGGCCACGCTGTTCGACGCTCACACGCACATCGGCGTCAACGATCCCGACGGCTTCAAGTGCACCGCCGAGGAGCTGCTCGACACGCTGGCCCCGGCCGCGGCGCGCGCGGTCGTCTTCCCGATGCAGGAGCCCGACGGCTACGCGGCCGCCAACGACCACGTGCTGGCCGCCGCGGCGAACTCCGGCGACCGCCTCGTGGCGTTCTGCCGCGTCGACCCGCGGGCCGACGACGATCCCGTCGGCGAGGTGCGCCGCTGCCTGGCCGCCGGGGCGCGCGGCATCAAGCTGCACCCGCGCGCCGAGCGGTTCGGGCTCGACGAGCCGGTCGTGCGCGACCTCGTCGCGCTGGCCGACGAGGAGCGCCTGCCGATCCTCCTGCACGCCGGCCGCGGCATCCCGGCGCTGGGCGCGCACGTGCTCGAGTACGCGCACGAGTTCCCCCGCGCGCGGTTCATCCTGGCCCACTGCGCCGTCTCCGATCTGGCGTGGATCTGGCAGCGCATCCACGAGTACCCGAACGTCTTCTTCGACACCTCGTGGTTCAGCGCGACCGATCAGCTCGCGGTCTACTCCCACATCCCGCCGGGCCAGATCCTGCTCGCCACCGACATCCCGTTCGGGACGCCGCAGCTGGCCGTGATCGGCTCGCTGCGCTGCGCGCTGCAGGCGGGCCTGACGGCGGTGCAGCTCGAGAGCGTCATGGGCGGGCAGATCGCGCGCATCGTCGCGCGCGAGGAGACGCCCGACCTCGGGCCGGCCGTCGGCGACGGGCGCATCCGCCGCGACCCGCTGCTGGCCCGCGTGGAGTACTTCGCCAACGGCGCGTTCGCCACGGCGATCGCCGGGGGCGACGACGCGGAGTTCATCGACCTCGCGCGGCTGGCCAGCCTCGTCGGCGAGAGCGCGCCGCAGGCGTCGCTGGCCGAGTCGATCCGCGAGCTGCTCGCGCTCGCGCTGACGATCCCGATGGGCGAGTCGCTGACCGAGCGCTTCGCGCACATCCACCTGCTCGTCACCGCGGCGGCGATCGCCGCGACCCCGGACGTTCCGGTCGTTTCCTGACGCGAGCCTGGTCTGGCGTCTGACGCGCCGGTTACGGTGCGGGTTTCGTGCCGTCCGCCGTCCTCACGCAGCCGGGGCCGATCGCCCGCCATCACCCCCTCGGCACCTCGACGGGCGCGCTCGCCGAGCTGCGCGGCGACTGGGCGGCGCTCGTCGACGAGGCCCAGCGCACGTCGACCTTCGCCGTCGAGCTGGCCGCGCTGTCGGCCGACGAGCTGCCCGACCTGCTGCACTTCCTCGCGACCGCGCCCGCGCTGCCGTTTCACTTCATCAGCCTGCATGCGCCGTCGAAGGGACGCCGCCTGCGCGAGAAGCAGCTCGTGGCGATGCTGACGGAGGTCGTGCGCAGCGTCGACGCCGTCGTCGTGCATCCCGACACGATCGACGACGCGTCTCGCTACGCGGCGCTGGGCTCGGCGCTCGTGCTCGAGAACATGGACGCGCGCAAGCGCGGCGGACGCACGGTCGCCGAGCTCGAGCCGTACTTCGCGGCGCTTCCGCAGGCCGGCTTCTGCTTCGACGTCGCGCATGTCGCGTCGGTCGACGCGACGCTCGCCGAGGGAGAGCGGCTGCTGGACTGCTTCGGCGCGCGGCTGCGCCACGTCCACGTCAGCTCGGTCGACGAGGACTGCCACCACGTCGCGCTCACCGCGCGCGACGAGGAGCGCTTCGGGCCGCTGCTGCGCCGCTGTCGTGACGTGCCGTGGATCCTCGAGGCGCCGCTGCGGGAGCTCTGATCGCGAGCCCGGCCGGTGCGCTCGAGCGCTTGGCGGCGCACAGCGCCGAGGGCTTTCCCAACCTGCTCGCCGGGCGCGAGCGAACCGCGGTGCGGCTGGCCGAGATGCGCGAGCGGGTCGCCGGGGTGCCGCTGCCCGCTGACGCGGCGATCGTCCTGTTCGGCTCCTGGGGACGCGGCGAGCTGACCGCGCACTCCGACGACGACTGGCTGCTGCTCGTCGACGGCGCGCTGCGAGCCGAGCACGAGCCGGTCGTCGCCGAGCTGCGTGCGCTGCTCGGCGCGGAGGACCGCAAGCCTGGTACGCAGGAGGTCTTCGGCGCGCCCGCCTCGGCGCAGGCCCTGGCGCGCCGGATCGGGCTCGACGAGGACACGAACCGCAGCCTGACGCGGCGCATGCTGCTGCTGCTCGAGTCGGTGCCGGTGGGCGGCGACGCGGCGTACGAGCGCTGCTGGGTGCACGTCCTCGACAGCTACCTCGAGGACGCCACGAAGGACTTCCGCCCGCCGCGCTTCCTGCTCAACGACCTCGTGCGCTACTGGCGCACGATCTGCGTGGACTTCGTGGGCAAGCAGCGCGAGGACGAGGAGAAGTGGGGGCTGCGCAACGCCAAGCTGCGCACCGGGCGCAAGGTGCTGTTCGCCGCCGGGCTGCTGCCGATCCTGCTCTGCGACCGCTACCGGCAGCCCGACATGCGCGACTTCCTCGTCACCCAGCTGCGCGCGCCGGCGACCGACCGGCTCGCCGCGGCGTTCGCGGCCTACGACCTCAGGGACGGCGGCGGACGCGCGCTGGACGCCTACGACCGCTGGATCGGGATGCTCGACGACGACGCCACGCGGGCCGAGCTGGCCGCGGTGCGGCGCGAGACGGCCGATGATTCGGACGCCTACGCGCGCGTCCGGCGGTCGGGACGCGAGCTCGAGGCGGGCCTGCTGGCGCTGCTGTTCGAGACCCCGCTGGTCGTGCTCGTGCGCGAGTACGGTGTCTTCTGAGCGACGCGAAGACCCAGCAAATCGCGATCGCGCCCCCGCTTGCCTCAAGCCGCGATAAGCTCATGGCGGTGAGCGGCGAGACGTCAGCCGAGATGG
The DNA here is from genome assembly GCA_030681525.1 of Solirubrobacteraceae bacterium. GTDB lineage: Bacteria > Actinomycetota > Thermoleophilia > Solirubrobacterales > Solirubrobacteraceae > CADCVQ01. The sequence goes on from JAUXSD010000273.1 coordinate 30,531, forward strand.
CGGCCGAGATTGACGGCCAGACGGGGACTGGACCCACGGGAGAGAGCGACACCGCAAGCGCGGCCGAAGCCCCCTCGCCGTCGGCCTCCGCGTCGCACGTCAACGGCCAGACCGCGGTCGAGCAGACCGCGGATGTCCCGGCTACCCCTGAAGCGCCGGCTCCGGCCGAGACGCCGGCCGCGGTGTCCGAGGCGCCCGTGAGCGAGACTCCCGCTGTCGAGGCGCCCGCACCCGAGGTTCCTGCCGCCGAAGCCGCCGCACCCGAGGCCCCTGCCGCCGAGGCCCCGGCGCCCGACGCTCCTCCGGCCGAAACCGTCGCGCCCGAGGCCGCCGCCGAGACGCCCGCGACAGAGGCTCCTGCCCCGGAGACGCCTGCTGCCGAGGCTCCCGTCGCGGACGGGGCTCCGGCTGCCGAGGCTCCTGCCGCCGATGTCCCCGCCGTCACGCCCGACACCGAGCGCCCGGCGGTCGGACCGAAGATCCTCGGCGTCGCCGCCGACCCCAAGCCGCTGCCGACCGTCAAGGCGACGCTGCCGACGCGCAAGCGCCGCCGCCGCCCATCGGCCGCCGAGCGCCATCGCCGTGCCTTCTTCTCCGCGCTGACCGACCTGCGCCGCGGCGGTCCGGCCGCCACCCCGCAGGCTTCCCCGGCGACCGACGAGCCAGCTCCGGCCGAGGCCGCGCCCGCCGAGGCCGAGGCCGACGCCCCGGTCGCCGAGGTTCCGGCCGAGGTCGCCACCGTCGAGGCGCCCGTGGCGGAGACGCCGGCGTCCGCCGCCGCCGAGCCCGAGGCCGCCGCTGCCGAGACGCCGGCCGCGCCGGTCGAGCACGAGCCCGACGCCACCGGCGATCGCTCGCCGACCTCGCCCGCCCGCGTCACCGCCGCGATCGAGCGCGTCGGCGGCGCCGAGATCATCAAGGAAGCGCTCAAGCCCAAGCAGGACGAGAAGGGCCAGCCGCTGAAGTGGGCGGCGGTCTGCGCCCAGGCCGCCGAGGGGCTCAAGCCCGGCGATCCCGTGTTCAACGCGTGGGTCCGGCTGGCGGCGACGCCCGTCCGCGAGGTCAAGGGCCAGCTTCCGCGCCCGCCCGAGGCCGAGCGCGGCGCGCGCGGCGGCGAGAGCGCCGGACGGCGTCCCGGCGGCGGGCAGCGCTCCGGTGGGCGCCCGCGCCGCGACGACCGGCCCAGCCGCTCGGAGTTCGCGTCGCACGCTCAGGACGGCACGCTGCGCAAGAGCATCCGCATCGTCACCGGTCACGACGAGGACCAGGAACGGCGCGAGCGCGAGCGCAACCGCAAAGAGCAGCGCGAAGCCAAGCGTCGCGCCGAGCGCGAGCGGCTCGCCCGCCTCGGGTACTGACGGCCCGACCGAGTCGGCAGGGCCCGCGATTGCCGACGGCGGTGCGGGCCTGGGGAGTGTGTGTCAGTTGGGTAGGGAGCGCAACCTCGAGATCAAGGCGGTGGACCCCGATCCGCAGGCGACGCTGGCAGCGGCGCTGAGCTTCGGCGCGGAGGACCAGGGCGTGCTGCATCAGCGCGACACGTACTTCCACGCCGTCACCGGTCGCCTCAAGCTGCGCGAGGCGCCGCCCCGGCCCGCGGAGCTCATCGCCTACGCCCGCGCCGAGCTGGCGGGGCCGAAGGTCAGCCTGTATCGCGTCGTGCCGGTCGCCGACCACCTCGCGCTCATCGACGCGCTGACCGAGTCGCTCGGCGTGCGCTGCGTCGTCGAGAAGGCGCGCCACCTGCTGCGCTGGCGCAACGTGCGCATCCACCTCGACCGCGTCGCCGGGCTGGGGCACTTCGTCGAGCTCGAGGCCGTCGCGACGTCGCCGGGCGGCCTGGAGGTCGAGCGCGACCGCGTCGAGCAGCTGCGCCTCGCGCTCGGCATCGGCGACGAGCAGCTCGTCGCGCAGGGCTACGCCGACCTCCTGGCATGAGCAGCCTGAGCGGCAAGACGATCGTCATGTCCGGCGGCAGCCGCGGGATCGGCCTGGCGATCGCGCTGCGCGCCGCCCGCGACGGCGCGAACGTGGCGCTGCTGGCCAAGACGGCCGAGCCGCACCCGCGCCTGGAGGGCACGATCTTCAGCGCCGCCGAGCAGATCGAGGCCGCCGGCGGGCAGGCGCTGCCGATCGTCGGCGACGTGCGCGACGACGACACGGTCGCTGCCGCGATCGCGCAGACCGTCGCGCGCTTCGGCGCGATCGACGTCGTCGTCAACAACGCCAGCGCGATCGACGTCAGCCCGAGCGCGACGATCGCCATGAAGCGCTACGACCTCATGCAGGACGTCAACACGCGCGGCACCTTCCTGCTCTCGCGCACCTGCGTCCCGCACCTGCGCGAGGCCGAGAACCCGCACGTCCTCACGCTCAGCCCGCCGCTCAGCCTCGATCCGAAGTGGTACGCCGGGCATCTCGCCTACACGCTGGCGAAGTTCGGGATGAGCATGTGCACGCTCGGCATGGCCAGAGAGCATTCCGATTCGGGCATCGCGTTCAACTCGCTGTGGCCGCGCACGCTCATCGCCACGGCCGCCGTGCAGAACCTGCTCGGCGGCGACGCGGCGATGGCGCGCTCGCGGCGGCCGGAGATCGTCGCCGACGCCGCCCATCTCATCCTGACCTCACCGGCGCGCACGACGACCGGCAACTTCTTCATCGACGACGAGGTGCTCGCGCAGGCCGGCGTCGACGACCTGAGCGGCTACGCCTACGTGGCGGACGCCGAGCTGCAGGTCGACCTGTTCCTCGAAGAGTAGGTACCAGGCTCAGACGGCGGGGGGCGTGGCCCGCAGCCAGCGCGCCTGCGCCGGCGTGATCGGCCTCGGCACGCGGACGTCGATGCCGAGGTCGCGGTTCGGCAGGCCCTCGGCCGAGCGCACCACGAACGACGCGTCCGGGCGCCGACCGGGCGGCAGCCTGCCGGTGTCGGCCAGGATCTTGGAGAGGGCGGAGAAGGTCATCGGTGGGGATCCTCGTGCGCGCCGGGGCGATGCCGGCGGTGCGTCAGGGACTCTGCTCTGAAGAAGCCTACCGCCAGGCCGAGACAGGACAGCAGGCTCAAGCCCCCCGCGGAGAACCAGATGACGTCGCGCAGGTCGTCCTCGGCGCCGAACGCGACGCTGGCGGCGGCCGCCAGCGCCGCCACCGCGACGATCGACAGCAGCCAGCGCGGCCCGGCGAAGATCCCGCGCACGAGGCGGTGCTCGCCGCTGCGCGCGACGGCGGTGGCGAACAGCACGCCGCCGGCGAGCAGCAGCGCCACCGCGGAGCCGGCGGTCGGCGACTCGAAGTCGCCGAAGGCGGCGCCGAGCAGCAGCAGCGTCGCCGTCACCGCGCTCGTGGCGAACGCCAGGGTGGGCAGGTCGGCGCGCTCGGCGCTGATCGCGGTGACGAGCAGCGGATCGGCGTCGAGCGTCACCCGCGGCGCGTGCAGCGACGCGCGGTCGACGGCGCGCTCGATGTCCGTCGAGAGCAGCCGTTCGGTCCGCGTGTCGACGATCCAGGCGTCCAGCCGCAGCTCCTCTGGCACGATCACCTCGGCGTGGTAGGACACGGCGTGCGCCGCGGTGGGGACGGCGACGTCGATGACGAGCGGCGACCAGCCCAGGCGGCGGGCCAGGCGGCGCGCCCGCGACGCGCGCCCGCCGGGCTGCAGGTGCTCGTCGTAGGAGTACTTGACGATCCGGCGGCCGCCGGGCTCGGCGAGCAGCGCGATGAGCATGTAGCTCTCGGCGAACGTCGCCAGAAAGTAGCCGCTCGTCTCGTCGTCGAGGATCGCGGCGGCCTGGGGGTGGTCGGGTGCCTGGCCGCGCAGCTCGGCCAGCGCCGCGCGCGCGTCGGCCAGGTCGCTGTCGGCGACGCGCTCGAGCAGCTGGCGGACGATCGGGTCGAGATCGGCCGGCGCGACCGCCAGCCGCGCGGCGGCGACGACGACCGCCGCCGCGATCGGGCCGTTGTGCTCGCGGCCGAGGATCGGGCGCCACTCGTCGTGCTCGCGCAGGTCGAAATGGCGCAGGGGCTGCTTCTCGAGGATCGCGATCGGCACGCACCACGGCCCCGCGGGCCCGATCCGCAGGTCGGCGCGCAGCGGCTCGGGCAGGGTGAACTCGACGGTGACCTGGCGGCGCACGAGCTCGTGGGTCAGCAGGTCCACGGTCTCGACGCGCCGGTGGATCCAGCGCGCCTCGTCGGTCAGGAGCTCCAGGCAGGCGAGCGCCACCGGCCACGCGGCCGCCTCGTAGAGCTCTTCGGGCCATGCGACGTGCATGCGCCAAGCGTACGGGGTAACGCGGCGGATCTCGCTACGCTCAAGACCGGAAATCTTAGTGCCAGCGACTCAACTCACGTTTCGTAAGCACTTCTGTATAGTTGTGCGTGCAACGACAAGAAACGAGATCTTTCACATGGCCAAGCTTCTGCTCATCCCCCTCGACGACACCGTCATCTTCCCGACGATGGACATCAACCTGCCGGTTGATGCCTCCGGCGAGGATCGCGTCCTGCTCGTGCCCAGGCACGATGGGCAGTACGCCAAGGTCGGCACGATCGCCAAGGTCGCCGACACGATCCGCCTGCCCGGGGGCGGGCGTGGCGTCTCGCTCGAGAGCGAGGCGCGCGGCGTCATCGCCGGCGCGGCCGAGGCCGACCCCGACGGCCGCCTGCGCGCCGAGGTCACCGAGCATCCCGACACGAAGCCCGTCGACGGGCGCACCCGCGAGCTCGAGCGCGAGTACCGCGCGGTCGTGGAGGAGATCCTCTCCGAGCGCGGCGCCGACGAGCGGATCGCGGCGTTCCTGCGCGGCGTCGCCGACCCCGGGCCGCTGGCCGACACGGCCGGCTACAGCCCCGACCTGTCGTTCGAGCAGAAGGTCCGCCTGCTGGAGACCGTCGACGTCACCGAGCGCCTCGCGCTCGCCGTCGAGTTCCAGCGCGAGCGGCTGACCGAGCTGCAGGTGCGCAACCGCATCCGCAACGACGTCGAGTCGGGCGCCCAGAAGCAGCAGCGCGAGTACTTCCTGCGCGAGCAGATGAAGTCGATCCGCCGCGAGCTGGGCGAGGACCAGGAGTCGGCGACCGACGAGTACCGCGCGAAGATCGAAGCGGCCGGCATGCCCGACGACGTGCGCGAGCAGGCCGAGCGCGAGCTCGACCGCCTCGAGCGCGCGGGCGAGCAGAGCGGCGAGTCGTCGATGATCCGGACCTACCTGGACTGGCTCGTGTCGGTGCCGTGGAGCAAGCGCTCCGACGAGGTGCTCGACCCGGTGCTCGCCCGCGAGGTGCTCGACTCAGATCACGCCGGTCTCGAGGACGTCAAGGACCGCATCACCGAGTACATCGCGGTCAGGAAGCTGCGCGCCGAGC
>JAUXSD010000295.1 GCA_030681525.1 Solirubrobacteraceae bacterium
CGACGAGTCGTTCGCCACGCTCACCGCCAGGCCCGGCGATGCGAAGGTGGCCGCCGACCCCACCTCGGGCCCCGAGCTGTTGCACGACGCGTTGGTGTACAGCCGCACCGTCGACCCCGTCTCCGCGGTCCCCTTGATACGCGGCGAGTTGTCATTCGCCGGCGAAACGGGATCACTGCCGGTCAGCACCGGCGCCAAGGGGGCTTGGGCGTCGATCGTGTACAGCTGCGCGCTGGCGTTGGCGGAATTGTTTGTGTAGCCGCCGGCGACGAGCACGACGCCGGAGGGGAGCAGCGTCGCCGTGGCACCCCCGCGCCGAATGCCCATGTCCTGCGTCGGCGACCAGGAGTTGCTGGCCGGGTCGTACAGATCCGCGCTGCTGACCGGGCCCACGTTGGTTTGGCCGCCCGCAGCGAGGACCTTGCCATTCGCGAGCAGCGTCGGCGTGTAGTCCCCTCGATCGGTCGACATGCTGCCCGCGGCAGACCACGAGTTCGTCGTCGGGCTATAGATCTCGGCGGTGGCCGTGCCGCCATTCCCGCTGATACCGCCGCTGACGAGGACCTGTCCGCTTGCCAGCAGCGTCGCGCCGTAAAAGAAGCGAGCCCGCGACATTGGCGGCGCGGCCGACCACGTGCCCGTCGCAACGTCGTAGAGCTCCGCCGTCGCGGTGTCGCTGAAACCAAACTCGCCGCCGCCGGCGACGAGCACCCGCGTTCCGTCAGCCAGCAGCGTCGCGGTGTGGTCGGCGCGCGCCTCGGCCATGTTCGCAACGGCAGACCAGGTGCCGGCGGTCGGGTCATACAGTTCCGCGCTCGCGGTCCCCTCGCCGCCTGTGACGAGCACGTTGCCGGTGGGCAGGAGCGTGGCAGTGTGGTTTGAGCGCCCGACGCTCATGCTCTGCGTCGACGTCCAAGTGGCAGTGGCAGGATCGTAGATCTCGGCGCTCGCCACCCCCATCCCGTCTTGGTTGGCGCCGCCCGCGACGAGCACCCTGCCGTCGAACATCAGGGTCGCCGTATGCTCAGCGCGCGCAACGCTCATGCTTGCCGTCACCGACCACGTCGCGGTCGTCGGGTCATACAACTCGGCGCTGGCAAGCAAGTCGGTGAGGGTGAGGTTGCGGCCGCCGGCGACCAGGACCTTCCCGTTGGGAAGCATCGTGTCCGTGTGGTGGTAGCGCTCCACGCTCATCGCCCCCGTCGCCGACCAGCCCGGCGCGGCCTGCGCCATGGTCGGACTCGCGAGCGCGACGAACAACACCACGCCGACAACCAACGCACGACAGCAGACTCGTCCCATGGCTGAACCCCTTTGATGAATCCCGCCGCCGACTTGCCGTTTCGCCGGAAGGCCGCGCGGCTGGGCGATGCGTGCGACCGTCCCACAGTCCGACGCGCACCATCAAGGGGGGGAAATCCCTCAACATTTCGCTCAATGCGCGTGCTCGACCGTTCGCCGGCGAGCGCGACGCGTCCCGCCGGGTATCGCGCAGCGCCGTCCCGCCGCGTCGGCAAAACGTTGAGAGGGAATCCCTCGACTCGTCCTCAACCTTGGCGAAGCCCAATGGGCTGACGCGCACAGGCCGGAGCCGCAGCCGGGCTGGTCGTGGGTCGCCCGGTCCCCGCGCCCAGCAACGGGTTACGAGTGACCGCTCCTTTCGCCTGGCACGAGCGGGTGCGTGAGGTCGGCTCGACGTCCGCATGCCGGTCCTCCAGCGGGACGCAGGACGGCGCTGGCAGATCCGCCCGGCGGCGTTCCGCTGCCGAACCCTGACCGGGAGCGGCGCCATCCTGAGCGCGGCCTATGCAGTATTAGGGTATTCGCGAAAGGGTCGCCGCCACCGGACACCCGCCGAAGGCGTGTGTATCCCTTCCGGTCGTCCCTAGGACTCGACGAGCAGGACGACGGTGTCGCCGTGCACGCCGTCGCTCTTCATCGCGTCGGCTGCTTGCGGCGACTGCAGCGCGGCGAACAGCGCGTCGACGTCCGGAGCGTCCATCGTCAGCGCGACCTGCGTCGGGTTCTGCGGGTTCGTGAACGTCCGCACGTTCGTGATCCCGAGCGACCCGAAGAATTCCTCGCGCACGGGTGACGCAAGCCAATGCTCGGTCTCGTCGACGTCATGGTGAACAACGATGCTGGGCACGGCGCCTCCTCATTTGGCGGTGTATGGGAGGCGACACTAGAAGCGGGCGCCCGGGGCGAACCACCCAATTCTGGACGTTGCCGCTCGCGTCCGGGTCGCCTGCGTCATGCATCCCAGGATTGGGCTGGCGACGTCCACCCGCCATACCGAGGACGGGACCCAGGTGGCGCCTCCTAACGCGCAGGTCCAGGACGTGACGGTCCGACGTTGAAGCCTATTTCAGCACGCCGTTCCCCTCCCGGCACAGGCGTGCGCCGCGTGCCCGACATCGAGCCATCGGCCGTGCTTGAACTTGCCCGACGCGAGCTGGCCGACATCCCCGACAGCCCGAAGCGGCGAGGCCCCGACCGCCGGCCCCAGGGCGCGGCCTCGTTGCCTGTCATCACGCGCACGCGTTGTGCGCACGCTTCTGCTCTTGAAGCACAATGGGCCAAGCGGCCAATAGCCGATAGCCGGTCCTCCAGCGGATGGAGCGCGCCTCGGCGCGCGTGCCCACGGCGCGGCGCCGTCACCGTCGCTGTCCCGTATGACCCGTCCGTATTGAAATCCCGCAGAGGGACGCCATACGGAACCGGCCGGCGGGCAGCACCGCTGCGGGCAAGGTGTGGCGAATTGACCCCCCTCCATGAGGGGGAAATCCGCCACACCCACCTCAGTCCACTACCCCGGCTAACGGCGGCCGAGGGGCTGTAGCGTTAGGTTCGGCGGCCTTCCCCTGACCGGATCCTTCGTGCGATCGATAGCCCGGCCGCACCTTGACCGCCCGTAGTCTCTGCGGCGCGCCCTCATGAGCCTCGACGACCCGGTCATCATCACCTGCGCGATCTCCGGCGCGCTCGCCAATCGCGAGCAGTGCCCGGCGATCCCGTACACGCCGCAGGAGTACGCCGCCGAGGCGCGGCGGATCGTCGACGAGGGCGGCGCGATGATCCACATCCACGCGCGCCGGCCCGATGGCACCCCGTCCTACGAGGTCGAGGACTTCGCGGCGATCGTCGGCGCGATCCGCGCCGAGCTCGGCGACGACGACGTCATCGTCAACCTCTCGACCGGCGCCGTCGGCGTGCCCGTGGCCAAGCGGATCGCCTACCTGCGCGCGCTGCGCCCCGACGTCGCGGCGCTGAACATGGGCTCGATGAACTACGCGAAGTACTCCGCGGCGCGCAAGGCGTTCGTCTTCTCGGCCGTGTTCGCCAACCCGTTCGAGGAGATCGTCGAGCTGCTCGAGGCGATGAACGAGCTGACGATCCGGCCCGAGTGCGAGTGCTTCGACATCGGCCACGTCGGCTCGCTCGTGCCGCTGCTGGACATGGGGGCGCTCGCGCCGCCGCTGCACGTCGACTGCGTCATGGGCGTGACCGGCGGCATCCCGCCGACGGCGCGCAACCTCGCCGCGATGGTCGACAACATCCCGGCCGGCGCGCACTGGGGCGTCGTCGGCGTCTCGCGCGTGCAGTGGACGCTCGTCGCGGCGGCGCTGGCGCTCGGCGGCTCGATCCGCGTCGGCCTGGAGGACAACCTCTACCTGCCCGATGGCACGATGGCGCGCTCCAACGGCGAGCTCGTCGCGCGGGCGCGGCGGATGACCGTCGACGCGGGGCGCCGGCCGGCGACCGTCGCGGAGGCGCGGGCGATGCTCGGGGCGCCGCGGCGATGAGCGCCGCGCGTGGCGGCGGGCCGCTCGCCGGCGTGCGCGTGCTCGACCTCAGCCGCCTGCTGCCCGGCGGCTTCTGCTCGCTGCTGCTGGCCGACTACGGCGCCGACGTGCTGAAGGTCGAGGACATGGGCATGGGCGACTACATCCGCTGGTCGCCGCCGTACGTCGAGGGCGCCGCGCCGAGCGCCCGCTCAGCGCTGTTTCTCGCGCTGAACCGCAACAAGCGCTCGATCCGGATCGACCTCAAGCAGGCCGCGGGACGCGAGGTGCTGCTCGACCTCGTGCGCGAGCACGACGTCGTGCTCGAATCCTTCCGGCCCGGCGTGCTCGACCGCCTTGGCGTCGGCCCCGAGGCGATGCGGGCGGCCAACCCGAAGCTCGTGCTGTGCTCGATCACCGGCTACGGCCAGGACGGGCCGCTGCGCGACCGCGCCGGGCATGACATGAACTACCTCGCGCTGACCGGCGTGCTCGGGCTGACCGGCGAGCCCGGCGGGCCGCCCGTCCAGCCGGCGGGCCAGATCGCCGACCTGGGGGGCGGTGCGCTCATGGCGGCGTTCGGCATCCTCGCCGCGCTGCGCGAGGCCGAGCGCACGGGGCTGGGGCAGGTCGTCGACGTGGCGATGGCCGATGGGGCGCTGTCCTGGCTGGCGCTGGTGGCGGCACGGTTCCTGAACGACGAGGGCGCCGACCCGCCGGCGCGCGGGATGCTCGAGCTCGCCGGCGGCCTGGCCTGCTACCGGCCCTACGAGTGTGCCGGCGGCGGCTGGGTGGCGCTCGGCGCGCTGGAGCCGAAGTTCTGGGCGGCGTGGTGTCGCGGCGCCGGACGCGAGGACCTGCTCGGCGAGCAGTTCGCAGCGCCCGGAAGCTCCGGCCACACCGCCGTCGCGGAGGTGTTCGCGCAGCGCACCCGCGCGGAGTGGGAGGCGTTCGCCGTCGAGCACGAGTGCTGCCTGGAGCCCGTGCTGGAGCTCGGCGAGGCGCTGTCGTCGCCGCTCGTCCGGGAGCGCGAGATGGTGGTCGGGCTCGACCAGCCGGGTGCGGCGCAACCGGTCTCGCTGCTCGGCGCGCCGGTGAAGCTGTCGCGCACGCCCGCCGACTGCAACCGCCGGCCCGGGCCGCAGTTCGGCGAGCACACCGCGGCGGTGCTGCGGGCGGCCGGCTACGACGAGGCGCGGGTCGCGCGGCTCGTCGCGGACGGCGCGGTGGCGGGCCCGCCCGACGACGCCGGGGGTCCGGCCGGATCCTTTCTCGCCTGAACGGCGGATCGCGGGTAGGGCCGTGGCGCGCATCGGGTAGAAGCGGCCTCGTCCGCCAGTCCGCCCGTCCCGCCCACCCCGAAGGAGGTCGCAATGAGCGATCCGCACGACGAGTCCACGACCCTGACCGACGACGAGATCCAGACGCAGCGCTTCGACGACGCCCCGGTCTCGAGCGCCGACGACGCCGCCGACGCGACCGACACAACCGACGACGCGGGCGACGTCTCCGACACGACCGACACCGGTGACGACTCCGGCGACGCCACGGACACGAGTGACGACTCCACCGACGCCACCGACGGCAGCTAGCGCCGCTTCGGACACCGCGCCCGCCCTGGCCCGGGCCATGCGGGCGCCGTCGGCGCTGGGGCTCACGCTGCACCCGTGCTCCCGGCAGGAGTTTCTCGAGGAGCACTGCGACCGGCGGCCGCTCGTCGTCGAGCGCGGCGAGGCCGGCCGCTTCGACGACGTGCTCTCGGACGCCGACGTCGAGCGGCTCGTCTGCGCGACGGCGATCCGCTCGCCGGCCTTCCGGCTCGTCCGCGACGGCGCGCAGCTGCCGCTCGCCGGCTACACGAAGGACATCCCGTGGCGGCCGGGCAGCTTCTCGGGCACCGCGCTGGTCGATCGCGTCGCCGAGGAGCACGCCGCGGGCGCGACGATCGTCCTGCAGGGGCTGCACCTGCACCACCACCCGGCCGCGGTCTACTGCCGCGGGCTGGAGGTCGCGCTCGGATGGCCGGTGCAGGCCAACGCCTACTGCACGCCGGCCTCCTCGCAGGGCTTCGGCGTACACCACGACACCCACGACGTTTTCGTGCTGCAGGTGTCCGGGCACAAGCGCTGGCGCATCTACGCCCCGCTCGTCGAGCTGCCGATGAAGGACCAGCGCTGGTCGGCGTCCGAGGGCGACTCCGTCGGTGAGCCGCTCTACGACATCACGCTGCGGGCGGGCGACACGCTGTACATGCCGCGCGGCTGGCCGCACGAGGCCGCCGCGGCGGACGCCGCCTCCCTGCACATCACGGTCGGCCTGCACCCGCCGACGCGACTGGACGCCGTGCGCGGAGCCCTCGCGGCCTGCGCGGACGATGTCGAGTTCCGCCGCGCGCTCGATCCCGACGGCGCGCTGCCGGGCGCGCTCGTCGACCGCCTGGCCGCGCGCCTGGCGGCCGACGAGGTCGCGCGCCGCGCGCGCCGGCGCTTCGTCGACACCCGCCGTCCGATCCTCGACGGCCAGCTCTCCCAGATGCGCACGCTCGCCGCGCTCACGCCGGACACGCCGCTGGAGCGGCGCGCGACGGTGATCGCCGATGTCGAGCCGGACGCCGACGGAGTCGTCGGCCTGCGCTTCGAGGGCAAGCTCATGCGCTTCCCCGCGAAGGCCGCCGATGCGGTCGCCGCGATCCACGCGGCGCGAGCGACGTTCACCGCGGCCGAGCTGCCGGGCCCGCTCGACGAGGCCGGCCGGCTCGTGCTGGTCCGGCGGCTGGTGCGCGAGGGCTTCCTGCTGTCGGCGGCCGCGCCCGTGACGGACGCGGGCACCTGATTCGGACGGCTGCCGACCCCCGGGCGCTTCGCGCACAGCGCCGCCCCCATGACCAGCCCGCCCTCGCAGCGTCTCCGGGGCCCCCATCGCCATTGCAATGTCGCGCACGCGGGGAAGCGATCGCGGTCCCCGAGCCCGGAGGGCTATGAGTCCGAACCCTTGGGTGCCTTTCGGCGATCGTCGCAGCGACGGACGATGGGCGCCGCCAATCGCGCTCGCCCACCAGGAGGCCCCAATGACCAGCCGCAAGACCCGCAGGATCGTCGCCACCCTCGCCGGCACCGCCGCCCTCGCGATCGTGCCGGCGGCGGCCGAGGCCGCCTACTCGACGAGCACGGCTGGGACTGCGAGCACGTATGACGCCGGCGCGACGAGCGCGCGCGCTCCCCAGCGCGCGTCTGAGACGACGCCGACGACGGGCACCCACACGAGTCCGACGAGCTCCTCGACGATCCGTGTCAGCGAGGCGTATTCCAGCGGCCAGGAGGGAAGCGCGGGCGACGAGTGGTGCGAACAGGCCGCGGACCTGGCCAACTACTACCACGATCGCGCCATCGACGGTTACATCGCCGGCAGCGGCGAGGAGTTCTACGACAAGAACATGGCGGTGTCTGACGACATCGCCAATCAGGCAGAGAACGCCGGTTGCGTGGTCGTTTACTGAAGCGGGGCGCCACGGCGTCCGGGCCGATACTGGCGCGCCGAGTGCGGTGAGGCTCACTCCGTGGGCTGCCGGCGCTCCAGGTACGCCGCCGCCTGCAGGCTGAACAGCTCGGAGTACAGCCCGCCGGACGCCATCAGGTCGTCGTGCGTGCCGCTCTCGGCGATCTTGCCGTCCTGCAGCACGTAGATGCGGTCGGCCATGCGCACGCTCGAGAAGCGATGGGAGATCAGCAGCACGGCGCGGTCTGCGAACAGCTCACCCATCGTGTGAAACAGCTCGCTCTCGGCGCGTGCATCCAGCGAGGCGGTCGGCTCGTCCATGATCACCAGCGGCGCGTCGCGGAAGAACGCGCGCGCCAGCGCGAGGCGCTGCCACTGGCCGATCGACAGGTCATGGCCCTTGTGGAAGCGCCGGCCCAGACGCGTGTCGTAGCCCTCGGGCAGATCGTCGATGAACTCTTCGGCGCCGGCGTGGCGGGCGGCTTCGGCGATCGCGTCGAGGTCGTCGAGCAAGGCGAGGTCGCCGAAGCCGATGTTGTCCTTGGCGGCCAGCTCGTAGCGCACGAAGTCCTGGAAGATCACGGCGATCCGCGCCCTCAGCCCGTCCGGGTCGCACGTCGCGATGTCGCGGCCGTCCCAGCTGATCGTCCCGCCGTCGGGGTCATACAGGCGGCACAGGAGCTTGGCGAGCGTCGTCTTGCCGGCGCCGTTCTCTCCCACCACCGCCACCGTCTCGCCGATGCCGATCTCCAGCGACACGTGGTCGAGGACCGGCTCGGGCCGGTTGGGATAGCTGAAGCTCAGATCCTCGACGCGCAGGGTCTGGAACGTCGAGGGCACGGGCTCCGTCGAGATCGGCGTGCTCTGCCTCGGCTCGACGGCGAGAAACGACCACAGGTCCTCGACGAACAGCGCGTTCTCGTGCATGAGCCCGATCGCCGAGACGAGGTTTCCGACCCGCGGCAGCAGCAGCAGCAGCGCGCCGGCGGCGGCGATCGCCTCGGGCAGCGAGACGCGCTGCGAGAAGTGCAGCCACAGGATGAACAGGACGCCGGCCGCGTTGACGATCGAGCCCGCGAGCGTGGCCAGGACCTCGCGCCGCTGGCGTTGGCTGACGACCCGGCGGAACTCGTCGAGCTCCTCGTCGTACAGCTCGCCGTGGCGCGCCAGCAGGTACGGCCCGAGCCCGAACGCGCGCGTCTCCTTGGCCGAGTCGAGCATCGTCAGCAGAAACTGCAGGTAGGAGATGATGCGCCGGCGCGGCGTCCGTCTGACGGCGTTGCGGTAGTAGTCGCGGCCGCCCGTCATGTTCGACCACGCCAGCGGGGCCATCGTCACCAGCAGCCCCAGGACGAGCAGCGGGTGCACCGTGAACAGCAACACGGCGAGGCCCAGCACGGCCACCGACGAGCTGACGATGCGCGCCATCTCGGTGACCATGTTCGCCGGGCGAAACGCGGCGTCGTGCTGTGCGCGGACGAGACGGTCGTGAAAGGCGGGCGTCTCGAGCGCCTGCAGGTCGAGCGTCGCGGCCTTCTTGGCGAGCATCTCCTGCGATGCCCGGCCCGCAAGCTCGGGCAGCAGCCGCGACCGGTGCCGCGAGCTCGTCGCCAGGCACTGGCCCGCCGTCATCGCGGTCAGCGCGAGGACGACCGCGGGAAGCGCGTCCGCCAGGCCGCCGCCGGTCCGGCTGGCGTCGAGGATCGAATCCAGGGCCCACTTTCCGGCGAGCACCTGGGCCGGCAGCACGAGACCCGTGATCGTCTGCGAGACGACGAGATAGATCGTCTCGCGCGGGCTCGCGATCCAGACGAGCTTGACCGCGGGGCGGATGAGCTCGACCAGGCGGCGGGCGCTCAGCGGCACCTCCTGGTGGTCCCACAGGTCCACCGCCGGCTTGGGTTCCGCGGGCTTGGGGGGCTCGGGCTCGTGCTTGCCACGGTGGCGCAGTCGCACTGGCGCAGGCTACCCGCAGGGCGCACCGAGCGGGGGCGCTCAGCACGGTGTCCCGGTGGCGGTTGCCTGGCCCTGGGATCGCGGCATCCGCGTCAGCGCGATCGGTGCGGTCCGCGCGTCGCGGGGATCAGGGCCGTGCTTGTGCGTGACCGGTCGCTTCGGACCGTGCGCGTTCGCGCCACGCCTGCACTGCGGGATCACTGGCCATCGGCTCCTCGAGCGACGAGAACGCGGCGAGCGCCTCGTCACTTCGGCCCGTCGCGGCGAGCGCGATCACGCGGTGAGCGCGTATCCAGAGCGTTGTCTCGGGTGCGGCGCCCGAGATCTCCTCCCCGCGCGTGAGCGGGCCGAGTGCCTCGTCGAACGCCTGCCGGCGCACGAGCGCTACGCCCAGCAGTGCGTACAGGGTCGCATCTTCCCCGCAGTCCTCGAGGCCCTGCGCTGCAGCCTCGGCGGCCCATCGTGGCTGGTCCCCTTCAAGGAACAGGTGGGCGAGCCGGCTGTGTGCCGCGGCGTCGTCGTGGGCGGTGGCGATCGCCGCCCTCGCGCGTCGTAGCTCGTCGACGCGACCGCGGGCGATCGCCCACCGCAGCTCGTCGAGTCGCCGTCGAGACATCCACACGGCAGCGAGGAGGCCCGCGTGAACAGCCGCCGCGACCGAGCTGGCGACGGGTGTCACACCGAAGTCATAGATCGTCCTCCAGTCGGACGCGAAGAAGTCGCCCAACGTCATCAGGGGATAGACGATCAGCGTGAAGACGATCTCAAGCTGACCGGCGACGAGTAGCACGTGGCCGGCGGCCGGTCGCCACCGCCCGGCCGTCGCAGCGAGCGCCAGCAGCCCGACGCCGAACAGCAACCCGGCGAGGTTGCCGGCCAGCGCGATCCACCACGCCGAAAGCTCGCCGAAGTCCCCTACCGGCACGACGAAGCCCCAGTAGACGCGCCAGCTCAGCTGCGCGACCTGCCCGCCGACCGACCAGGTGGCGAGCGCATGAC
Source organism: Solirubrobacteraceae bacterium (assembly GCA_030681525.1). GTDB lineage: Bacteria > Actinomycetota > Thermoleophilia > Solirubrobacterales > Solirubrobacteraceae > CADCVQ01. Next base: position 10,236 of record JAUXSD010000295.1, read on the forward strand.
CCAACTCGTGCAGCAGAACGCCGAGCGGGATGACGAGAAAGAACGCACACGCCCATGCGAGCTGCTCGTCGCGCTCAGCGAGCGGGCCGCGCCACAGCGGTCGGCCGCGACGGACCAGGGCGAGGACGGTGAAGACGGCTCCGAGCCCGTAGAGCAGGCTCACCATGTCCATCGTGTCGGTCGACAGTCCACGGCCCATCGGCAATCGCGAGCATGACACAGCAGCGCGCGCCCTCAATCCGCGTCACGTGAGAGAACCTACGCGCGTCCGAGGAGCCGCCGCGGTCGCTCGCGCCGGTCGGGCCGTCGGCCGCCGGCTCAGCGATCGTCGAGGCCGGAGTCGACGTTCTCCAGCGCCGCCTCGAGCTCCTCGATCACGAGGCGCTTGCGCGTTTCGCCGACGGTGTCGCGCGGCGGCTGTGGGAGCTTGAAGGTCGTGATCCCGAAGTGGCCGGCGAGCACCGCCTGCGCCGCGTCGTACGCGGCGCGCGCGCGGGTCCAGTCGTTGCCGTAACCGTTGAGCTGCAGGCGATCGCCGCTGTAGTACAGCGTCACGCGCGCCTCGTCCTCGTTGATGTGGGAGATGATGATCTCCATCGACCGGACGCGGTTGCGGCTGAGGTGCTCGTGCGCCTCCTCGAGCGTGTCGATGGTGAACGGGTCGTACTCCTCGTCGAAGACGACCTCGCAGATCACCGGATCGAGCGGTCCGGCGTCGATGGCTTCGCGGGCAGCGGTGAAGATCACGTCGATGCCCTTCCAGCTGCACCACCGCTCGCTGAGCTCAAAGCGGGCCACGGCGGGAGGATAGGCGCTCCGGCCGCCGACGAACACCCCCCGCGACGGACGGGTGTCCGGTTGTCAGGCGAGCATGGGCGCGCTAGCGTCGGCGCATGCCAGAGCTCGCCACGCCGACTCCGGCCGTGACGCCCGGTGAGCGTGCCGCGCCCCCGGCACCGGGCCCCGCAGCCCAGCCCGCCACACCCCGCAGCACCGCCGGCGCCAACCCGCCCGAACGCCGCGACGACGCGCTCGCCGGCCTGCTGCAGCGCAGCGTGCTCCACCGCAGGACGGAGGCCGAGCGGGGCCGCCGGCAGAGCGACAAAGCGCACGCGACGCGGACGATCGCGCTGCTGCGCAACAACCTCAAGAAGGCCTGCGACGACCACCTGTTCCTGGGCGTCCCGCTGGACCCCGTCGGCCCGATCGACCCGGCCGATCCCGTCGGGATCCACGCGTACACCGCGGCCGGGGCGCTTCCGCCGGGCGTCCAGCAGATCGACCGGCGCGGCGCGAAGGGCAAGGTCCACCAGATCGACTGGCACTGGGCCGGCCAGGCCGCGGCAACGGCAAAGCCGAGCACGATGTTCCCGTGCTGGATGCCGCCCGACCACGTCCGCACGCTCATCCAGCTCACGTATCCCAACTCGTGCATCACGCCGCTGGCGACGAAGGCCGGGCTGCCGGGGAACGCGCAGCAGGCCGCGATCAACACGGCCCTGCACTCCGACGCGACGAAGCGCTACATCACGCGCAACACCGTCATCCAGCTCCAGCAGCTGGGCTCGGGCAACCTCAAGTCGTACTACCCCGTCGATCCGTAAGCCGCGGACGCCTGGCCTGGTGGGTCGCGCGTTTGCGCGCGGGGCCCACTAGTGCAGCGGCTTGCCGCCGGTCGCGCCGATCACCTCGCCGCTGATGTACTGCGAGTCCTCCGTCGCGAGGAACACGTACAGCGGCGCCAGCTCGCCGGGCTGGCCGGGCCGGCCGAGCGGCGTGTCCTCGCCGAACTGCGCGTTCTTCTCGCCGGGGAAGCTCATCGCCACGAGCGGCGTCCAGATCGGGCCGGGCGCAACGCCGTTGACGCGGATCCCGCGCTCGGCGACCTCCTGGGCGAGGCCCTTCGTGAACGTGCTGATCGCGCCCTTCGTCGCGGCGTAGTGCAGCAGCGACGGCGAAGGCTGAGCGGCCTGGATCGACGTCGTGTTGATGATCGTCGAGCCCGGCTGCATGACCGGCACCGCGGCCTGGCAGAGGTGGAACATCGCGATGATGTTCGTGCGAAAGACGAAGTCGATCTCCTCGGCGGGGATCTCCAGGAACGAGTCGTAGGCCATCTGGTAGGCGGCGTTGTTGACGAGCACGTCGAGGCGACCGAGCTCGTCGACGGCCTGCTGCACGAGTGCGCGGGCATGGTCGCGGTCGCCGATGTCGCCGGCGACGGTCTCACAGCGCCGGCCGGCCTCCTCGACGAGCTCCCGGGTCTGGGCCGCGTCATCGTCCTCCTTCCAGTACGAGCACAGCACGTCGGCGCCCTCGCGGGCGAACGCGAGCGCGACCGCGCGCCCGATCCCGGAGTCCGCGCCGGTGATGAGCGCGACCTTGTCGCGCAGCCGGTCGTGGCCGACGTAGGTGTGCTCGCCGTGGTCGGCGAGCGGCTGCATCTCGGCCTCGCGCCCCGGCGGCTCCTGCTCCTGCTCGGGAAACGGCGGCTCGGGCTCGGCCTGCGTGGGGTCTGGTGTCCGTGAGGTCATGCGCCGCGGGATACCCAGGCGGCGCCGCACATCACTCCGGAGCGGGAAACTGCGCGAGATCGCGATCGAGCACGAAGAACAGCTGCTCGGCGCCCCACACGTGGCGCACGCCCTCCATCCGGAAGCCGAGCTTCTCGAGCACGTGGCGCGAGCCGAGGTTCGCCTCGCGGGTGATCGCCACGAGGCGCTCCATGCCGAGCTCCCCGAAGGCCTCGTCGATGACCGCGCGCGAGGCCTCGGTGGCGTAGCCGCGGCCCCACCAGCGCGCACCGAAGGCGTAGCCCAGCGCGACGTCCGGCCCGTCCGGCGACAGCGGGAACATCCCGGCCTCGCCGACGAGCAGACCGCTCTCGCGCTCGATCACCGGCCAGAACGAGAACCCGGTGATCTCCTGCTGGGTCATCGAGCGCTCCAGCGCGAAGCGCGTGCCGGCGAGGTCGCGCGGGCCGCCGAGCAGCCGCATGGCGTCGACGTCGCTGTAGAGCACCGCGTGCAGCTGCTCGAGGTCGCCCGCCTCGTAGGGGCGCAGGACGAGTCGCTCGGTGAAGATCGGCAGCGCCATCGGCCCCGATGGTGACGGGTGGGCGGCACCCCTGCGCTACGGTCCCCGCCGACCGTGAGCGCGACCACGCAACCCGCGTCCGACGGCGCGCCCGCGAAGGCGGGCCTCACGGACCCCGCCGACGGACGGCTGTGGCGGATCGGGCTGATCGTCCTGCTGGCCGGCACGGCCGCCACGATGTTCTGGCTCACGCGCGGGCTGACGTTCAACCTCGACGAGTGGACGGTCATCACGCAGCGGCGCGGCGACGGCGCGCCGTCGCTGCTCGAGCCGCACAACGAGCACCTCACGCTGCTGCTCTTCGCGATCTACCTGCCGCTGCTGAAGCTCGGCGGCCTGGACGCGTTCGCGCTGCTGATGGTGCCGCTCGTGGCGCTGCAGCTCGCGCTCGGCTGGCTGCTGTTCGATATCGCCCGGCGCCGCGTCGGCGCCGGTGTCGCGCTCGGCGTCGCGGCCTTCGCGCTGCTGTCGGGCTACGCCTACGAGAACTTCCTCATCCCCGGCCAGGCGGGCCAGATGCTGTCGATCGTGGCGGGCGTCGGCGCGTTCGCGCTGCTCGACCGGCCGCGCAGCACCGGCGCCGACCGCGCGCTGGCGGCGCTCATGGTCGTCGCGCTGGCCTCCTCGGGCCTCGGGATCCCGGTCCTGCTGGGCATCGGGGTCGAGCTCGCGCTGACGCGGGAGGGACGCGACCGGCTGTGGGTCGTCGCCGCGCCGTTCGCCCTCTACCTCGTCTGGTATGTCGCCTTCGGCACGAACCGCGCGGGTCTCGACGAGCTCTCGCTCAGCGCGCTGTGGGCCTGGACGGCGGCCAACCACGCGGCCGGCGCGATCATCGGCGAACGCCAGATCGAGCCGGGCCAGCAGATGCTGATCCTCATGCTCGTGGTCCTCGCCTACCGCACCTTCCGGGTCGACACCGCCGGGCGCATCCGGCTGGCCGCGCTCGCGGTCATCCTGCTGACGTTCTACGGGCTGACCGCGATCTCGCGCCACGACATCGCGCCGCCGTCGTCCTCGCGCTACCTGACCGTCGGCGTCGTCTTTCTGCTGCTCATGCTCGTCGAGGCCGCGCGCGGCTGGAAGATCCGCCGCTGGGTGCCGTTCGTCGTGCTGCTGCTCGCCTGGGTCTCGTTCGGCAAGGCCGACGGCGGATCGGAGGCGCTGCGCGACGCGCGCACGCTGTTTCTGCAGCGCTCCGACCGCGTGCGTGCGTCGCTCGGCGCCGTCGAGCTGCTCGGACGCGAGCGCGTCCCGCCGACGCTCGAGATCGCGCCGCTGGCGGCGCCGTTCCTCGAGGCGGGCGCCTGGTTTGCGACGCTCGACGACCTGCGCGGGAACCCCGGCTACAGCGTCGCCGAGATCCGCGCCGCGCCGGCCGACGTGCGGGCCTTCGCCGACGACACGCTCGTGCGCGCGGGCGGCCTCGAGCTGCGGCCCGGGGGCGCCGTCACCGCGACGACGCGGGCGCGGAGCTGCCGCGCGGTGCCGGGCGGCACGGTCCCGCCGCAGGGCGTCCGCGTCGAGGCCGGTCCGAACCGGCCGATGCGGGTGCGCGCGCGGCGCTTCGGCCGCGACTGGGTCATGGTCGGCGTGCTGCCGATCCCCGCCGGGCGCGCGATCGAGCTGCACCCGCTGCCCGACGGCTCGCCGGTGCCCTACGCCGTCTCGGCGCAGGGCGCGGCGCGCATCTGCCGCCTCGACGCGTAGCGCGTCGCGGCGGCAGGGCGCGGTCAGATCAGCCGGTCACTTCCGTCAGCGTCACGCTGTCGACCGTCGTCGCGATGATCGACGTCTCCGACGCGCGCCATGGCGCGTTGGACGAGCAGTTCAGCGTGACGTCGGTCGGCGCGCCGACCGTGCGGGTGAGCTGCATCGACAGCGTCGTCGGCGTCTGACGATCGTTGACGACGATCGTGCCCGTCGACGAGTGCGTCGGTCCGCCGGCGTCGAGCGTGCAGGTGCCGCCGAGCGAGCCGTTGGCGCCGAGCAGCGCCTCGAGCGGGTTCGTCGGGCCCGCGAACGCGGTCATCACCATGTTCGCCTGAATCGAGTAGGCGCCGGCCGGAACGGTCAGCGTCGCGACGCGCGTGATGACGTTGGCCGGCACGCCCTCGGGCCCCGCCTTGCGCACCGCCTCGAACGCGACCTTGCCCGACGAGCCCTTGCGGATGAGGTTCTGCGTGCCCTTCGACAGCTCCTTCGAGAGCAGCGAGCCGTCCTTGATGTCGGCCCCGCTGACGGTGCCGTTGCGGATCTGCGCGCCGGTGATCATCGTGGCCGCGACCGCGCTGCCGGTGCAGGCGATGACGACTGCGACGATGGAGACGGCGAGCGCCGGGCTGGGCGGTCGAAGCTTCATGCGGTTCTCCCCCTGGTCGATCTCAGCTCGTGTGGGCCCCGCGAGGGGCCGATCGGCGGACCATAGACGCTCGCCGGGACGATCTGAAGCCCGTACCGACGTTCTCCAGCTCTTACGGCGCTCTGCGCGAGCGTGCGCCCGCGTCGGGGTAGCATCCGGATGGTTGACTGACCAGTCAATCCGACCACCGTTCAAGAGAGACCGCATGCGCGTCGCCGCCGTCCAGCTGACCTCCACCGCCGACTTCGACGCCAACCTCGAGCAGGCCGATCGTCTCACCCGCGCCGCCGCCGCCGACGGCGCGCAGCTCGTCGTCCTGCCGGAGAAGTGGAGCGCGCTCGGCACGGCCGAGGCACTCGTGGGCGGAGCGCAGGCGATCGACGGCCCGGCGATCACCTGGGCGCGCGCGGCCGCCCGCGAGCTGGGCATCGATCTCGTCGCGGGCTCGATCTCCGAGCGCGTCCCCGGCGAGCAGCGGCTGCGCAACACGTCCGTGCACGTCGGGCCCGACGGCGAGCTGCGGGCGACCTACCGCAAGGTGCACATGTTCGACGTCGTCGTCGACGGGATCGTCTACCACGAGTCCGAGCACGAGCAGGCCGGTGAGGAGCTCGTCGTCAGCGCGACGGCGGGCGGCGTCGAGCTGGGCCTGAGCATCTGCTACGACATCCGCTTCCCGGAGCTGTACCGGATCCTGGCGATCCGCGGCGCGCGCGTCTTCGTCGTGCCCGCCGCGTTCACGGTGCCGACGACGCGCGACCACTGGGAGGTGCTGCTGCGCGCCCGCGCGATCGAGGACCAGGCGTTCGTCGTCGCCGCCAACCAGATCGGCGAGCATGACTGCGGCCCGCCCGCCCTGCGCTCCGGCGGGCGCTCGATGATCGTCGACCCGTGGGGCATCGTGCTCGCGCACGCGCCGGACCGGGCGTGCCACATCGTCGCCGAGCTCGACCTCGAGGCGCAGGCGCGCATCCGCCAGGACCTGCCGGCGCTCGCCAACCGCCGCCCGAACGCCTACCGCTGGCCCGCCGAGGTGCGCGCCTGATGGCCTCCGCGCGCGACAGCGAGCCCGCCCGGCCCGCGCAGCTCGACAAGCGCCGGATGATCCTCGACGCCGCCGTCGTGGCGTTCGCCACCCGCGGCTTCCACGCCTGTCGCGTGTCGGACATCGCCGACGAGGCGAACGTCGCCTACGGCCTCGTCTACCACTACTTCCGCTCCAAGGACGAGGTCCTCGACACGCTCTTTCTCGAGCGCTGGAACGTCCTGCTGGAGGTCATCGCCGAGATCGACGGCCAGCCGCTGCCGGCCCGCGAGAAGCTGCACGCGATCGCCTCGTTCATCATCGAGTCCTACCGCCACGACCCCGACCTCATGAAGGTCATCATCGTCGAGGTCACGCGGGCGGCAAACTCGTTCGGGCGCACGCACCTGGGCAAGATCCGAGAGGCCTACGCGCTCATCGCCGACATCGTCGGCAAGGCGCAGGCCGACGGGACCTTCCGGTCGGCGGTCACGCCGGCCTTCGCCGCCCTGGCCTTCTACGGCGCGATCGAGCAGGTGCTGACGGGCTGGATCTTCGACGCCCTCCCGCAGGGCGACGACGAGTTCGACCAGGCCAAGGCGTTCATCGTGGAGACGATCTGCGGCGGACTGGACGCCGTCAGGGCAAGCTGATCAACTTCCGCCCGAGCCGTCTGAGAGGATGCACGGGTGCCCACGAACGAAATGGCCAAGCGCCTCATCTGGTCCGGCCTGCTGGCCGGGCTCGGCGCGCTCGCCTCGATCGCGACCAGCAAAGCCGCCGCGATGATTTGGCGGCGCATCTACGGGGAAGACCCGCCCGAATGAAGTTCGGGAAGCGCGGCGACAGCGACGACGTCGGGCCCGCCGGCGGGACCGCCGGCGATCCTTCCGCGTCCACGCCCGTCGAGCCGCTGCCGCCGGTCCCGGAGGACCCGCCGCCGGTCGCCGAGCACGAGGTTCCCCCGGTCCCCGTCGCCGAGCACGAGGTTTCCGCGGCGCCCGTCGCCGAGCACGAGACGCCCGGCTCCCCCGCGGGTGAGGAGCTGCCCGTCGCGCACGTCGAGCCGGTCGTCGAGGGCGAGGCCTACGAGGTGTTCGCCGACGAGGCGCCCGAGACGCTCAACGTCCAGCAGCACGATCCCGCGCCCCCGCCCCAGCCCGTGCCCGGACCGGCGGTGGCGCCGATGCCCTTCCCCGTCGCCGAGCAGCCGGTCTCGGTCGTCACGCCCGGCCCCGGCCCGGCGCCGGTGACCACGCTCGGCAACAGCGGCGAGGCGTTCGCCTCGGGGCACGCCGCGGCGCCGGGTCCGTCCTGGCAGGAGCCGGCGATGAAGCTTGCCAACGAGCGCCCCGAGCTCGCCGTCGGCGCAGCGTTCGCCGGCGGCGTCCTCGCTGCCATGATCCTTCGGCGCCTTGGCAGCTGAGAGCCCCACACACGACCTGGCCCAGACGGTCCAGGAGATCAGCGAGCGCGCCTCGCTGCTCGTCCGCGAGGAGATCGAGCTCGCCAAGGCCGAGGTCACCGAGAAGGTCACCAAGCTCCTGCGCGGCATCGTCATCGGCCTCGCCGCCGGGTTCTTCGTCTCGATCGGCGCCCTGTTTCTCCTGCACGGGATGGCCTGGCTGGCGTGGTACGTGCTGCCGACCGGCAACAACCTCTCGTTCTTCTGGGGCTTCTTCGTCGTGGCCGGGCTGCTGTTCGTGGCCGGCGGCGTCGCGGGCTACCTCGCCGCCAAGTTCTTCAAGGGCGGCGCGCCGCCGGTGCCGACGATGGCGATCAAGGAAGCCGGCCTGATCAAGCGGACCTTCCAGCGCTCGAAGAAGAAGAAGCGCTAGTGCCCGCCCGTACGCCGGAGCAGATCCGCGCCTCGATCGAGGCCAACCGCGTCGCGCTGGGCACCTCGCTGGAGAAGCTGCACGGTGAGATCGAGGTGCTGACCGACTGGCGCGGGCAGCTGCGCAAGCACCAGAAGAACGCCGTCATCGGCGCGGCCGTCGCCGGCTTCGTCGTCGCCGGCGGGATCGCCGCGTTCGGCGGGCTGTTTCGCCGCAAGCGGTAGAGGTCAGGCCGGCTCAGGGCGGAGCGCGCCCGTGACCCGCCGTCACGCCCGGCGCGCCGTCCGGGGTGCCCCCTAGATTCCGCGGCGTGTCGGTCTGGGACGCCCTGACCACGCGCCACATCGCGCGCATCCTCTTCACCGTCGCGGGCCTCTCGGCCCTGCTGTACCTGCTCGTGCAGGTCCGCAGCACGCTGCTGCTGCTCGGGATCGCGATCTTCCTCGCGGTCGCGCTCGGGCCGGCGGTGGACTTCTTCGCGCGTCGCGGGCTGCCGCGCGCCGGCGCGATCCTCGTCGTCTACCTGCTGATCATCTTCGTCTTCGGCGGTGTGCTGTCGCTCATCGTCCCGCCGGTCGTCAACGGCGCCACGGACCTGTCGCGCGACATCCCCGGCTACGTCGGCGACCTGCGCGAGAGCAAGACGATCCGCGACTTCGACAACAAGTACGACATCACGTCGAAGCTGCAGGAGGAGGCCGACAAGCTGCCCGACAAGCTCGGCGACGCGGCGGGCGCGCTGCAGAGCATCGCCACGGGCGTCGTCAACACCGGCTTCCAGCTCCTGACGATCCTCACGATGACGTTCTTCCTCCTCCTCGACGGGCGGCGCATCGCGAACTTCGTCATCACGCGCTTCGGCCGCCACCGCGAGGAGCGGCTGCGCGGCGTCGCCGAGCGGATCTACAAGTCGACATCGGGCTACGTCGCGGGCGCGCTGACGATCACGTCGATCAACGGGATCCTGACGTT
>JAUXSD010000300.1 GCA_030681525.1 Solirubrobacteraceae bacterium
CGGCGCCGCGGCGCCGGCGCCGGCCGGCCGTCGGGCTGCGCCTCGATCGCCGCGCGCACGGCCCCCGCGAGCGGCGGCGTGGCCGGCCATGCCGTCCCGGCAGCCATCCGGGTCAGCGCATCGTGCAGCTCAGCCATCGAGCGCTCCGATCTCCGGCTGCGCGCGCAGCCGCTCCAGCGCCCGCGACAGCCGCGACTTCACGGTGCCGGCGCGACAGCCGAGGGCGGCGGCCGTCTCCGCCTCGCTGAGCTCGAGCAGGTAGCGACAGGCGATGACCTGGCGGTCACGCTCGTCGAGACGCTCGAGCGCGGCGGCCAGCCACGCGTCGCGCTCGGCCACGAGCAGCGCGCCCTCCGGCGAACCCGCGGCCGTCGCGGCCGGGGCCTCGGCGCCCGCGCGCACCGTCAGCCGCTCGCGGCGTCCCGCCGAACGGCGCCGGTTGCGCGCCTCGTTGGCGACGATCGCCAGCAGCCACGGCCGAAACGGGCGCGAGCGGTCGAAGCGCCGCAGCGCGCGCCACGCCTTGACGAACGCGTCCTGCGCGGCCTCCTCGGCGTCCGCCGCGTCGCGCGTCAGCACGAGCGCGGTGCGAAAGGCGATCTGCTGATGGAGGCGCACGAGCTGTTCGTAGGCGTCGAGATCCCCTCCGCAGGCGCGGCTGAGCAGGACGGCTTCGGTCGGGGGTGGCGGGTGCACCACCGCAAAGCTCTACACCGCCGGAGGCGGCGGGGTTCCCTCCCTCGTGGGCCGCGCGCGACCCACTACGCCACGAGCGCCCGGAACGCGCGGCCGCGCGCCTCGAAGTCCTCGAACTGGTCGAAGCTCGCGCAGGCCGGCGAGAGCAGCACCACGTCGCCGGGCCGCGCCGCCGCGCGGGCGCGGGCGACGGCGGTGGCGAGGTCGCGGCACGGCTCGCCGCCCGCTTCGCGGCCGATGCGCTCGGCGTCCTCGCCGATGAGGTAGATCGCGTGCGCCCGGCCACGCAGCGCCGTGAAGTCCTGGCCCTTGCAGCGGCCGCCGAGGATGAGGTGCACGGCGGCATCGGGGAAGCTCGCGAGAGCGACGAGCGTCGAGGCCACGTTCGTGGCCTTGGAGTCGTTGACGAACAGCACGTCGCCGACCCGGGCGACCTCTTCGAGGCGGTGCTCGACGCCCGCGAACGTGCGCAGGCCGGCCCGCACGGCGTCGGGCGCGATGCCGCGGGCGAGCGCGATCGCCGCCGCGGCCGCCGCGTTGGCGCGGTTGTGCGCGCCGCGCAGCCGGATCTCCTCGTGGGCGATGAGCGGCGCGCCGTCCCACCACAGATGGCCGGCACGGTCGTCGAGTTCGCCGCCGGGCCCGAACGGCACCCGCCGCGCGCAGCCGCCGAGGTCCTCGATCCCCAGGCCGAACGGCGCGACCGCGATGTCGTCGTTGCCCTGGCGCGCGAAGATCTCGAGCTTCGCGGCGACGTAGTCCGCCAGCGTCCCGTGGCGGTCGAGGTGGTCGGCTTCGACGTTGAGCAGGACCGCGCCCTCCGGCGCGAAGGCGAGCGTGTCCTCGAGCTGAAAGGAGCTCGCCTCGCAGACCACGACCGCGTCGTCGGCCAGCTCGCCGGCCAGCGCCGACAGCGCCGTCCCCACGTTGCCGGCGACGGCGACCGGGACGCCCGCCTCGCGGTGGATGTGGCCCAGCAGCTCGACGGTCGTGGTCTTGCCGTTCGTGCCGGTCACGGCGACGAACTCGTTGGGCAGCAGCCGCCAGCCGAGCTCCATCTCGCCGAGCACCGGCATCCCGCGCTCGCGCGCGGCGGCGATGACCGGCGCCTCGCGCGGGACGCCCGGCGACTTGACCACCGCGCGCGCGTGCGCCAGGAACGCCAGGCCGTCGGTGCCGAGCTGCACGTCGAGACCCGCGGGCAGCGACGGCGGCGCGGTCGTGCCGCGATCGACGGCGACCACCTGCTCTCCGCGCGCCAGCAGCGCGCGCGCCGCCGCGACGCCCGAGCGCGCGAGCCCGACGACGAGCCACGGCCCGGCGGGCAGCGGCGGTCGCGGCCGGTCAGCCATGCGCCATCAGGCCGCGATCGAGTACTGGTACAGCGTGAAGCCGATCGCGCTGCAGATCGCGGCGATGATCCAGAAGCGCAGGATGATCTTCGTCTCCGACCAGCCGAGCAGCTCGAAGTGGTGGTGGATCGGGGCCATCAGCAGGGGCCGCTTGCGGAAGGTCTGAAACGAGAACACCTGGATCATCACGCTGAGCGCCTCGACGACGAAGATGCCGCCCAGCAGGATCAGCAGGATCTCGGTCTTCGTCATGATCGCCAGGCCGGCGATCGCGCCGCCGAGCGCCAGCGAGCCCGTGTCGCCCATGAAGATCGTGGCCGGAAACGCGTTGAACCACAGAAACCCGACGCAGGCGCCGACGACGCAGGCCGACAGGATCGCCAGGTCGTGCTGGCCGGTCGTGATGAACGTGATGCCGATGTAAGCCAGCGCGACGATCGCCGCGCACCCGGCGGCGAGCCCGTCGAGCCCGTCGGTGAGGTTCACGGCGCTCGTCGTGCCCGCCACGACGATGTAGATCATCACGAGGAACGGCACCCCGGCGAGGAAGCTGAGGTCGATCTGGTAGTCGACGAAGCGCAGCCGCAGCGTCTGCGGCAGGCCCGCCTGCTCGGTGGCGATCCACCACAGCCCGATCGAGATGAGGATCGTGACGCCGAGCTTCATCCGCGCGCTGAGCCCCAGCGAGCGACGGCGGACGATCTTGATGTAGTCGTCGGTGAAGCCCAGCAGCGCGCAGCCGACGAGCGCCCCGAAGACCCCCACCGAGCGCCAGTCGTACTCCGACAGGATCAGGAAGGGGATCGAGATCGAGAAGACGATGATGATCCCGCCCATCGTCGGCGTGCCCGCCTTGACGTGGTGCTTGGCGGGCCCCTCCTCGCGGATGAACTGGCCGAACTCGCGCTGCTGCAGGAAGGCGATGAAGCGCGGCGACAGGAAGATGCAGATGAGCAGCGCCGCGGTGCCGGCGATGAGGACCTCGCCCATCCGGGTCAGGCCCCCGCCGCGGCGCGCAGGCTCTGCGCCACGACCTCGAGGCCGACGCCGCGCGAGCCCTTCACGAGCACGGCGTCGCCCGGCGCGACGAGCTCGCGCACGACCTCGGTGGCCGCCGCCGCGTCCATCGTCACGTAGAGGATGCCGCGAAACGACGACGCCATCGCCGCCGCCCGCGGTCCGACCGTCACGAGGACGTCGATCCCGCTGCGGGTGGCGTAGTCGCCGATCTCGCCGTGGAAGCGCTGCTCCTGCGGGCCGAGCTCGAGCATGTCGCCGAGCACCGCCACCCGCCGTCCGGGTGCGGTCGCGGCGAGGTCGTCGAGGGCGGCGCGCATCGACATCGGGTTGGCGTTGTAGCAGTCGTCGATGACAAGCACCGGCCCCGGCAGCTCGATGCGCTGGCCGCGCAGCGCGCTGAGGCGCACGTCCAGGCGCCCGCGCGGCCGCACGCCGACCGCGCCCGCCGCGGCGAGCGCCGCCAGCGCGTTGGAGCGCATGTGCCGGGATGTGAACGGCAGTTCGAGGTCGCCCGGCAGCTCGGCGACGTCGCCGCCCGGGCCGAACGTCACCGTGCGCAGGTCGTCGCGCAGATGCGCGGCCAGCAGCGGCTCACCCTCCGGCAGCACCGCGGTGGCGCCCGGGCGCAGGTCGGCGAGCAGCTCGGCCTTCGCCGCGGCGATCGCCTCCAGCGAGCCGAGCAGCTCGAGGTGGACCGGCCCGACGTTGACGATGACGCCGACGTCGGGCTCGGCGATCGCGGTCAGCTCGGCGATCTGGCCGGCGCCGCGCATCGCCATCTCGAGGACCAGCACCTCGGTGCCCGCGGGCGCGGCGAGGATCGTCAGCGGCAGCCCGATCTCCGTGTTGAGGTTCTGCTCGGTGGCGGCGACGCGGCGCTGTGGCGCGAGCATCGCGGCGAGCAGGTCCTTCGTCGAGGTCTTGCCGGTCGAGCCGGTGATCGCGACGACCTGCGCGCCGAGCGCGCGCCGCCACGAGCGGGCGAGCGCCTGCATTCCCGCCAGCGGGTCGTCGCTCGTGAGCAGCACGCCCGGCCGCTCGCGCGTCTCGTCGCGCGCGTGCTCGGGCGCGACGAGCGCGCCCCAGGCGCCGGCCGCCAGCGCCGCGGCGGCGTAGCGGCCGCCGTCGACGTTGCGGCCGGCCAGGCCCACGAAGAGGTCGCCGCGGCGCACGTCGCGCGAGTCGATCGTGACGCGGGCCGGCCCGGGTGGGCCGTCGGTCGCGAGCGTCGCGGGTCGCGCGAGGCGCACGCCGGCGGCCTCGGCGACCTGCTCAGCCGACCAGTCGCGCACGCAGTGCCTCCCGCGCGACGCCGACGTCGTCGAAGGGCAGCTTGCGCCCGTTCTCGAACTCCTGGCCCCGCTCGTGGCCCTTGCCGGCGATGACGACGACGTCGCCCGGCCCGGCCAGCGCGACCGCCCGCTCGATCGCCGCGTGGCGATCGACGATCGCCTCGACGCGGCCTGCGGCGTCAGGATCCGCGATGCCGGCGAGGATCTCGTCGACGATCGCCGCGGGCTCCTCCGAGCGCGGGTTGTCCGACGTGACGATCGTGTGATCGGCCAGGCGGGCGGAGATCGCGCCCATCTGCGGGCGCTTGCCGCGGTCGCGATCGCCGCCGCAGCCGAAGACGCACAGCAGCCGGCCGGCCGCCAGCGGCCGCGCCGCCGTCAGGACGTTCTCCAGCGAGTCCGGCGTGTGGGCGTAGTCGACGAGCACGGCGAAGTCCTGTCCCTCCTCGACGGGCTCGAAGCGGCCGGGCACGCGGCCCGCCTCGGGGAGCGCCGCCACGATCGTCGCGTCGTCGACGCCGAGCGCGCGGACCGCCGCGACCGCCCCGAGGACGTTCATGACGTTGAAGCGCCCGGGCAGCGGCGAGCGCAGCGCCAGGTCGCCGGCGCGAAACGCCGAGCCGGCGAAGCTTGAGTGGATGTCGGTGGCGCGCAGGTCGGCGTCGGCGGAGTCGATGCCGACCGTGACGAGCCGGGTCGGCGGGCCCGCCTCGCGCAGCTCCCCCGCCAGCCGCGCGCCGTACGGATCGTCGACGTTGACGACCGCCACCGCCGGCCTCCCCTCGCGAAAGAGCCTGCATTTCGCGGCGAAGTAGTCGTCCATCGTGGGATGGAAGTCGAGGTGGTCCTGGGTGAGGTTCGTGAAGATCGCCGCCGTCCAGTGGATCGCGTCGGCGCGCCCGAGGGCGAGCGCGTGGCTGGACACCTCCATGACGCAGTGCGTGTCACCGGCGTCGCGCATCGCGGCGAACGTCGCCTGCAGGTCGATCGCCTCGGGCGTCGTGCGGGCCACCGCGTGCGCCTCCCCGCCGATGATCGACGTCACCGTCCCCAGCAGGCCGGTTCGCTCACCCGCCGCCTCCAGCAGCGCGCGCACGAGGTAGGCGCTCGTCGTCTTGCCGTTCGTCCCGGTGATGCCGACGGTGCGCAGCGCCGCGGTCGGGTCGCCGTGCAGGCGGGCGGCGGCGGGCGCCATCGCCGCGCGCACGTCATCGACGAGCACCTGCATCACGCTCCCGAGCCCGTCGAGCGGATGATCGACGACGACCGCGACGGCGCCGCGCGCCACGGCGTCGCCGGCGAAGTCGTGGCCGTCGCGCGTGAACCCGCGCACGCAGAAGAAGACCGTGCCGGGGCTGACCCGGCGGTTGTCGTAGGCGAGCGCGGTGACCTCGACGTCGCCGGGATCGCCCATCCCGTCCGCGGCGGCGCCGAACAGTTCGCGCAGCGTCATCGAAGCGGCCGTGAGCGGGTCACTGGGTCTCTCGTTGGCTCGGTCGCCGGGATGGCGGCAGGATAGTTGCGAGCGGCGGTGTCCGGGTTGTCCGCGCTTCAGCCGTCGGGCGCGACACCGAGGTACGGCAGCGCGAAGCGCATGATCGCCTGGAACGCCGGGGCGGCGACCTGCGCGCCGTAGATGTCGCCCTGGGGCTCGTCGACCATCACGGTCACGAGCAGCTTGGGCTTGCGCGCCGGTGCGAAGCCGGCGAACGACGCGATGTAGCGCGTCTTGGAGTACTCGCCGGTCTTGCGGTCGATCTTGTTGGCGGTGCCGGTCTTGCCGGCCAGCGAGTAGCCGGGGATCGTCACCTCGCTGGCGCTGCCGCCGGCCTCGACGACCCCCTCGAGCATCGTGCGCACCTGGGCGGCGGTCGTGGCGCTGACGATCCGCCGGCCGCGCGGCGTCGGCGTGGGCTTGCCGTCGATCTCGGAGATGATCCGCGGCCGGCGCAGGATCCCGCCGTTGGCGATCGCCGAGTACGCGGTCGCCAGCTGGATCGGCGTGACCGACTCGCCCTGGCCGATCGGCAGGTTGCCCATCGACGATCCGGAGTACTCGGAGTGCTTGAGCACCTGGCCGGACTCCTCGCCCGGCAGCTCGATGCCGGTCAGCCGGTCAAAGCCGAAGCGCCGCACCCAGCGGTCGAAGCGCCGGGGCCCGAGGCGCAGGCCGATGCGCACGGTTCCGACGTTGCTGGACTGCGCGAGGATCTGCGTCGTCGAGAGGTCGACGGTGCCGCGCACGTGGGCCTCCTCGATCGTGCGGTCGGCGACGTCGATCGTCGGCGGCAGCCGGAAGACGTCCGTCGGCGTGACGACGTCCTCCTCCAGCGCGCCGGCGACCGTGAAGGGCTTGAACGTCGAGCCGGGCTCGTAGTCCAGGCCCACGGCGCGGTTCTGGGCGGCGTAGTCCGGCGCGCCGGCGCGGTCGTTGGCGTCGACGCGCGGCCAGTTGGCCAGCGCGAGGACGGTGTTGGAGTAGGGGTCCATGACGACCGCCGTCGCGCCCTTGGGCCGCCATTTCAGGCCGACCTCGGCGAGGACGTTCTCGACCTTGCCCTGGAGTTCGGCGTCGAGCGTGAGGCGCAGGTCCTGGCCCGGCTGCGCGCGCTCCGTCTCCTGCAGCACGATCGGCTCGCCGAGCGCGTCCTTGACGATCCGCCGCTCGCCGTCGGTGCCGCGCAGGACGTCGTCCTTGGCGTATTCCAGACCGGCCAGGCCCTGGCCGTCGGTGCCGACCCAGCCCAGCACCTGCGATGCCATCCACCTGCGCGGGTACTCGCGCCGCGAGCTCGGGATGAACTGCAGCCCGGCGATCTTCAGCTTGCGGATCTTCGCCGACTGCGTCCCGGGCAGGTTGCGCGCGAGGTAGACGAAGCCCCCCTTCTCCTCGAACTTCTCCAGCAGCTTGCCCTCGGTGGTCTCCAGCAGGGGGGCGAGGCGGCGCGCCACGGTCAACGGCTGCTTGATGAGGTAGGGCGTCACCGCGATGTCGTCGGCGGGCTCGGAGACGGCGAGCTCGATGCCGTTGCGGTCGGTGATCGCGCCGCGACCGCCCGGGACCTTGAGGACCTCGACCTGCTGCGTGAGGGCGACCGACTGCAGCGACGCGCCCTTGACGCCGCCGAGCCAGGCGGCGCGCGACGCCGCGATCAGCAAGGACAGCAAGAAGATCGCGAACAGCAGCCCGATCCGCCGTTCGGTGAGGCCGACTATGGCGGCGTCACCCCACCGGCATCGGTGGTCTGCGACGGCGTGACGGCGGCTGGGGCGGCGGACGGCGTGGGCGGCGTGGAGGTCGCGGGGGGCGCCGTGGTCTGCGGGCTGACCGGCGCGGCCGGGCTGCCGGTCGCCGGAGCCGTCGTCGCGCCGGCCGGCGCGATCGTGGCGGTGGCCGTGGCCGGGGCCGGTGCGCCGGTGGTCGCCGCACCGGGAGCGCCGGCGGCGGCGCCGGTGGCCCCCGCGAGAGCGTCGGGCATCGACGTCAAGGCCCCTGCGGGGCCGGCGATCGCCGGGTCGGCACCGCGCATGCGGCGCGCGGCGCGCAGGCCGTCGGAGCGCTTGTCACCGGCGCGCAGGTACGTCACGTCGGCGGGCTCGGGCATGACGAAGCCCTTCTGGCCGGCCAGCGCCTGGATCCGGTCGCCCGAGCTCAGCCGCGAGACCTCGGCCTTCAGCGACGCGTTGGAGCGCTCCAGCGTCGCCACGGTGTCGACCGCGCGGCCGATGCCGGCGTTGAGCTTGAGCAGCGAGACCTGCATCGCGACGATCCCGATCAGGCCGACGCCGACGATCACGACCCACGCGCGGCTGCGCACGAGGCGGTCCATCGTGCGGCTCGCCGAGACGTTCACGGCCGAGTCGGCGACGCGCAGCGCGATCGCGGCGCCGCCGGCGGCGAGCCGCAGCGGGGGACGGGTCGTTCGCGCGGGCGTGCGCTGACGCGACGGGGCGTAGGCGGGATCCGCCGCGTAGGCGTGCGCGTGGCCCTGCGCCGGCGCGCCGCCGGCGGCGTAGGCGCCGGCCGGCGTGGCGGGGCCGGAGATCCGGCGCGCCGGGCCGGCGCCGTGGGGCCGCAGCGGCCGGCGCAGTGCCCGCTCGTCGTGGTGCTGCGTCCGTGCGGCGGCTGAGCGGCTCATGCTCCATCCTCTCGTAGCTTCGAAGCCACGCGCAGGCGCGCCGAGCGCGCCCGCGGGTTGGCGGCGACCTCGCCGGCGCTGGGCGCGATCGCGCGACGGCTGACCAGCTCGGCCTCGGGCTCGCGGCCGCAGGCGCAGATCGGCAGGTCCGGCGGGCAGACGCACCCCTGTGCGCGGCCGTGGAGGAAGCGCTTCACGCGCCGGTCCTCGAGCGAGTGAAAGGAGATCGCGCCGAGCTTGCCACCCACCGCCAGCACGTCCCAGGCGAGCGGCAGTGCGGCGTCGAGCTGACCCAGCTCGTCGTTGACTGCGATCCGCAGCGCCTGGAAGACGCGCTTGGCGGGGTGTCCCCCGGCGAAACGGGCGGGCGCCGGCACGGCGCGCGTGATGACGTCGACGAGCGCGATCGTGGAGTCGATCGGGGCCTTCTGGCGGGCGCGCACGATCGCGCGGGCGATCGGCCGGGCGTAGCGCTCCTCGCCGAGGTCGCGAAAGATCGTCTCGAGGTGGCGCGACTCGGACTCGTTGACGAGCTCGTGGGCCGAGCGCTCGAGGCCCGGGTCCATCCGCATGTCCAGCGGCGCGTCGTAGGAGTAGGAGAAGCCGCGCTGCCACGTGTCGATCTGCATCGAGGACATGCCGAGGTCCATGAGCACGATGTCGGGCGCCACACCCTCCTCGCGCAGCAGCTCGAGGCCGTCGACGAACGACGCGCGGATGAAGCGCGTGGCGCAGGTCAGCTCCTGTGCGAGCTCGGCGAAGCGATCGGCCGCAATCGGGTCGCGGTCGATGGCGATCAGCGTGCCGGTCGCGCCGATCCGCTCGCCGAGCAGGCGGGCGTGGCCGCCCGCG
This sequence comes from Solirubrobacteraceae bacterium, assembly GCA_030681525.1. Taxonomy (GTDB): domain Bacteria; phylum Actinomycetota; class Thermoleophilia; order Solirubrobacterales; family Solirubrobacteraceae; genus CADCVQ01. The sequence goes on from JAUXSD010000300.1 coordinate 9,352, forward strand.
CCGAACGTGCAGTCCACGACGGTCTGACCGGGCTGCGGGTCGAGCAGCTCGATCGCCTCGCCGGCCAGCACCGGCACGTGGGGAATGGTCATGTCAAGCAGTGTTGCCAAGGGATGAGGTGATCTCGTCGACATCGGAGGCCAGCACGTCGTTGTAGTCCGCCCACGTGGCGCGGTCCCAGATCTCCAGGGCGTCGCCGGAGCCGGTCACGACGACGTCCTTGCTGAGCTTCGCGTGCTCGAGCAGGAACGCCGGCAGCATGATCCGGCCGGCCCCGTCGAGATCGGTGTCCAGCGAGTTGGCGCTGAAGAAGCGCGTGAGCTTCTGGGCTTCCTTGGAGAGCGGATGGAAGTCCGCCAGCGCGGCGGCCGTGTACGCGTCGTAGGCCGCGGGCGTCCACACGGCGACGCAGCGCTCGAGGCCCTTGGCGAGGACGACCCCGCCGGAGAGCTCAGACCGAAAGCGAGCTGGAACGGTGAGGCGGTTCTTCGCATCGAGCGTGTGGTCGAAGGTTCCGCGGAAGGCCATTGAGGGAGATGCGGCAGAAGTGTTCGGAGCCGGGATGGAGGGGTGGGAGGAGCCCCTCCATCCCGGCTCGCTGCGGCGAAGTTATCCCACTCTCTCCCACTTCGCAAACAATTTTGCACGCTTTCTCCCACCCTGCGACCCAGCCGCACCCACGGAGCCAGCGAATCTCGCGCTGAGCAGGGATTTTCGCGGGACCCGCGGACAGTCCTCGTTCTGGACGATCGGCGGGCGGGCCGTTGCAGGAGTCCGAACGGGGCGCGTTCTTGCACGCCGAGCAGGATTCCGCCGCTCCATGTGCATGGCGGCGGGGTGTCGTGGGCCGGGCGTGGGACGCGGTGGGAGGGTGGGCGGCGGAGGCTCGATCCCCGCTGCGACGACTCGCGTGGCAGGCGCTCGCTTGCACGACCGCGAACGGCGTCTGGTGCAGGCGTTCCGGGCGGGGCCGGCGCCGAACGCAGGGTGGCGCGTGGATGTTCGTTCCCGCGGGGGGACGCGGCCGCCGCCGCCTGCTCAGACGCCGCCGGTCAGGCCCTGCACGAGCACGGCTCCGACCAGCAGCATCACCGCCGGCACGAGCACGAGCGCCACGACGAGCTGGATCTTTGGCGCGGCGCGCGCGGCGCGGTCGTGCAGGCGCCGGGTCTGCTCGGCGCGCGCCTCGGCGGCCAGCGACTGCAGCGCGGGAGCGAGCGGCGCGCCGTGGCGCTCGGAGCGCGCGATCGCCGCCGCGAGCGTCGCCACGCCGCCGCCGGGGCAGCGCGCGACGAGCGCGCGGAGGACCGCACCGCGCGGCGCCCCGAGCTGCAGCCGCGCCGACGCGGCGGCGAGCTCGCCGGCCAGGACGCCGGGCATCCGCCGCCCCACCTCGCCCAGCGCGCGCCCGAGCGGCAGGCCGGCCGCGACCGCGACGCGCAGTAGGTCGAGGAGATCGGCGAGCTCCTCGGCGATGCGTCCCTCGCGCGCGCGGGCGCGGCGCGCCAGCAGCAGCTCGGGTGCGACGTAGCCCGCGACCGGGGCGGCCAGCAGCGCGACGAGCCCGAGGCGGCCCGGCAGCAGATCCTGCAGCGTGAACGCGCACAGCACCGCGCCCACGGCGGCGGCGCCCTTGAGCGCGACGACGTCGGCGGCGCCCAGGC
>JAUXSD010000310.1 GCA_030681525.1 Solirubrobacteraceae bacterium
CACGTACAACCCGGGCGTCGGCCCGTATCCGGTCGTGGGCGACTGGGACAACGACCTCGACGACACCGTCGGCGTCAAGGCCGGGACGTCGTGGCTGCTCAACAACGCCAACGACTCCAGCGCGCCGGACATCACGTTCGCATTCGGGCTGGCCAACGATTTCCCGCTCGTCGGCGGCGGCACGGCGAGCGCCAACGCCGCGCCGGTGGTTCAGACGACGGCCGCCGCCCTCAACTACGCCGAGAACGCCGGACCGGTCGCCGCCGACGGCGGCGTCGCGGTGACCGATCCCGACTCGCCGACGCTTGGGTCGGCGACGGTGGCGATCACGTCGAACTTCGTCTCGGCGCAGGACGAGCTGGCGTTCAGCAACCAGCTCGGGATCACCGGCAGCTACAACGACGCGACCGGCGTGATGACCCTGACCGGCCCCGCCAGCCCGGCGAGCTTCCAGACCGCGCTGCGCGCGGTCACCTACGAGAACGTCTCGAACGACCCCAACCCGCCGTCGCGCCAGCTGACGTTCGTCGCCAGCGACGGGAGCCTGCCGAGCGCGCCGGCGACGCGCACGATCAACATCACGGCGGTCAACGATGCGCCGGTCGTGACGGCGAGCGCCGGCAGCGCGGCGTTCACGGTGGGCGGCAGCCCGGTCGTGGTCGACAGCGGGCTGATGGTCGCCGACCCGGACTCGGCGCAGCTATCGGGCGCGACGGTGACGATCAGCGCCAACCTGACGGCGGGCGACGCGCTGAGCTTCACGCCGGCGGGTTCGATCAACGGCGTCGGCGCGGGCACCGGCACGCTCACGCTCAGCGGGGCCGCGACGCCCGCGCAGTACCAGGCGGTGCTGCGTTCGGTGACCTACCAGGGCACGACCGCCACGCCGGCGACGCGCACGATCTCCTTCCGCGTGACCGACAGCGCCGGGTCCGACAGCAACATCGCGACGCGCGGCGTGACGGTCGCCGCCGCCGGCAACAGCGCTCCGGTCGTGACGACGACCGGCGGATCGACGGCCTACACCGAGGGTGCCGCGGCGGTCACGGTCGACAGCGGCGTGACCGTTGTGGACTCCGACGACGCGAACCTGGCCGGCGCGCAGGTGCGCATATCGGCCGGTTTCGAGGCCGGTGACGCGCTGACGTTCACCCCGAGCGGCGGCGCCGGCGGCGCGGGGAGCTCCTACGACGCCGGCACCGGCGTGCTGACGCTGACCGGCACGGGCACGGTCGCCGAGTTCCAGACCGTCCTTCGCTCGGTGCAGTTCAATTCGACGAGCGAGAACCCGGCGGTGTCCAAGACGGTCGAGTTCAAGGTGGACGACGGTGACGTGGACTCCAACCTCGCGACAAAGGCGATCGCGGTGACGCGCGTCAACGACGGGCCGGTCGCCGACGACGAGACGTTCGGCAACAACCTGGGCTTCGGGAGCGCGCTGGGCAACACCCGCTTCGTGGTCGGCACGACGTCGACCGGTCCGCGACTGACGGTCCCCGGCGACGTGCTCGACGGCGACACCGACCCCGACACCCCCGCCGCCAACCTGACGGCCGGCCCGGCGTCGATCACCTCCACGCAGTGCGCCGCCACGTGCGCGGGCAACGTCACGATGCAGGCCGACGGCCAGTTCACGTATGACCCCAAGCCCGGCTTCACGGGCAGCGACACCTTCACCTACACGGTCAGCGACAACAGCGCCGTCGCGCCCGCCAACCAGACCGCCACCGGCACGGTGACGGTCTGGGTGTCCGGCCCGCTGGTCTGGTACGTCGACGGCGACGCGCCGGCGCCGGCGGCGGGCCGCGCCGGGACGTCGCACGCGCCCGCGAACACGCTCTCGGCGCTGAACACCGGGGGCTCGCTGGACGGCCTCGACGGCTCCGGGGACTACATCTTCGTGTATGACGCGGCCTCGCCCTACACGGGCGGCATCGTCCTGGAGCAGCTGCAGCGACTGATCGGCGAACCGAACGGCCTCGATGTCTTCGTCGGCGCCTCGGGAAACCCCACGAACATCGTTCCGGCCGGCGGCGGCAGCAACCCGGTGATCGTCAACGCCTCGGGCGACGGCGTGAACCTCTCGTTCGGCAACGAGATCCAGGGGATCGACCTCGGCAACGCGTCGGGGGCGGCGCTGTTCGGCAACTTCATCAGCTCTGCGACGATGGGCACCCAGACCCCCGGCGCGATCGACAACCAGACCGTCGGCGGGCAAGCGGTCAACATCTCCCTCGGCACGCTGAACATGAAGTTCACGTCGGTGTCGTCGACGGGGGGTCAGCATGCGATCCGGCTGGACCACACGCAAGGCAACTTCACGGCCGACGGCGGCACGCTGAGCAACACGACGGACACGGACGTCGTCATCACCGGCAACAACTCCTTCGATGACATCGCCTTCACCTACGGCGGCGCGATCAGCGACGACAGCGGCCCGCTGATCCGGATCGCCAATCAGAGCGGCGGCAACAAGCGGTTCACCGGCCCGATCACCGACCTTCCCGCCACCCCCGACAACGGCGGCGGCATCCTGCTGCAGAACAACTTCGGAGGGGGGAGCACGAACAACATCCACTTCGACGGCGGGCTGACCCTGTCGACCGGCACCTCGGACGCGGTCGTCAACGACAACGGCGGAACGCTGGCGATCACCGATCCCGGCGGCGTCGGCGTCGGCGTCGACAACACGCTCGCCACGACGACCGGCATCGCACTGAACCTCGACTACGCGACGATCCACGACGACGACCTGACGTTCCGCAGCATCACGAGCAACGGCGCGCCGAGCGCAATCCGGCTCAACAACGTCTTCAACGTCAATGGCCGGCTGAACGTGACCGGCAACGGCGGCGCCTGCAGCTCGGCGGCGACGTGCAGCGGCGGCGCGATCCAGAACTCGACGGGTGATGGGATCTCGCTGGGCGGCGTGCTAGGCCGCGTAAGCCTCTCGCGCATGCAGGTCAGCGAGGGTGGCGCCCACGGCATCCACGCGACTGCCGCCGACGGCGTCGCTCTGTCCTTCAGCCGCATCGTCGACAACGGCGACGCGGCCGACGAGCACGGTCTGGCCTACGAGAACGTCGCCGGGGTCTGGTCCATCGCGGACACGCTCGTGACGGGCTCCGCGGACAACAACCTGCGCCTCGCCAACACCACCACGTTCGATCCGTTGGCGGTCTCGCTGGACATCACGGGCTCGACGTTCGCGAGCAACTCGACGACGACGGGCGGCTATGGCGCGGAGGTCCTCGGAGGCAGCGAGGGCTCCGCCGACGTGAACATCACCGGCAGCACCTTCGCCGCCAATCGCGAGGCCGGGCTCGTCGTGGACGGCGGAGTGGAGAACACGACGATCAACGCGCGCCTGAAGTCCAACACCGTGACCGGCGGCAACCCGGGAGCGGTGACCTCCGAATCCGGCATCTCGGTCCGCGGGTCGATGGGCGGTCAGACGACGGCCGAGATCGACGACAACACGATCTCGGGTACGCGGGGCCGCGCGCTCTTCGTCGTCGCGCCACCGGAGGCCACCGCGGGGTCACGGCTGGACGCGACGATCACGAACAACACGATCGGCGATGGCACCGCCCTGTCGGGTGCGGAGCTCGACGACGCCGTGGTCGCGCAGAACAGCGGAAGCGGCGAATCGCGGTTCGCGCTTCGCAGCAACACCGTTCGCAACTACGCGGGTAGTGGTCTGTCCCTGTTCGCCTCAGGGACCGCCACGGCCGACTTCACGGTCACCCAGAACACGATGGGCGACCCGAGCGCAACCGTGCGTCCGGGCGTCGACGTCAGATCCGGGAATCTGGCGGGTGACACGACGATCATGTGCGCGGACATCGGCGGCGCCGGCGTGGAGAACAGCCTCGGCGCGGCGGGGCCGAGCGGCCAGGCCGACGTCGAGCTCCACCGGGAGTCCTCGGCAGACCTGCGCCTGCCCGGCTTCACGACCGGCGGCAATGCGCAGGCCTACATCGCCGGGCGCAACCTCGGCTCGCCAACGACCGTCGTCACCGGTCTCGCGCCTTCGGGTCTGGCCGGCGGCTGTTCGCTGCCGACGTTGCCGCCACCGTAATGGATGGGGCAAACCAAACCCTTGTACCCACAGACAGAGCGGCAACGCGGCAAGTTCTTGTCTCTGCAGGGCGCGTTGCAGTTAGGCTCGCGTTGCACACCGTGCGGCGGGGGCCGCGTCAACACGATCACGGAAGAGGCATCATGAGCAGCCGCAAGGCGCGCCGGATCACAGTGCTGTTCGCGGGCTTGATCTCGAGCCTCGTGTGGCTGGGCGTCTCGGCGGGCGCGGCTCATGCGCTGCAGGCGTTGCCGGTGACGGTGACGGGGAGCACGAACTGGTCGGTGGCCACGTCGCTGCCGCCGGCGGGTGCGTCGACGACGTTCTCGTACGGGACCAAGCCGCTGGTGCCGGTGGTGGGCGATTGGGACG
>JAUXSD010000315.1 GCA_030681525.1 Solirubrobacteraceae bacterium
CCGCCCTCGCCGACGCGCTCGCGGCCGAGGCGACCCGGACGCCGCTGCTGCTCGTCGTCGACGACCTGCACTGGGCGGATGCCTCGACGCTGGAGTTCATCGCGACGCTCCTCGACGGACCGCGCGAGCTCGCCCTCATGATCGCGCTGACGGCGCGCAGCGACTTCCTGGGGCTGCCCCAGCGCACGCTGCAGCGCGTGGAGCTCGGCCGCCTGGACACGGCCGAGACGCTGGCGCTCGTCGGGCACGTGGCCGCCGCGGGCGCCCTGCCCGCCGGCGCCGCGCGCCAGATCGCGCAGGATGCGGGCGGCTCGCCCCTGCTCGCCGCGGAGCTCACCCGCACGGCGCTCGCCACGCCGGGCGACGGCGCACCCGCCGCCGCGACCCTCTACGGCTGCCTCATGACGCGGCTGGATCGCGACTCGACCGCGCGCGAGGTGGCCCAGTTGGCGGCCACGATCGGACGGGAGTTCGACCGCACGCTGCTCGACGCCGTCGGCACGCTCGAGCCCGCCGCGCTGGACTGGGGCCTGGAGCGGCTCGTCGCGGAGGACGTCGTCGTGCCGGCCGGCCCGGGGCGCTTCGCGTTCTGCCATTCGCTGCTGCAGGAGGCCGCCCGCAGCTCGCAGCGAAAGCGCGTGCTGCGCCACCACAACCGCGAGATCGCGCGCGCCCTGCTCGCCCGCTTCCCGCACGTCGCGGCCGCCGAGCCCGAGCGCATCGCACGCCACTTCGAGTACGCCCGCGAGATGCCCGACGCCGTCCGCCACTGGCGGCGGGCGGGGCGCGAGGCGCTCGGCCACCACGCGCTGCGCGAGGCCACGCTGCACTTCGAGCGCGCGATCGAGCTCAACGCGCGCACGCCCGACGGCCACGACCGCCGCGCGACCGAGCTGGAGCTGCGCCTGCTCGCCGGCCAGGCGATCACCGCCCACAGCGGCTGGAAGGCCCCGGCCGCGGTCGTCCATCACGCCCGCGCCGAGCGGCTCAGCGCCGGCCTCGAGCCGACGCGCGAGCGCTTCGACGGGCTGCTGCACCTCGCGGCGTACCGCGCGCTCGACGGACGGCCCGCGGATGCGCTGCGGCTCGCGCTCACCCTGCTGCCGGTCGCCGAGGCCGCGAGCGACGACCCGGCGCTGCTGCCGGCCGCCGAGTGCACGCTGGGCGGCCTGCTCGCCGCGTGCGGGCGCCATCGCGACTGCCTCGGCCACCTCGCCCGCGCGGTCGAGCTGTGCGACCTCACGCGCCGCGGCGCGAACGCCGATCGCTTCGGCCACGATCCGGCGGCGCTGGCGCTGGCCCATCGCGCGCTCGCGCTCGCGTGCCGCGACGACCACGAGGGCGCGCGCTACGCGATCACGGCCGCGACCGAGTTGCTGCGCGATCGCCCGCACCCCCGCACCGAGACGGTGCTGCTGTGCGCGGCGGCGACCGCCGCCCACATCCGCGGCGACCATGACGACACGCGGACCGTCGCGGCGGCGGCGCTCAGCTTGGCGAGCGCCGAGGACATCGCGGAGCGGCGCGCCCAGGCGCTCGGGTTGCACGGCTGGGCTCGCGTGCAGGCCGGCGAGCACGAGGCCGGCCTCGACGAGCTGCGCCGCGCGGTGGCCGATTGGAGCGCCCACGGCGCGAGCGGCGGCGGCCCCCTGCTGCACGGGCTGATGGCCGACGCCCTGGCGCACACCGGCGAGCCCGAGCGCGCGCTGGCCACGGTCGACGAGGCGCTGCGCGGCGTCGAGGGCGGCGAGCGCTGGTACGAGCCCGAGCTTCACCGAATCCGCGCCGGGCTGCTGCTGCGGATCGGCGACCTCGCCGGCGCGCACCGCAGCGCGGGCACGGCCGTGGCGCTCGCGCGCCGCATGCGCGCCGGGGCCTGGGAGCGCCGCGCCGGCGCGATGCTCGCCCGGCTGGGCGGCGCCTCACCGGTCGCCTGACGCCCGAAACGCCCGTGCCGCCGGCCGGCGGTTCCGGCCGGCGATCGAGGGCGCTACTCCTTGGTGATGCCCATCCGCTTGAGCGCGGCCTGCGCGTGCGGGGACAGCTGCCCGGTCACGGGCACCCTGCGACCGCCCACCGACGGCCAGGCGATCGGCGCGTCGGAACCGAGCTTCGCGTACTCCTGTGTGGGCCGAGCCGGGCTGGCGGCCGGCTGGGCCGGCTGGGCCGGCTGGGTCGGCTGGGCCGGCTGGGCCGGCGCCTGCTGCTGCTTGGCGCCACCTCCGCGAGACTTCTTGAACATGTGCTCCTCCGGGGTCGGGGTGGATCCACCGATGTGCTCGTTGTACCCAGGTGCTCGAAGTAGCAACGTCCGTGACAGCCGCCGGCACGCGCGGTGCGGCACGCACGACGCCGTGCAGCGCTGGGTGCGGGCGTGGGCGCTGGCTAGGTTGAGCGCAGCCGCCGCATGGATCGCCGCCGTCGTCGCCTTCCCCTCCTGCTCGTCGCCGTCGCCGCGCTCGCCGCCGCGGTGCTCGTCGCCGTGCCCGCCGGCGGGCCGCAGAGCGAGCGCGGCCTGCGCGACCGGATCGGCGCGCAGCGCGAGCGCGAGCAGTCGCTGTCGGGCAGCGTGGCACGGCTGGGCCGCCTCGAACGCGCCGCCGTGCGCGAGGTCGCGATCCTCGAGCGCCGCGTCGCCGCGGTGCGGGCCGATCTGGGGGCGGCGGAGGCCAGGCTCGCCGACACGGTGCAGCGCCGCAACCGCCAGCGCGAGCGGGCGCTGCGGCTGCGCGAGCGGCTGAAGACCTCACGCGCGCAGCTCTCCGCGCTCCTGCGCCAGCGCTACGCCGGCGGCAAGCCGGATCTCGTCACCGTGGTGCTGCAGGCCGACGGCTTCGCGCAGCTGCTGGAGACGATGGACTTCCTCGAGCGCGTGCAGCGCCAGGACGAGCGGATCCTCGACACCGTCAAGGGCGCGCGCGGCGACGCGCTCGCGCAACGGCGCACGCTGACGCGGCTGTCGGTGCGGCGCCGCGCTGCCGCGGAGGCCGTGCGCCGGCGCCACGACGCGCTCACCACGATCGCCGCCGGCCTGCACGAGCGGCGCGCGATGCTCAGCCAGGCGCGCGCCGCGCGGGCGGCGCTGCTGCGCGGCACGCGGGCGGGCCGACGGCGCGCGGAGCGCGCGCTGAACCGGCTGCTGGCGCAGCGCGCCAGGGCGCTGCGGGCGGTGGGGCCCGGCGGGCCGTGGTCGATCCCGTGGCCGGTCGTGCAGTGCGAGTCGGGCGGCCAGAACCTGCCGCCCAACTTCGCCGGGGCGTCGGGCTTCTATCAGTTCATGCCGGCGACATGGCGCGGGATGGGCGGCTCGACCCCGCATGCCCACCTCGCGCCGAAGGCCGAGCAGGACCGCCTCGCCGCCCGCCTGTGGGCCGGCGGCGACGGCGCGCACAACTGGGTGTGCGCGGCGCTCGTGGGGATCGGCTGAACACCGGCGCGACGAGGGCTCGGTCGCGCCATACTCGTCATATGAACCGCACCGTTCGGCTGGTGGCCGCACTCGCCGCGACGCTCGCCGCCACCGCGCCCGCCGCGCAGGCCGCCGACCGCGACCACTACGTCGCGCTCGGCGACTCCTTCACGGCGGCCCCGTTCGTCCCGATGCAGTACGGCACGCCCATCGGCTGCGCGCGCTCGGACCACAACTACCCGTCGGTCGTCAAGGCGGCGATCGGCGCGACGGTGTTTCGCGACGAGAGCTGCTCGTCGGCCACGACGCGGCACATGACCGAGCCGCAGAGCGTCATCGGCGGCAACCACATCCCGCAGTTCGACGCGCTCTCGGGCGACGCGACGCTCGTGACCGTCGGGATCGGCGGCAACGACGTCGGCCTCGTCGGTGCGGCGACGGACTGCCTCGGGCTCGGGCTGCTGGCGCCGACCGGCACGGCCTGCCGCTCGAACTTCGCCAAGCCTGACGGCGGCGACCGGCTCGTCGACAAGATCGCGGCCGCCGCGCCGAAGATTGCCGCCACGCTGCAGGGCATCCGCGCACGCTCGCCGCAGGCACGGGTGCTGATCGTCGGCTATCCCGCCGCCGCGCCGACCGACGGCCGTAGCTGCTATCCCCTCGTCCCGCTGTCGAGCGACGACCTCGCGTACCTCGACGAGATGCTGCGCCGGACGAACACGATGATCGCCCAGCAGGCGGCCGCCAGCGGCGCCGAGTTCGTCGACACGTACGCCGAGAGCATCGGCCACGACGTCTGCACGCTGCCCCCGCGGCGCTGGTTCGAGGGCGTGATCCCGACGATGCCGGCCTTCCCCGTGCATCCCAACGTCATGGGCGAGGCGAGCATGGCGCGCTCGGTCCTGCGCGTGCTCGGCCAGCCGCGGCCCGCCGCTGCGCTCAGCTCGCTCGAGCGCAGGGCGCGCTCCGTCGCGGTCGGGCGCGCAGCCCGCTTCACCTACACGGTGAGCCGCGCGACGAGCGTGACGTTCGCCCTCCGGCGGTCGCTGGGTCGCGGGCGCTACTCGCGCACCCGCACCGTGACGACCGCGAACGCCGCCGCCGGTGAGAACTCCCTCAAGCTCAGCGCCAGGCAGCTCGGCCGCCGCGCCGGCCTGTACCGCCTGACCGGCACGCCGCCCGAGGGCGGCGCGCAGGTCGTGCAGTTCCGGATCAAGCGGCGCGGCTAGCCTGCCGCCGGGTCACGGCAGGCTCGTCCAGCTCTCGACGATCCGCTTGAGGCGATCGAGCTGCGCCCGGGTGCTGTTCGGGTTCAGCCGCAGGACCTCGGCCGCCGCCATCGCCTCGAGGAACGGGGTGTCGGCGGTGCGGTCGCCGTCCGTGTCGACCATGCGGTCGTGCTCGATCGCGCCGTTGGCGAAGTTCAGCCACGCCGCCAGCAGCTGGAGGTCCAGCAGCTCGGTCATGACGCTCGTGCCGCGCACGTCGAGCACGTCGTAGGCCTGCGCCGGCGTCGTCGCCGCGGTGCGCTCGTCGAAGACGCGGCTCATGTGGCCCGCGATCCTCAGGTAGCAGCCGAGCCTGGCGGCGTCGAACTCCGACTGGCCCTTGCCGGTGGCGTGGTGGCGCACCTGCTGCTTCCAGAAGCCGTGCGGCCGGTTGACCGAGCCGTTGCCGACGATGATCACGTTGACGCTCTCGGCGTCCGTGCCGCCGTCGTCGTCGGTCGCGGCGAAGTTCGCCTCGTAGGCGCAGGCGCCGGCGAACGCGTGTGACACCGAGCTCGCGACGTCGCGCGGCTCGATGCTCGGGCTCTGCGCCGGATCCGGATCGGGCGGGTTGACCAGCGACTGCATGGCCGCCGCCGTCGTCCCGTCGCCCCAGCTCCACACGAGCGCGAGGTCGTCGCTGCCGGGGTCGGTCGTGCGCGTCGCAAACGCGACCGGGCCGCCGGCGTGCGCGATCACCGTCGGCACGCCGTTGACCGCCACGGCGCCGGTCAGGTCGATGGCCACGGCGGGCGCGGTGTTGTTCACCGTCGCCGTGAACGTCCGGCAGGGCCGCGTGTCGTCGTCGGCGGCGCACACCTGCCCGGTGTACGTGCCGTTGTCGCCGTAGGTGTGCGACGTGCGGAAGCTCAGCTTCGCGTCGGGGCGGTCGTTGTCGAGCGTGCCGGCCAGCGGCTGGGCCGGGGCGCCGTCGCCCCAGGCGATCGTCGCGGTCAGACCCTCCAGCCAGCCGGGATCGGTGGCCGATCCGGTCAGCGTCACCGCGTGGTTCTCCGCGACGGGCGCCGGGGTGCCGATGTCGACGGCCGGCGCGACGTTGCGCACCGTGACCGTCGTGGTGTCCTCGGCCGTCAGGCCGGTGGCGTCGGTGACGCAGAGCTTGACGGCCGTCTCGCCGTCCTGGCCGACCGCGCTGAAGTCCGGCGTCGGGTCGTCGGCCACGTCGTCGCAGGCGCCGTCGCCGTCGAGGTCCCACGCGTACGTCTCGATGTCGTCGTCGGGGTCGCTGGAAGCCGTCGCGTCGAGCTTGACGTCGGCGCCCTCGTCGGTGCTGTAGGGCCCGCCGGCCTCGGCGGTCGGCGCGGACTTGGACATGAGCACGCGGAAGTAGACCTTCGTCGCCGCGTCGTCGTCGTCACCGCCGGTGATGATCTGGTCGCCGCAGCGGCCGGCGGCGTCGCCGCTGATCGCGCCCGGCTCGCGACGCATGCACTTGGCGAGATCGACGTCGAGCTGGAGCGTCATGTTGTCGTCCTCGCTCTCCGGGTCGATGTCGGAGGGGTCGTCGTCGTTGCCGTCCCA
>JAUXSD010000323.1 GCA_030681525.1 Solirubrobacteraceae bacterium
GGACGCGGGCTGGTTCGCGCTGAAGGAGGCCAAGCTCTGGACGCGCGCGAAGACGCGGCCGAAGCTCTACGTGTCGGCGTTCGGGCCGCGCTCGGCCGAGCTCGCGGGGCGCTACGGCGACGGCCTGTGGACGCTCGGCGACCCCGAGCAGGCGCCGGAGATCGTCGACGCCTACCGCGAGGCGTGCCGGCGGCACGGCCGCGAGCCGGGCGAGATCATCTTCCACGCCGGCTTCGCGTGGGCCGGCGACGAGCAGGCCGCGATCGAGGGCGCGCGCCGCTGGAAGCCGACCCAGCTGCCGGAGCTCTATCTTGAGGACATCGCCGACCAGCACGACATGCAGCGCCGCGCGGACGCGAAGATGAGCGACGAGGACTTCGCGAAGCAGGGCTTCCTCGTCGGCTCGGACCCCGGGGAGCACGCCGAGCGCATCCGCGAGATGGAGCGCGCGGGCGCGACGATCATCTGCCTGCAGCTCATCGGCCGCGCCGATCCGTTCGGCTCGATCCGGACCTACGGCGAGCGGGTGCTGCCGGCGTTGCGGTCCAGCGCCGTCGGCGCGTAGGACCGGCTCAGAACAGGCCGAGCTGGCGGTCGTCGGGCGGCTCGGGCTCGGGCGGCGGCGCGGGCTCGTAGGGCTGCCGCGGAAGCTCGACCAGGACGGGCACGGGCTCGGGCTCGGGCGCTGCGAGCGCCGGCTCGGGCACGGCCGGCTCGGGCGGCGCGGCGGGCGGGGGCTGCTCGGGCGGATCGAGCGCCAGCAGTGCCGGCAGGCGGGCGAAGTCGGCGCGCAATGTGTCGAGCAGCGAACGGGTGTAGAGCGCCGCGGCGGGATGAAACAGCGGATACAGACGCACCGCTCGCTGGCCGATGACGAGGATCTCGGCCTGGCCGTGCAGCCGCGAGATGCCGGTCGGGTCGGCGCGCAGGAGCTTCGTCGAGAAGTTGCCCAGGGTGCAGATCACGCGCGGCTGGATGAGCTCGACCTGGCGCATGAGGTAGTCCGAGCAGTTCTCGATCTCCATCGGGAGCGGGTCGCGGTTGCCGGGCGGGCGGCAGCGCAGGACGTTGGCGATGAAGACATCCGGGCGCGCGAGCCCGACGTCGCCCAGCAGCTGGTCGAGCAGCTTGCCGGCGGCGCCGACGAACGGGATCCCCTGCTCGTCCTCCTTGGCGCCCGGCGCCTCGCCGACGAACATGAGGTCGGCGTCGGCGTTGCCGGCTCCGAAGACGACCTGCGTGCGGGTGCGGGCGAGCTCCGGGCAGCGCGTGCAGACCCGCGCCTCGCGGAAGACGGCGGTGAGCTCGGCGCGGCGCTCGTCCTTCGTGGCCACGGCGCGATGGTAGAGGCCCTCGAGGCGCGAGCGGTGCCCGAATCCGCAACGACCGGGGAATGGGTCGACCCCTTCGCAGCAGCGTTTGGTGAGGGGTCGGCGAACGACAGCGCTGGGGGAAGAGGTTCGGCTTCCGTGCAGCAGCGCGCGACGCCGATCACGTCGCCAATGGCACGAAACACCCGTATAGCGGGGGAGTTCGCGCCATCGGGCTCGCCCGCCCGCCCCCCAACGGCAGCGTGGCGGGTTTCTGCTCGCACGGAGCATGAACCCGCCAGGCTCCCCCGAACGCGGGCCCCGGCGCACGGTCGGCTACTCTGAAGGGCAGCGGCGGCGCCAACCGCTCGCACATCAAAACCGCGACCGGTACCTCCTGGAGGACTGGACCGACACGATGACCACGCAGACCCAGCTTCCGCTGCCTGCCCGGGCATGCGCTCCCGATCGCCTCGCGATCGTCGGTGCCGGCCGTATGGGCATGGCGCTGGCCCGCGCGTTGAGCGCCGCCGCAATCGATGTCGAAGGCCCCCTGGGCCGCGGCGCGGTGCCGTCCGAGGCGGCCGGCGCCGTCCTGCTCTGCGTGCCCGACGGCCAGATCGCGGCCGCCGCCGCGGCGCTGCCTCTCGGCGAGGACCGGCTCGTCGGCCACACCTCGGCCGCCACGCCCCTGACGGCGCTCGCCGGGCACGAGGCGTTCTCGCTGCACCCGCTGATGACCGTCACCGCCGACGGAGCGAGCTTCGCCGGCGCGACCGCGGCGATCGCCGGCAGCACGCCGCGCGCCCTCGCGGTCGCCGACGCGCTGGCCGCGACCCTCGGCATGCGCCCCGTCCACGTCGCCGAGGCCGACCGCGCCGCCTACCACGCCGCCGCCTCGATCGCCGCGAACTTCCTCGTCACGCTCGAGGGCTTCGCCGAGCGGCTGGCGCAGACCGCCGGGCTCGAGCGCGAGCCGCTCCTCGCGCTCGTGCAGGCGAGCGTCGCCAACTGGGCCGCGCTGGGCGCCGAGCAGGCGCTCACCGGCCCGATCGCGCGCGGCGACGAGACCACGGTCGCCCGCCAGCGCGCCGCGGTGGCCGAGCGCCTGCCCGCCGACCTCGCGCTCTTCGACGCGCTCACCGACGCGACCCGTCGCCTCGCAGCGCAGGACGTGGCGGTGCCGGCATGAAGACCATCCGCACCGTGCCGGACCTGCGCGCCGCGCTCAACGGCCCCCGCCGCGCCGGGCGCAGCATCGGCCTCGTGCCCACCATGGGCGCCCTGCACGAGGGTCACCTGTCGCTGATCCGCCGGGCGCGCGCCCAGTGCGACCAGGTCGTCGTGACGCTGTTCGTCAACCCCACGCAGTTCAACGACCACCAGGATCTGGCCGCGTACCCGCGCGACGAGGCCCGGGACGCCGCCCTGGCCGCCGAGGCCGGCGCCGACGTCCTCTTCGTCCCCTCCCCCGCCGAGGTCTACCCGCGCGGCTTCGCGACGACGGTCACGGTCGACGAGATCAGCGCCCCGCTGGAGGGCGCGCAGCGCGGCCCGGCGCACTTCGCCGGCGTCGCCACCGTCGTCACGAAGCTGCTGAACATGGCCCAGCCCGACGTCGCGTTCTTCGGCCAGAAGGACGCCCAGCAGGTGGCGGTCATCCGCCGCGCCGTGCGCGACCTCGACATCCCGGTGCGGATCGAGGTCGGCGAGACGATCCGCGAGCCCGACGGGCTGGCGCTGTCGAGCCGCAACGTGCGCCTGCCGGCCGCCGACCGCCACCGCGCGCTGGCGCTGCGCCGCGGGCTGGACGCGGTGCGCGCCTGCCACGCGGCCGGCGAGCGCGACGCCACGATCCTCGCCGCGATCGGCCGCGCCGCGATGGCCGAGCTCGCCGTGGAGCCCGAGTACCTCGAGCTCGTCGACCCCGACACCTTCACGGAGATCCACAGCGTCGGCGACGAGCCCGTGCTCGTAGCGGTCGCCGCCCGTGTCGGCGACGTGCGCCTGATCGACAACGACATCCTCGACGCAGGTCGTTAGGAGACCCCATGCAGCGAACGATGCTGAAGTCCAAGATCCACCGGGCGACCGTGACCGACTGCGACCTGCACTACGTCGGCTCGATCACGATCGACGCCGACCTGCTCGACGCCGCCGACATTCTCGAGCACGAGCAGGTCCATGTCGTCGACGTCGACAACGGCGCCCGCTTCGAGACCTACACGATCGCCGGCGAGCGCGGCTCGGGCACGGTGCAGATCAACGGCGCCGCCGCCCGCCTCGTGCACCGCGGCGACACGATCATCGTCATCTCCTACGGCCAGTACGACCGCGCGGAGCTGCGCGAGCACGAGCCGGTCGTCGTCCACGTCGAGGCCGGCACGAACCGGATGCTCGCCGTCGACGACGAGGTCGCCACCCTGCTGACGTTCGGAAAGGAAGGCCGCTGATGTCGACCCACCCCAGCCAGATCGCGGCGAGCGCGCTCGTCGACCGCCTCCCCGTCACGCTGCCGCGCCTGCACGAGATGAAGCGCCTCGGCGACCCCATCGTGATGGTCACGGCCTACGACTTCCCCAGCGCGCGGGCCGCCGAGGCGGCCGGCGTCGACGTCGTGCTCGTCGGCGACTCCGGCGCGATGACCGTGCTCGGCTACCCGTCGACGGTCGGCGTCGAGCTCGACGAGATGCTCATGCTGGCGCGCGCCGTCCGCCGCGGCCTGCGCACGCCGCTGCTCGTCGGCGACCTGCCCTTCGGGTCCTACGAGGTGTCCGACGAACAGGCCGTCGCGACCGCGCTGCGCTTCATCAAGGAGGCCGGCTGCGACGCGGTCAAGCTCGAGGGCGGCGGTCCGACGTCGTGCGCCCGCGCCCGGGCGATCGTCGGCGCCGGGATCCCGGTCATGGGCCACGTGGGGCTGACCCCGCAGACCGCCACCGCGCTGGGCGGCTACCGGGCCCAGGGCCGCAACGCCGACGCCGCCGCGCGCATCGCCGCCGAGGCGGTCGCGCTGCAGGACGCCGGCTGCTTCTCGATCGTCTTCGAGGCGATCCCGTCCGACGTCGCGGCGCTCATCATGCAGCGCATCGAGGTGCCGGTGATCGGGATCGGCGCCGGCCCGTCGACCGACGGGCAGGTGCTCGTGTTCCACGACCTGCTCGGCATCCGCGAGGGGCTCGGCGCACGCTTCGTCAAGCGCTATGCGAACCTGCAGGACGAGATGGCGGCCGGCGTCGCGGCCTTCGCCGGCGACGTGCGCACCCGCCGCTATCCGGCGCCCGAGCACGGCTACGGGATCGATTCGCAGGAGCTTGCGGCGTTCGCCGAGCGCAGCCGGGCTTGATCTCTCCCTATCACTAGAGTCCCGGGCCATGGCTCGGCTCTCGCAGGTCTTCGCCCCGAAGGATCGCGTCTTCTTCGGTCTCTTCGAGGAATCGGCCGCCAACGTGCTGCGCGCCGCCGAACTGCTCGACGAGATGCTGCGCTCGTTTCCCGAGCAGCACGGCTGCGCGCGCGCGATCCTGCTCTGCGAGCAGGAGGGCGACCGGATCACGTACGACATCATCCAGCGCCTCAACGCGACGTTCGTCACGCCGATCGACCGCGAGGACATCCTCGAGCTCGCCTCGGGCCTCGACGACATCGTCGACCTCACCGAGGAGGTGGCGGACTACCTCGGGCTGTACCGCATCGAGGCGCCGATGGAGCAGGCCCAGCGCCTGGCCCACATCCTCATGGAGGCCTGCCGCAAGATCAACGAGGCCGTCCCGCGGATGCGCGGATTTCAGGACGTCACGCACTACACCAACGAGATCCACCGGCTGGAGACCGACGGCGACCGGGTGACCCGGGAGGCGGTGGCCTCGTTGTTCGACACCGGAATCGATCCGATGGTGGTGATTCGCTGGAAGGACATCTTCGAACGCCTGGAAGAGGCGGTCGACGCCACCGAGCACATCGCGAACGTCATCGCGAACATCGTCGTAAAGAACTCCTGAGCCCCAACCGCTAGCTGTGGACAGCGACATCATCCTGGTGATCGTCGTCGCGACGGCGCTCGCGTTCGACTTCACCAACGGCTTCCACGACACCGCCAACGCGGTGGCGACGTCGATCTCCACCCGCGCGCTGGCGCCGAAGACCGCCGTGACGCTGTCGGCGATCCTGAACTTCGTCGGCGCGTTCATCTCGATCAAGGTCGCCGCCACCGTGGCCGGCGGGATCGTCGACGCCGAGCAGGTCACGACGACCGTCATCTTCGCCGGGCTGATCGGCGCGATCACCTGGAACCTCGTCACCTGGTTCTTCGGGCTGCCCTCGAGCTCGTCGCACGCGCTGATCGGCGGCGTCGTCGGCGCGGCGTTCGCGGCGAGCGGCCCCGACGCGATCTTCGGCGACGGCCTGCTCGAGAAGGTCATCGTGCCCGCGCTCGTCGCCCCGGTCGTCGCGTTCCTGACCGCCGGCGTGTGCATCCTGATCACCTACCGGATGGTCGGCCGGCTGCGGCCGGGATCGGTCAACCGTGGCTATCGCCTGGGCCAGATCGCCAGCGCCAGCCTGCTGTCGCTGTCGCACGGCACGAACGACGCGCAGAAGACGATGGGCATCATCACGCTGGCGCTCATCGCCCACGGAACGCTCGAGGGGCCCGCCCCGGACCCGCCGTTCTGGGTCATCGTCTCGGCCGCGACGGCGATCGCGCTGGGCACCTACACCGGCGGCTGGAGGATCATCCGGACGATGGGCAGCAAGATCTACAAGATGGATCCGGCCCAGGGCTTCGCCGCCCAGGGCGGTGGCGCGGCGGTGCTGCTGACCGCCTCGCACCTCGGCTTCCCGCTCTCCACGACGCACTCGATCACCGGCGCGGTGCTCGGAGCGGGCGCGGCGAAGAACCTGTCGGCCGTGCGCTGGGGCCTGGCCGGCAACATCGCGGTCGCCTGGGTGCTGACGCTGCCCGCGGCGGCCGCCGTCGGCGCGTTCACCTACGGCGTGAGCCGGATCTTCGGCACCGGCGCGCTGGGGCCGCTGCTGATCTCGGTCAGCCTGCTCATGCTCATCACCGCGCTGTTCGGCAAGCGGCTGCGCCACGGACCGCCGGTCGCGACGCCGGCGCCGGCGGACACATGATCGCCACCGTCGACTCCGGAGCGCTGCTCGAGCTCGTGTGGGCCGCGCCGCTGGCGGCGATCGTCGTCACCACCGCCTGGGGCCTCGTCGTCTACGGGACGGCGCGGGCGGGCGAGGCGCGCCGCGACGGGCGCAATGCGGCCGCGGCGCTGCACGTCGCGATGGCGGCGATCGGCGGGACGCTGTTCGTCGCGGCGATCGTGGTCGGGCTGATCGTCACCACCGCCAAGGGCTGAACGCGCCGCCGGGGGGCCGTGGCGGCCGCTGCACCGCGGGTTGCAGGGCGTCGTAACTCCGCGCGCCGGCGTGAGAAGCGCACGCGTGCGAGGCAAGGTGAACCCCATCACCCACGAGAGGAATCCATTGCGCGCCCTGCGAGCCAGCCTCGTCGCGGCGGTGGTCGCACTGCTCGCGACGCCGGCCGCCCCCGCTTCCGCCCACGTCCTGCACACCGTCACCGCCGGGGAGACCCTGTGGACGATCGCGGCCCAGTCGAACCTGACGACGCGGACGGTCGCCGCCTACAACGGCCTCAGCGATGACGCGAACGTCGTGCTCGGCTCGACGATCAAGATCCCGTCGGTCGCCGAGGGCCAGGCGGCGCTCGCCGGCGCCGGCATCGCACCCGCCGCGCCGACGGCCGCCGCCGGCGGCGGCGTGGCGCCGGCCGCCGCTCCGGCTCCCGCCGCCGGCGCACCCGCCGCGCTCGGGGCCTACGTCGTGCGGCCGGGCGACACGCTGAGCGCGCTCGCCGCGCAGACCGGGGTCGCGACCGACCAGATGGCCTTCATGAACGGCCTCGACCCGGCCGCGCCGCTGCTGATCGGCACCGTGCTGAAGCTGCCCAGCGGCGCACCCGCGCCGGCTCGCGCGTCGCTGCCCGCGCCCGCCGCGCGCGTCGTCCCGCAGGCCAGCCCGGTCCCGACCGCCGCGCGCCTGGACGCCGCGCAGATCAAGGCCCTGGCCGCGCCGCACGGGGCGCCCGGATCGCTGGCGGCGGCGATCGCCTGGCAGGAGAGCGGCTTCAACAACGCCGCGGTCTCGTCGGCCAACGCCCGCGGCGTCATGCAGATCATGCCGGGCACCTGGGACTGGGTGAACCGCAACCTCACGGCGACGCCGCTGGACCCGGCCTCCGCCGCCGACAACGTCCGCGCCGGCTCGCTGTACCTCGCCTCGCTGCTGCGCGACACGGGCGGCGACGCGCGGATGGCGGCCGCCGCCTACTACCAGGGCCTGGCCTCGGTGCGCTCGCGCGGGCTGTTCGAGGACACGAAGCGCTACGTCGACAACGTGTTCGCCCTGCAGGGCCGCTTCGGGGGCTGACCGCGCGGCGCGCCGCCCGTGCGCGTCAGCGGCGTGCGGGCGCGTCGCCGCCGCCGGGATACGTGACCGGCCGCAGCACCTTCGCCGGCGCGCCCGCCGCGATCGAGAACGGCGGGATGTCCTGCGTGACGACGCTGTTGGCGCCGATCACGCAGCGCTCGCCGATCGTCACGCCGCTCGTGACGACGACGTTCGCGCCCAGCCAGACGTTGTCGCCGATGCGCGTCGGGCCCTTCGACGTGAAGCCCTGCCACGTCACGGGCTGCTCGGGGTCGTCGAAGCGGTGGTTGGCGTCGGTCACGAAGCAGCCGTTGGCGAGCATGCAGTGCGAGCCGATCTCGACGCGATCGTGGGCGGCGACCATGACCGCGATGTTCAGGAACGTCCCCCCGCCGATCCGCACGCTCGCGTCGTCGCCGATCGTGATCCAGACGTCCGGCTCGAAGAGCGTGTGGGCGCCGACCTCGAGGCGACCGTCGCGTAGCGCCTCGAGCACGTTGCCGTGCAGCGGCCAGCGCGCGAAGGCCTCGCGGCGCATGAGCTCCCAGTGGATCCGCGCGCGGTTGCACGGCATGTGGTTGCGCTGATACCAGCGCCACTTCTGAAGCCAGAGCGTGGCCTGGCGCGCGAGGTCGTGCATCGTGCGCGGCAGGCTATGTCACGTCGATCACGCTGTGCGGCGGATCGCGCCACGCGGGTGACGGACGCCGCGACGTTACCCTCCTGGTGCGTGCGAGCGCTCGAGAACGGCAGGCTGGGAGCATGAGTCGCGACGCGGGTCTTGACGCGCGCGGTGCGGGGCGCCTGCGGACGCTTGACGATCTCGGCGAACTCGCCGGCGCCCGCGTCCTCGTTCGGGCCGAGTTCAACGTGCCGTTGCGGCCCGATGGCGGGGTCGCCGACGACACCCGGCTACGTCTCACGCTGCCCACGATCGTCGCGCTGCGCGAGCGCGGCGCGCGCGTGCTGCTCGTCGCCCACCTCGGCCGGCCGCGCGATCGTGACCCGTCGCTGTCGCTGCGGCCGGTGGCCGCGCGGCTCTCAGAGCTGCTCGGCGAGGACGTTGCGTTCGCGCCCGACCTCGAGCACGTCATGGACGGCGACGTCGTGATGCTCGAGAACATCCGCTTCGAGCCCGGGGAGACCACGGACGACCCGGCGCTGGCGGCGCGGCTCGGCGCGCTCGCCGATGTCTACGTCAACGATGCCTTCGGCAGTGCACACCGCACCAACGCCTCGACGGTGGGCGTCGCCGGCCACGTCGCGCGCTCCGCCGCCGGGCTGCTGTTCGAGCGCGAGATCGCAATGCTGCAGTCGGTCCTGCAATCCCCGGCGCGGCCGCTCGTGGGGGTGCTCGGAGGGGCGAAGGTGACCGACAAGATCGGCGTCATCGAACGCCTGCTCGAGCTGGCCGACACGCTGCTGATCGGGGGCGCGATGAGCTATCCGTTTCTCGCCGCGCAGGGGCACGGCGTAGGCGATTCCCTGTGCGACGCCGAGGGCGTGGCGATCGCGCGACGGCTGCTCGAACATTCCGACGGGCGCCTGCACCTGCCGCTCGATCTGGTCGTCGCCGACCGCTTCGCGGCGGACGCGACACGGCGCGTGGTCGACAGCGACGGCATCGAGGCGGGCTGGATGGGGATGGACATCGGGCCGCGCACGCGCGAGGCCTACGCCGACGTGATCGAAGGCGCCGGGACCGTGTTCTGGAACGGCCCGGTCGGGGCGTTCGAGCTCGAGCCGTTCGCGGCCGGCACACGCGCGATCGCCGAGGCGATGGGGCGCAGCGACGCGACGACCGTCGTCGGCGGCGGCGACCTCGTCGGCGCGCTCACGCGCTATGAGCTCGGCGACCGCGTGACGCACATCTGCACGGGCGGCGGCGCCAGCCTCGAGTTCATCGAGGGTCGTGTGCTGCCGGCGTACGCGGCGCTCGCCGGGTGACACACCGGCGCGCGTCATGCGGCCGACGATGACGCCCATACGCGCCGCTGGAGCGTTGCTTCGCTTCGCAGGCGGCGTTCGTCAGGCGCGTCGTCGAACTGCATCGATGAGGGTGTTGCGCGTGCGGGCGAGGGCGTTGCGCCGGGTTCGGCGAGGTCTGGTCGACTTATCCATGTGGGACATGCACAAACCGCCCAGCCCCGATCGGCCCGCCGGCACCGGCGCAGACGTCGTCGCCCCCACGAACTCACCCCATCGAAGATGCCGTTGCGGCGCGAAGCGCCGTCCCCGCCTCGCCGTCAGGCCGCGGCCGTCGCCTTGCGCGTGCGAGCAGTCCGCCCGCGCTTGGCCTTCGGCGCCGCCGCGACGACGCCGGCCTCGACGAGGAAGGCGCCGGTGTAGGAGCCGGGCGTCCCGGCGACGGCCTCGGGGGTGCCGGCGGCGACGACCTCGCCGCCCTCCTCCCCACCCTCGGGCCCCATGTCGATGAGCCGGTCGGCGGTCTTGATGACGTCGAGGTTGTGCTCGATGACGACGACCGTGTTGCCCTGGTCGACGAGCCGGTGCAGCACCTCGAGCAGGCGCTGGACGTCGGCGAAGTGCAGGCCGGTCGTCGGCTCGTCGAGGATGTACAGCGTGCGGCCGGTGGCGACCTTCGAGAGCTCCGTGGCGAGCTTGACGCGCTGCGCCTCCCCGCCCGACAGCGTCGTGGCCGGCTGGCCGAGGCGGATGTAGCCCAGGCCGACCGCCGACAGCGTCTCCAGGCGGCGGCGGATCTTCGGGATGTGCTGGAAGAACTCCAGCGCCTCCTCGACGGGCATGTCGAGCACGTCGGCGATCGTCCGGCCCTTGAAGTGGACGTCGAGCGTCTCGCGGTTGTAGCGCTTGCCGTGGCACTGCTCGCACGGCACGTAGACGTCGGGCAGGAAGTGCATCTCGATCTTGATCTGGCCGTCGCCGCGGCACACCTCGCAGCGCCCGCCCTTGACGTTGAACGAGAAGCGCCCGGGCTTGTAGCCGCGCACCTTCGCCTCCTGCGTCTTGGAGAACAGGTCGCGGATGACGTCGAACAGGCCGGTGTACGTCGCCGGGTTGGAGCGCGGCGTGCGGCCGATCGGCGACTGGTCGACCTGGATGATCTTGTCGAGCTGGTGCAGGCCGAGGATCGCGGTGTGGCGCCCGGGCCGGACCCGCGCGCGGTGCAGCCGGTTGCCGACGGCCTTGAACAGCACCTCGTTGACGAGCGTCGACTTGCCCGAGCCGCTGACCCCCGTCACCGCGGTCAGCGCGCCGAGCGGCACCTTCACGTCGACCGACTTGAGGTTGTTGGCCGCGGCGCCGCGGATCTCGACGTTGCCCGACGGCGTGCGCCGCTTCGCCGGGATCTCGATGACCCGCGTGCGGGCGAGAAACTGCCCGGTGAGCGACTCCGGCACGGCCTCGATGTCGGCCGCCGTGCCCTGCGCGACGATCTCGCCGCCGTGCTCGCCGGCGCCCGGACCGATGTCGACGACGTGGTCGGCGGCGCGCATCGTCTGCTCGTCGTGCTCGACGACGATGACCGTGTTGCCGAGGTCGCGCAGGCGCTCGAGCGTGCGGATGAGCTTGGCGTTGTCGCGCTGGTGCAGGCCGATCGACGGCTCGTCGAGGATGTAGAGCACCCCGACGAGCGAGGAGCCGATCTGCGTCGCCAGGCGGATGCGCTGCGCCTCGCCGCCGCTCAGCGTCGCCGCCGCGCGCTCCATCGACAGGTAGCCGATGCCGACGTTCTCGAGGAAGTTCAGGCGCTCCTCGATCTCGCGCAGGATCAGCCGCGCGATGTGGCGCTCGGTGTCGCTGAGCTGCACCTCGGCCAGCCATGTGAGCGCCGCCCGGACGCTGAGCGCCGTGAACTGCTGGATCGGCATCCCGGCGACGAGCACCGCGCGCGACTCGGGCCGCAGCCGTGCGCCGCCGCAGGCGGGGCACGGCCGCACGCTCATGTACTCCTCGATCTTCTCGCGCGAGAACTCCGAGTCGGTCTCGCGGTAGCGCCGCTCGAGGTTGGGAATGATCCCCTCGAAGCGCGTCTGGTAGGAGCGCCGCCGGCCGTAGCGGTTGCGGTAGGTGACCTGCACCGGCTTGCCGTTCGTGCCGTACAGAAACAGCTCGCGGCTGGTCTCCGACAGCTCGCTCCAGGGCGCCTCGAGGTCGACGCCGTAGCGCTCGGCGATCGCCTCGCTGATCTGCTCGTAGTAGTTCGAGGAGCTGTTGGCCCACGGCGCGAGCGCGCCCTCGCCGATCGACAGGGCCGGGTCGGGCACGATCAGCTCGGGGTCGATCTCGCGCTGCGAGCCCAGCCCGGTGCAGCGCTCGCAGGCGCCGTGCGGCGAGTTGAACGAGAACATCCGCGGCTCGAGCTCGGGCATCGACGTGCCGCACTTCAGGCACGCGAAGCGCTCGCTGAAGGTCAGGAGGCGTGACTCATCCCCGAGCACCTCGACCTCGACGATCGCGTCGGCCAGCCCCGACGCCGTCTCGACGGAGTCGGCCAGGCGCTTGCGCACGTCGTGGCGCATGATCAGCCGGTCGACGACGACCGAGATGTCGTGCTTGAACTTCTTGTCGAGCTCGATCGCGTCCTCGAGCATCCGCAGCTCGCCGTCGACCTTCGCCCGCGTGTAGCCGTCGGCGCGCAGCTCGTCGAAGAGCTTGCCGTACTCGCCCTTGCGCCCGCGCACGATCGGCGCGAGCACCATGAAGCGCGTGCCCTCTGCGAGTTCCATGACCTGGTCGACGATCTGCTCGACCGACTGGCCCTCGATCGGCGCGCCGCAGACGTGGCAGTGCGGCCGGCCGATGCGCGACCAGAGCAGGCGCAGGTAGTCGTAGATCTCGGTCACCGTGCCGACCGTCGAGCGGGGGTTGCGCGACGTCGTCTTCTGATCGATCGAGATCGCCGGCGACAGCCCATCGATCGAGTCGACGTCGGGCTTGTCCATCTGCCCGAGGAACTGGCGCGCGTACGCGCTCAGCGACTCGACGTAGCGGCGCTGGCCCTCGGCGTAGATCGTGTCGAACGCCAGCGACGACTTGCCCGAGCCCGACAGGCCGGTGATGACGACGAGCGCGTCGCGCGGCAGCTCAAGGCTGATGTCCTTGAGGTTGTGCTCCCGCGCGCCCCTGACGACGATCCGATCGTGCTTGGCCACCCGGCCATTGTAGGAGGGCGAACAGACGTTCGGAATCTCGCCTCGCGGCGCGATTCCCGCATTGTGCGAGGATCGCGCACGCGATGTTCGAGCACTTCGACGAGCACGCCCGCACATGCGTGGTGCTCGCACAGCAGGAGGCTCGGCGGCTCGGCCACGAGGAGATCGGCACGGCGCACCTGCTGCTCGGCGTCGCGGGCGTCGCGCCTGAGCTGATCGGCGTCGACGTCCAGGCCGTGCGGGCGGCGGTGGTGGCCCTGCAGGGCGCCACGGCTGCGCCGATCCGCAACTGGCTGCCGTTCAGCCCGGAGGCGACCGCCGCGCTGGAGGGCGCCAACGGCCAGGCGCTGTCGCGCGGCCACACGGTGATCGACCCGGCCCACCTCCTGCTCGCGCTCATGGAGGCGGGCGGGCGCGCCGCGCGGGCGCTGCGCGAGGCCGGCGCCGCGCCCGGCCAGGTGCGCGAACGGGCGACCGCCGCCGCCGGCAGCGGGCCGCAGGAGCTGCCCGATCCGATCACGATGCCGCCGCCTCCCGAGGTGGCGGCGGCGGCGCGCGGGAGCGCCGGACGCCTCGAGCGCAGCGACCATGTCGAGGATCTGCGCAACGGCGATCCGGTGCCGGTCGTGCTGGGCATGGACGCGCGCGGCATCGGCGACCTCGGCCATCCCGACGTCGATCGCCGGCTGCTCGAGCTCCTGCTCGTCAACGACACCGTGGCCGCGCGTCTGCTGCGCGCGCACGGGGTCGACGAGATCCTGCTGCGCGAGGTGTTTGGCCCCGCGGGTCAGTCCGATCCGCGCGCCTGAGGCGCAGCGCGGGTCAGACCCACAGGTCGCGCAGCCGGGCGTCGTAGCCGGGGTCCTCCGCCGCGAGGATCGCGCCCTCCTCGTCGCGACGCAGATCACACGCCCCCAGCCAGCGCGCCCACGCGAGCGCATAGGCGTCGCGCCGCTCGCGCCGGCGACCGAGGTCGTGCGGCACCCCGATCCACACGTCGTCGAGATGCGCGCGGCCCGCGAGAGCCTGGCGCCAGCGCGGCCGCGCCGGCCCGCGCGGCACCGCGACCGGGCGCGAGATCCACCAGCCCCCGGCCGCGGGCGGCCCCAGCGCCTGCTCGAGCGCGACCGCGAAACGCTCGCTCTCGGCGGCGTCGGCGGCAGCGAGGTGGACGCGCACGAAACCGGAGCTGCGCGGCTCGAAGGCCAGCGAGCGACGGGCCTCGTCGCGTAGCTCGCCGAGCGCGACGTAGGCATCGCAGATCGCGTGCGCCACGCGGTCGACCGGCAACGTCACGGGATAGGTCGCGGCCGCCTGCGCAGCGCGTCGTGCGCCGAGCGCAAGCCCGGCCGGCAGCGCCAGCAGACCGACGAGGGCCACCGGCGTGCCCGCGGCCGCCGCGAGCGCGACGGACGCCGCCGCCAGAGCCCCGCCGGCGTCGCGCGGCAGGCGCACGCCGAGCGCCAGGCGGGGCGGCCGGCCGTCACCGAAGGCATCGCCGGACAGCGTCGCGGCGAGCGCCGCGCCGGGCTCGTGGCCGCGCACCCGCAGGAGCACCGTGCGGTGCTCCTCGCCGCGGTACGGCTGGCCGATCCGCCAGCGCTCGCGCGCCGTCTCGTGCGCCGCGGCCCGCAGGCGCATGTCGCGGTTGATCTGCGCGAAGCGCTCGCCAGGCGGCGGTGCGAAGGGGCCGAGCTCGGGGTGGACGTGCGACGGCCCGGTCTCGATCTCGCCGGTCTCGGTCGGGGCGTGCAGGTGGGCGTGCTTGCGCACGAAGCGGCGGTAGTCGGCGCTTCCGCGCGCGAGCTCCGGCGCGACGCAGACGATGTCCCA
>JAUXSD010000327.1 GCA_030681525.1 Solirubrobacteraceae bacterium
CAAGCGTCGGCATCGTGCTCGCCCCCGAGAGCAACGAGGTGACGGTGCAGCGCGTCGCGCAGGATCTCCGAGCGATCGACACCGAGTGCGTCGGCCCAACGCTGCACCTCGGCGGCCTCGTGGTCGGGCACACGAAAGCTCAACATCGTCATACATGGAAGGGTACCATGTATGACAGCCTTGTCCTGGCGCACCGTCCGACGGGTCGCCCCCCGATCCACGAGACGCGGGCGGAACCCCTACGTCACCCAGAAGCACTCTTCGCGAACTGAGTTTGCAGAACAGTTGCAAACCGTTCTGCAAACTCTCGAGTGGAGACGATTGGTCGTATCCATGCGAAACCGTCAGGAAGCACGGGGCCGCCCGCCGGTGGTGCTACCGCGCTGCGACCCAACTGCGGGCTTTGAGAGCGGTGCGACGTTGCTGGTGAACGCACGCTTGAGGCGACTGCGAGCGGCGTCCTCGGACGGATGCCCGTACGTCTGAGAGCGACGGCTTCGCTTGGCCCCAGCGCGACGGCTTGAAGTGGCCCCACCTCGCGCTGGTTGGTGTTGTCGTTCATCTTGCCTGAGTGGGGTTGTGCGGGTGCCCGCGACCTGTCGTCGCGGAGCCGAGCCCGTAGGGCGAGGTGCAGCGGCGATAGGTCGCGCGCGCGTCCGCCGCGGGGGGTCAGGCCGTCGGTTTGGTCTTGCGGTTCAGGCCGTGGCGGAAGCGCCAGGACTCGGTGCCGGTGTCGATGATGTGCGCGCGGTGCGTGAGCCGATCGACGACGGCTTTGGCGAGCCGCGCGTCGGGGAACACCTTCGTCCATTCGCCGAACGGCAGGTTCGTGGTGACGATCAGCGAGCCGCGTTCGTGGCGTTCGGAGAGCACTTGGAAGACGAGCTCGGCGGCGCCGTCGGGCAGCGCGAGGTAGCCCAGCTCATCCAAGACGACGAGCTCCGTTCGGGCGTAGCGTCCAACGACGCGGGCGAGCTCGCGGCGCGTCTCGGCTTCCTGCAGTTCGTTGGCGAGCGCGGCCAGCGTGGTGAAGCGCACGCGTCGTCCTTGCTGGCAGGCCGCGATCGCCAGGCCCGTCGCGAGGTGTGTCTTGCCGGTCCCGCTGTCGCCGATCAGGATCACCGATTCGCGGTCGTTGATCCACGAGCCCTCCGCCAACGCGGCGATCGTGGCCTGCGGGATCTTCGGGTTGTCGGCGAAGCAGAAGTCGTCGAGGTGCTTGAGCGCCGGGAACCGCGCGTCGTTGAGGCGGCGGCGTTCTCGGCGTTCGGCGCGCTCGGCGGTCTCGGCCTCCAAGAGCGCAGCGAGGTAGGCGACCGGTGTCTGTTGCTCGCGGGTCGCTTCGTCGGCAAGCGCCTTGAAGCGCCGGCGAACGGTCGGCAGCTTCAGCTCGGTCGCGTGCGCCTCGATCAGCGCTTCCATCGCCGCGGTCCTGGCGTTGCGGCTGGCGGTCATCGTGTGCCGCCGATCAGCGTGTCGTAGTCGGCGAGGTCGGGCTCGCCGCGATCGTGTCTTGTGAGGCGAACGTCCAGATCCGTCAACGGCTGGGCCGGCCGTAGCGCGCCGCCGGTGCGGCGGGCGAGGATCGCGACCGCTTTGCCGTCGATCGCGCCGGCCGCCAGCGTGCCGCGAACGGCAAGCTCCACGCGGGCGGGCCCGTGCTCGCGCGCGAGCATGAGAACGTCGACCATCTGCCGGGCCGCTTCCGACGCGCCGTAGCGCTCGGTCAGCGCTGCCCAGAGCTCATCGAAGCAGCCGGGCCACGCGCCGCGCTCGCGTTCTTGCGCCAACGCCAGCGAGCGCTGCAGGCCGCCGGGCTTGCGGCGCAGCAGCTCGAGGTAGTGATCCAGGCGCGCCGCCGTGCCGAAACGCCCGTGCAGCCGCTCGTGCCGCGCGACGAGCTGGCCCTGGTGGCTGATGCGGATCTCCGTCGCGCCGACCGCCGCGGCGACGCGCAGGCCGGCGAGCGCGACCGGGACCGAGTAGCGATTCTGGCGAACAGTCACCAGCGCCTTGCTGTCGACGCGCACCGACGCGATCTCCGTGCTGTCGAACGCTCCGGCCTCGGGCAGCGCGCGCAGCAGCGGGCGTTCGTGGGCGAGCTGGTCGGCGATCGTCGCCGGGCGGCCTTGGATGCGCCGGGCGAGATCCTGCTCGCTGGCGTCACGCAGCATGACGTTCAGCTGCGCCAGCGACCCGACCGCCGGGACGGGAACGAGGTGGTTGCGCCGGAAGCGCCCGACCTCACCCTCAACACCGCCCTTCTCGTGTGCGCCCTGCAGCCCGACGGTCGTGAACTGCGCCGTGTAGAGGTAGTGCGAGCGCATCGCGACGAAGCGCTCGGACTCGACGCGCCGGCGGCCCTTGAGGACCTTCTTGACCGCCGAGCCGAGATTGTCGTAACGGACCTCCTCGAAGACCCCGCCGAACCACGCGAACGCTTGGGCGTGGCCCTCGAGAAACGCCTGCTGGGTCTCGACCGGCGACGCCATGCTGAACGCCGCGCCCGAGAAGCAGGAGCGCATGAAGAACAAGTGCACCGTCACCCGTGCCCCGGCGAGGTCGACGTCGGCCTGCCCCCAGTCGACCTCCGCGGTAACCGCGGGCGCGTTGACCTGCGGCACGAACACATCGCCCACGCCATAGCCCAGCTCGCGGCGGCGCTTGCGCACGTGATCGCGCACCGTCGTCTCAGCGACATCGGCGCCGTGCTCATCGACGAGTCGTCGCCAGATGCGCTTGGACGTGTGACGCTGCTTGCGCGGCGCGTCGACGTCGGCGATCAACCACGCATCGATCAGCTCGCGATACACACCGAGCTTCGGCGCCGGCCGCGACTCCGGGCGCCGCTTGGCGGGCGGCAACGGCGACGCCAGCGCCGCCCGGACCGTCCTGCGATGCACTCCATGACGCTCAGCCAATGCGCGCAGCGACAAGCCCTCACGCTCGCGATCACGACGGATCTGCTCGAACTGTTCCACTCTGGATACCACTTCCTGCCAGCCCCCGATCCGCGCTCAATGAGCACCGGAGCGTCAGCCGACCATCGGACGAGGTGGGGCCAGTTCAAGCCGTCGCAGTGGGGCCAGATGAGACCGTCGTTCCTATCTGACGGTTCAGGCGGGCGCGCCGGCCGCCATCTGCTCGCGCACGTGCGCGCTGATCTGGTCGAACTCGCCCACGAACTTGTCGTAGTCGAAGGCGAGCGTGTTGAGGTACGTGCTCCAGCCCATCGTGTTCTTGG
>JAUXSD010000331.1 GCA_030681525.1 Solirubrobacteraceae bacterium
TACCAGCAACTGCACATCATCCGCCAGATGGTTGCCCAGCTTAATCTGCCGGTGCGCATCGTCGGCGGCGAGACGGTGCGCGCGGCGGACGGCCTGGCGCTGAGTTCGCGCAACCAGTACCTGAGCGCGGGCGAGCGCGACGAAGCGGCTTTCCTGTACCGGACGCTGCAAGGAATGAGGCAGGCCATCCTGCAAGGCGAGCACGATTTTGAACGATTGCAGGAACATGCGGTCGAAACTCTCGCCGCAAGGGGCTGGCTGGTGGATTACGTGGCGGTGCGCAACCAGTCCGATTTGCGGCCGGCCAACCCCGCACAAGGTGATCTGGCGCAGCGCGAGCTGGTGATCCTGGCGGCGGCCAGGCTGGGCAATACCCGGCTGCTGGACAATATCGAGGTTTGCCTGGTTGATTGATTACTTGGCCGATTGATTGCTATATAATCCGCGCCCTGTTCGAAAGGGAAGTACCAAATGCAAAGAATCATGCTTAAAGCCAAGCTGCACCGGGTGCGTGTCACGCACTCCGAGTTGCATTATGAAGGCTCCTGCGCGATCGACGACGATTTGCTGGACGCCGCCGATATCAGGGAATATCAGCAGATCGACATTTACAACGTCACCAATGGCGAGCGCTTCACCACCTACGCGATCCGCGCGCAGCGCGGCTCCGGCGTGATTTCCGTGAACGGCGCGGCCGCGCACAAGGCCAACCCGGGCGATATCCTGATCATCGCCACCTATGCCATGTTCACCGAACTGGAGCTGCAAAAATTCCACCCGCAGCTCGTCTATGTGGACGAGCACAACCGCATCATCGCGCAGCGCGACCGGATTGCCGTGCAGGCTGCCTGACGCCGAAAGCCGCTTTCGCGGTGTCAGCCGCTGACGGGAAATCGAACGGATGAACATTCAAAGCACAGTCAACCGGTATCCCGCAGCGGTAGCGATCGCCTTATTCCTCAATTTCGTCATTCTTGTCGGCGTGGCGAGCTATGTCTTGATCGATAATTTCAAGAAGATCGAGAAAAATCAGGCGTATGAAAATTTGCACGGCATCGGCAAGCTCAAGGTCGGCCAGATTCAGGCGTATTTCCACGAGCGCAAGGGAGATGCGCGGGTCGCCGCAAAATTCCTGAGCAATTCTCCGGCCCGGCATTGGCTCGCGAACCCGTCCGGCAATATCCCTGCCACAGCGCAGCAACCGTTGGAGACCGTGTTAAGCGCCTATCAATATGCGGGGGTGCTGCTGCTGGACAGCAAGGGGAACATCCGCTATGGCGGCGGGCAATATACAGGGCTGTCCGAAACGGGCAAATCCATTGCGTTGCGCACGATCCAGGACAACTCCCTTAACACTTCACCGATCTACTTTGGCGATCCGTCCGCTCCGGACAAGCCGATGCTGGATACTTTTGTTCCCATTGTTAATCAGGATGCCTCGACGGTTATGGGGGTTCTGGTGCTGCGCGACAATTTGCATTTCCTGTTTTCCCTGATCCAGTCCTGGCCGGTGGAAAGCGAGACCGGCGAAACCCTGCTGGTCACCAGGGATGGCGGCGATGTGCTGTTTCTGAATGAATTGCGTTACATGAAGGGGACCGCGCTCAAGCTCAGGCTGCCGATAACAAGCAGCGATAGCGGGCATATTATTCCAACGGTAGAAATGCTGGGGAAGGGCTATTACGGCGCGTTGGAGGCGTTCGACTACCGCAACAAACCTACCCTGGCCTACAACATCGCCGTGCCGGATACCTCATGGGGTATGGTGGTCAAGATGGATACGGACGAAGTGCTGGAGCATGTCCGGCGTCTGCAAACCATCGTCTGGATCATCGCCGCATTTTTTATCCTGGGCGCCGGAACCATCCTGTGGACATGGTGGAAGAAACAAAAAATCGAGCGGCTGGCGTACGAGCAATCGGCCAGGTTGGCGGCGGATTTGCGCATTTCCGCGATTGCCTTCGAAACGCACGAGGCGATTGTGATTACCGATTGCCATCCGAAAATTTTGCGGGTCAACCAGGCGTTTCAGGATATTACCGGTTATACGGCGGAGGAAGTCATCGGTCATAATCCCAGCATCCTCAGTGCAGAGAGGAAACCCAAGGCTTTTTACGAGGCAATGTGGGCGACCATCTTCCGTGATGGGAAGTGGAGCGGGGAAGTGTTGGATAAACGCAAGAATGGCG
>JAUXSD010000347.1 GCA_030681525.1 Solirubrobacteraceae bacterium
ACCTGCTCATGCTGCTCGACCTGCGCGCCGAGATCGTCGCCAGCCCGTCGCAGGAGGCGCTCGGCCGCCTGAGCCGGATCGACGACGAGACGCTCGTCATCGGCCTGTCCGCCGGCCGCCCGCACCCGCTCGTCGTGCGGGCGATGAAGCTCGCCCGCCACCGCAAGGCGCGCACGATGGCGATCACCGACGCGACGCTGTCGGAGGTCGCCAAGCTCGCCCAGATCCGTCTGTACTACTCATCCAACAGCCCGGCCTATGTGCGTTCGCACACCGCGCTGCTCAGCATGGTCCAGGCCCTCGCCTACGGCGTCTACGCCCGCGACGCCGACGACTACGCCGACCGGATCAAGGCCTTCAAGCTCAAGTAGTGGCGCTGGAGCCCGATCGCTGGTCGCGCTGGCTGCTCGAGCGCCGCGACGCCGGCGACGAGCGCCAGCGATCGGCGATCCTCGACGGCCTCGCGCCGATCCGCGAGCGGGTGCTGACGCACGCCGAGCCGCTGGACGGCGCGACGCTGCTGGACGTCGGCACGGGCGACGGCCTCATCGGACTGGCGGCCCTGGAGCGGGTGGGCGGGGGCGGCACCGTGATCTTCTCGGACATCTCCGACGCGCTGCTGGGCCACGTCCACGCGGCGGTCGCGCGGCGCGGCCTGCTCGACCGCGCGCAGTTCGTCTCGACGGGCGCCGAGGACCTCGCGGAGATCCCCGACGGCTCGGTCGACATCGTGACGACGCGCTCGGTGCTCGCCTACGTGTCCGAGCGGTCGCGGGCGCTGGAGGCGATGTGGCGGGTGCTGCGCCCGCGCGGGCGGATCTCGCTGTTTGAACCGATCAACTCGCTGATGTTTCCGGAGCCCCAGGACCGCTTCTGGGGCTACGACGTGGGTGCCGTGACCGAGCTCGCGGACAAGGTCAAGGCGAGCTACGGCGGCCTGTCGGAGCCGGCCAGCGCCGCGATGCTGGACTTCGACGATCGCGACCTCGTCGCGCTGGCCGAGGCGGCCGGCTTCACGCGCATCCACCTCGAGCTGCACGTCGACGTCGAGGCCGGGGCCAGCCTCGACGCGATCGGCATCGACGCGCTGCTCGACAGCGCGCCCAACCCGCTGGCGCCGACGGCGCGCGAGAGCATCGCGGCGGCGCTGACGCCGGCCGAGCAGGAGCGCTTCGTCGCCGGGCTGCGCCGCGCGGTGCAGGAGGGCGACCGCTTGCGGCGCTCGGCGGTGGCGTACCTCGTGGCGAGCAAGCCGGGCTGATGCGCGCCACGGCTAGAATCGCCTTCGTGCGAGACGAAGCCACCTTTCGCGTCAAGGCCGGCCTGGCGGAGATGCTCAAGGGCGGCGTCATCATGGACGTCGTCGATGCCGAGCAGGCCCAGATCGCGGAGGCCGCCGGCGCCGCGGCGGTCATGGCGCTCGAGCGCGTGCCCGCCGACATCCGCCGCGACGGCGGGGTGGCACGGATGTCCGACCCGGCGATGATCAAGTCGATCCAGACCGCGGTGACGATCCCCGTGATGGCGAAGGCGCGCATCGGCCACATCGCCGAGGCGCAGGTGCTCGAGGCGCTCGAGGTCGACTACATCGACGAGTCCGAGGTCCTGACGCCCGCCGACGAGCACAACCACATCGACAAGTGGGACTTCTCCGTCCCGTTCGTGTGCGGCGCGACGAACCTCGGCGAGGCGCTGCGGCGCATCGGCGAGGGCGCGGCGATGATCCGCTCCAAGGGCGAGGCCGGCACCGGCGACATCGTCGAGGCCGTGCGCCACATGCGCGCGATCCGTTCGGACATCCGCCGCCTCGGCACGCTCGACGAGACCGAGCTGCCGACCGCCGCAAAGGCGCTCGGCGCGCCGCTGGACCTCGTCCGCGCGGTCGCCCACGAGGGCGGCCTGCCCGTCGTGCTCTTCTGCGCCGGCGGCATCGCCACCCCGGCCGACGCGTCGCTGATGATGCAGCTCGGCGCCGAGGGCCTGTTCGTCGGGTCCGGGATCTTCAAGTCCTCCGATCCCGAGCGCCGCGCGCGGGCGATCGTCGAGGCCTGCACGCACTTCGCCGACCCGGCGCGCGTCGCGCGCGCCTCCGAGGGGCTCGGCAGCGCGATGGACTCGCTGGAGTCGCGCGCGCTCGGCGACGATCAGCTGCTCGCCCAGCGCGGCTGGTAGCCGAGACGGAGCACGGATGACGCTGATCGGCGTCCTCGCCCTGCAGGGTGGCTTCGCCGCGCACGCCCACATGCTGCACGGGCTGGGCGCCGACGTGCGCGAGGTGCGCGTGCCCGAGGACCTCTCCGGGCTGGACGGCCTGATCATCCCCGGCGGCGAGTCGACGACGATGACGCTCGGCATCGAGCGCGAGGGGCTCGCGCAGCCGCTGCGCGCGTTCCGGGGGCCGGTGTTCGGCACCTGTGCGGGCCTCATCATGCTCGACCGCGAGCACCTCGGGATGATGGACATCGAGGCGCGGCGCAACGCGTTCGGCCGCCAGGTGCGCTCCTTCGAGGCCGATCTCGCCATCGCGGAGCTCGACGGGCCGCCGCTGCGCGCGGTGTTCATCCGCGCGCCGTGGATCGCCGCGCACGGCGACGACGTCGAGATCCTCGCATCGGTCGAGGGCCATCCGGTCGCGGCGCGCCAGGGCGACGTGCTGGCGGTGGCATTTCACCCCGAGCTCGGCGACGACACCCGCCTGCACGAGCGCTTCCTGGCGAGCTGCAACGGGGGGCGCGGGTGAGCGGGGCGCCGGTGTGACGGGCGACGGGCCTGTGCGCTTCGTGCCGGCGCTTCGCTGAGTGTCGGCCGACGGCATCGCTGAGGGGTGTGAGTTTGTCCGGCGGCCGTGTGTGCGCCGGGTCTGGGCGCGTGGTCGTGACGCGCCCGGTACGGATATCGGACCGGGCGCGTCACGATGCCCGCTTGGAGCGGTCAGCGCGTAGGCTCACCCCGTGGCGTCCTGGAGCGCGATCGAGGCCGAGGCTCCCGAGCTCACCGCGCTCGCACGCGAGTTCCTCGACGCGTTCGTCCACAAGACGCTCGCGACGCTGCGCAGGGACGGCTCGCCGCGGATCAGCGGCAGCGAGGTGATCTTCGCCGAGGGCGAGCTGTGGCTGGGCAGCATGTGGCAGTCGCTCAAGGCGCGCGACCTGCAGCGCGATCCGCGCTTCGCGCTGCACAGCGGCTCACCGGATCCGGACGCGGGCTGGCGCGGCGACGCCAAGCTCGCCGGCCGCGCGGAGGAGAACACCGACGCGGCGCGGCGCGAGCGGGTCTTCGGCGGCAAGGGCGGCCCGGGTCCGGCGCACCTGTTTCGCTGCGACGTCACCGAGCTCGTCGTCGTCTCGCTGCCCGACCCGCCGGAGTTCCTCGTCATCGAGGCCTGGCACGAGGGGCGCGGGGTGACGCGGCAGAAGCGGCGCTAGGGCCGGGCACGGCCCGCATCTGGCGGGCCTGCACCTGGCGGGGGTAGGGTGGCGCCGTGAGAAGGTCGGGCCGGACGGAGGATCGCGCAGGGCCGCGCAGCGCCGCGGCGGCCTGCCTGGTGCTCCTGCTCCTCCTGCCGGCGCTTTCGGCTCCCACGGACGCGGCGGCGGCCACGGCGCGCGGCAAGGTCACGCTGAAGCGCCTGGGCGCGCCGGCGATCGCGGGCACGCCCGTGCGGCTCGGGGTCCGGGCCCAGCTGCCGCGCGGCCGGTTCGTCACGCGCCACGTCGTGCGCTTCGGCAGCCGCGTAAAGCCGCGCACGGGGCTACGGCGGCCGCGTGAGCTGCGCCACACCTACTCGCGAGCCGGCCGCTACCGCGTGACGCTGACGCTGATCGACAACCGCCGGCGGCGCACCGTCGGCCGGCTCTGGCTCACGGTACGGCGCGCACCGGCGACGTTCTCGCCGGCGGTGGCGGCGCCGGCGCCGGCGCCGGCCCCGGCCCCGGACGCGCCGCGCGGGGTGGTGACCGTCCCGGCCGGCATACCCGCGGACTGCTCGGTCAACGTGCAGGGGCAGCTCGAGAGCTTCATCGCCGCGCAGCCGGACGGCAGCACGATCGAGTTCCCCGCGGCCGGCTGCTACGCGCAGGACGACCGGATCATGGTCCGCGACCGCAGCAACCTCACGATCGACGCCAACGGGTCGACGTTCGTCAGCGGCGCGCCGAACCGCGCCGACGCGGTCGCCGGCAACTGGCTGATCGTGCGCGGCACGGATGTGCGGCTGACCGGCATGCGGATCGTCGGCAACTTCCACCTGACCGGCGCGCGCTCGCAGCAGCGCGTCAACGAGGCGACGATCGGGCCGATCGCCAGCCAGTTCAACATGGGCGTCGGGATCTACGGCGGCAGCGGGATCCGCGTCAGCGACACGACGATCGAGCGCGTGTTCGGCGACGGCGTGACGGTCGCCGTCGCACACTACGTCGACGGGTCGGCGCTGCACCCGCTCGATAGTCCGAGGGACGTCCACATCGAGCGCGTGCACGTCGCGACGGCGGCGCGTCACTGTGTCGCGCCCAGCCAGGGCGACGGGATCTGGCTCGAGGACTCGCGGCTGGCGGACTGCTGGTACGGCGGCGTGGACGCCGAGCTCGACAGCGTGACGCAGACGCTCAAGAACCTCCACATCCTGCGCAACACGTTCGACGGCTTCTTCATGTTCGGCGTGCTCGTGCCGGTGGCCGGCGCCGGCCACAACACGGAGAACATCGAGATCCGCGACAACACGTTCACCGCCGGCCCCGACAACCGCTGCAACACCACGATCGAGGTCGGCAGCTATCCGTCCAACCCCCACACGATCAAGAACGTCGTCGTGGCCGGCAACACGCTGCTGGGCCGGTCCGGCCTGGGGGTCGGCTTCGATCACGTCGAGGGCGGCGCGATCACCGGCAACTCGGCCCCGGGCTACCGCGAGGACGGCTGCAGCCATCCCGCGCCGACGCCGTTCTCACGGCTGACGAACTCGGCCGGCATTACGGTGGCGGACAACGGTCCGCTGCCGTAGGCCGCGGCGGAGGGCCGGTCAGCCGCCGGCGGCGGCCAGCCGCCGGTCGATCTCCCGCAGCACCGTGACCCGGTTGCGGTGGGCGGTCTCGTAGAGGCGCGCGACCGCCAGCGACTCGGGGCTGGCGGTGGCCAGGCGGTCGTTGACCTCCTTGGCCGTCAGGGCACCGTAGCCCTTCCACGGCTCGCCGATCGTGATCTGGGCGCCGGCGCCGTCGGCGGCGCCCGCGTCGGCGGACTCGGCGACGACGACCGCCTCGCGCGTGACGTGGTCGCCGGCCGCCGCGGGAGCACCGGGCGCGGCGGGCTCCGCGGGAGCGGCCGCGGCCGGGGTGGGAACCGGCGCGGCGGCGGCCGCCGGAGGGGGCTCGCGCGGCACCGTGGAGGAAGGGGTGCCCGAGACGGGCGGCGGGGGCGTCCACGGCGTCCGGGTCCGGCTCCGCGCGCGGCGCTCGGAGGCCATCCCGGCGATCTGCCGGACGGCCGAGACGGCGAGCGAGCCGACGCGGCGTGCGACGGTGTGCGAGAGGTCCGCCACGCGGGCGAGATTGTCGTGTGCGGGCATGGCGCTCCGCTACCCGCGCAGCCCCGCCCGGAAGCGCCGCACTACACGACCAGCCCGTGGCGGACCGTGTTCTCGGTCACCACCCGCGGCTCGACGAAGTGCAGCAGGTAGTCCGGACCGCCGGCCTTCGTGCCCGTGCCCGACAGCCGGTTGCCGCCGAACGGCTGGCGCCCGACCATCGCCCCGGTCGTCGAGCGGTTGACGTACAGGTTGCCGACCGGCGAGCGGGCGACGACGTGCGCCACGGTGCGCGGGTTGCGGCTGAACAGCCCGCCGGTCAGCGCCACCGGCAGCGCGTCGACGCGATCGCAGGCGTCGTCGACGTCGCGCACGGGCTCGACCGTCAGCAACGGCCCGAAGATCTCCTCGCGCAGCAGCGGCGAATCGGCCGGCAGGCCGGTGGCCACGACCGGCGCCACGTACCAGCCCTCGGCGGGCGCCTCGCTCATCCCGGTCGAGACCTCGCCGGTCCGCGCCGCGAGGTCGGCGTAGCGGCGCACGCGCTCCTGCGCCTCGCGCTCGACGACCGCCGGCACGTCCGTCGCGAAGTCGTCGGCGGGCCCGACCTGCAGCCCGGCGACGGCGCCCGTCAGCCGCTCGACGAGCTCGTCGTGCAGCGCCTCGTGGACGAGCACCCGTGCGGCGGCCGAGCACTTCTGGCCCGCGTAGTCAAACGCCGACTCGACGATTGCCGGGATCGCCTCGTCGAGGTCGGCGTCGGAGTCGACGATGATGCAGTTCTTGCCGCCCATCTCGGCGACGACGCGGGTGAGCTGACGGGCGCCGGGCTGGACGTCGGCCGCCGTGCGCAGCAGCTCCAGGCCGACCGCTCCCGAGCCGGTGAACGCGACCGTCGCGACATCGGGATGGCCCGCCAGCGCCGCCCCCGCCTCGCCGGCGCCGGGCAGCAGGGCGATTGCGCCGGCCGGCACGCCGCCGGCGCGCAGCGCCTCGACGACGCGCAGGCCACAGCCCGGGGCCTGCTCGGCGGGCTTGAGCACGACGGTGTTGCCCGTCGCCAGCGCGGCGGCGGCCATCCCGGTCGGGATCGCCAGCGGGAAGTTCCACGGCGCGATGACCGCGCAGACGCCGCGCGGCGCGTAGTGCAGCTCGTTGCGCTCGCCGGGGACCTGCAGCAGCTCCGGGCCGCCGCCGCCCTGCAGCTCGATCGCCGCGCGGGCGTAGAACTCGAGGAAGTCGATCGCCTCGCACACGTCGGCATCGGCCTCCGGCCACGGCTTCGCGCACTCACGCAGCGCCAGGGCGGCGAGCGACGCGCGCCGCTCCCGCATCCACGCCGCGGCGCGCAGCAGCGCGGCGGCCCGCTCGGCCACCGGCGTCGCGGCCCACGCCACGGAGGCGGCGCGGGCGGCGGCCACGGCGTCCTGCGCCTCCTGCGGCGTCGCGCTCGCCGCCAGCGCGACCACGCGCGCGGGCCGGCCCGGGTCGGTCGAGACGAGCTCGTCGCCCTCGCGGCGGTCGTCGGCGATCCAGACCGGCACGCGCAGCGGCAGGCGCAGCTCGCCCATGCCGACCGCGAGCTTCGCGCGCTCGGTCACGCGGCGCAGCTCGAGCACCGGCTCGTTGCGAAACGGTGGCAGGGCCGCGGCGGTCATGACGCTACCGGCGCGGGCGCCGCCAGCAGCTGCTCGAGCGGCACGCCGTGGGCCTGGTCGGCGAGGAAGCTGTCGTTGGCGGTGTTCTCCAGCAGGCGCCGCACGAGGTAGGCCATGCCCGCGACGAGGTCGCCGACCGGGCAGTAGGAGCGCACCCGCAGCCCGCTCGCCGCCAGGGCGTGGCCGAGGTCGTCGCCGAGGCCGCGCAGGACCTGGAACTCGACGTCGCCGGGCGCGCCCCCGAGCATCCGGTTGCGGGCGATCGCGTGCGAGACCGAGCGCAGGTTGTGCGAGGCGATCGCCACGCGAACGAGCGGGCGCGCCTCCAGCAGCCGCGCGGTGAGCGCCTCGAAGTTCGCGTCGCAGTCGGCCTTGCGCTCGAACACCGGCACGCCCCAGCCGTGCTGGCGCGCCTCCACGACCTCGTGGTCCCAGTAGGCGCCCTTGACCAGCCGCACGACGAGCGGTTGCGCGCGCGGCGTGCGCCCGGACCACTCGAGGATCGTGTCCAGCGTGTCCGGCGAGTCGCGCAGGTAGGCCTGCAGCACGACGCCGGCGCTCGGCCCGTCGGCAAACTCCGGCTCGGCGAGCAGGTCGAGGACGAGCTCGAGCACCGCCTCGCGCGAGTCCAGCGACTCCATGTCGATGTGCAGGTGCGCGCCGAGCTCGTGGGCGCGGCGCAGCAGCGCGCGCAGGCGCGGGGCGGCGTCGCGCTGGCCGCGCACGGGCGCCTCCGGCCGCAGCAGCGGTGTGAGCGCGGACACCTTCACCGACAGGTTGGCGCGCGGCAGGGGGCCGACCGCGTCGCCCTCGAGCAGCGCCCTGGCGGGGAAGCGGTCGTAGGCCCCGGCCAGCGTTCGCAGCGCCTCGTCGCAGCGCAGGGCGTAGCGGTCGGCCTCGGCGGCGGTGACCGTCGCCTCGCCGAGCAGGTCGACCGAGGCGGCGATGCCGTCGCGCCAGAGCTTGCGCAGCGTCGGCAGCGCGGCCCGCGGATCCTCGCCGACGATGAAGCGGTGCGCCATGTGGCGGACGCCCGCCGCGCCGGCGGCACCGAGTGCCGCGCGCCCCGCCTTCGTGTCGCCCATCCGCATCGCGGCGCGCAACGACGGCGGCCGCTCGCCGACCTCGCCGAGAAAGCCGGTCAGGTGGGCGGCCAGGTCGTCGAGCGAGCGGCACGCGGGCACGACGTCGACGAAGCGAAACAGCGCGGCGCGCAGCTCCTCGTCCTGCCCGGCGAGGTCCATCGCACGGTCGTCGAGCGCTTTGAGGGGGCGGCCGCGGTGCGAGGGAAACGCGTCGTGCAGGACCCGCCCGACGCGCCCGATCTCAGCTTCGAGCTCCGTGGGCGCGACCGCGCGGCGATCGCCCATGTCTACGGCGTGGCGGGATCGGTCGGCGGCGCGAGGTCCGGGACGTCGGAGGCGTCGGCGGCCGGCGGCACCTGCTCGGCGCCGGTCGCCCCGCTGCCCGCATCGATCTGCTTCTCGTCGCTGGACTCGGTGTCGCGCTCGGGGGCCGGCGGGTTGACCGGGTTGTTGGCGCTCACCGCCGGCGCCGCCGCCGGCGGGTTGGCGGCCGCGGGCGGCGGCGGCGACGCCGCGGGGGCGCTCTGCGGCTCCGCCTGCTTCTGCTTCTTGGCGGCGGGGACGTCCTCGCCGCGGGCGCGGGCCTTCGCGCTCTCGACGTCGTCGGCGGTCGCCTCCTTGGCGCCGGGCACCGCGTCCAGCTCGGCCGCGGTCGGCGCCGCGGTGGGGGCGGAGACGCTGGGGGTCGAGGCGGGATCGTCGCCGCCGAACACGCCCGAGACGTAGAGCGCCGCGAGCAGCGCGAGCAGGATGAGCACGATCGGCAGGACGAGCCTCAGGCGCAGGGGTGAGCGCGATCGATCGGAGCGCTTGCGCGGTGCGCCGAGCATCTGCGGCTCGCGCGGCGGGCGCCGCTCGCGTCGCGCTGGGCGCTCGCGCGGTCCGCGCTTCTTCGCCCCGAGGCGCAGGCGGCCCAGGACCGCGCCGGGGCCGGCGCCGGCCGCCTTCTTCGTCTTCTTCTCGCGCCGACGCCGCCGGGCTGCCGCGATCGCGGCCTCGGCCTCGGCGTCGGCGTCGGCGTCGGCGTCGGCGTCGGGCTCAGGGGGCATCGGCTCGACCATGCCGGGCGCCGCGAAGTGCTCCGTCGGCTGCTCCAGCGCCGCGGGCGGCGCCGCGGCGGCGGCCGCCGCCTGCTCGGCGCTGCCGTTCATGGACTCCGGCAGGAGCGTGGGCGGGGGGGCGCTCGGGACGGCGGCGATCAGCGCTCCCACGATCTGGGCGGTCAGCAGTTCGCCGACGGTCTTCTCGGGCGGGTCGCGGTAGGCGCGCTCGGCGGCCTTGAAGCGCGCGACGGGCGCGCGGCAGGCCCAACACTGCTCGAGGTGGGACTCGAGCCGTTCGAGGTCGGCGGGTGTGCTGGTCTTGTCCGCCCGCGCCGCCAGCAGCATCGGCACGTCGGCGCAGTCGCCCTGGCCGTTGGCCTGCGCGCGGGCCGCGGCGGAGGTTCGCGTCGCGCTGATGAGCAGCGCCTCCGGGTTCAGCGTCGTCGTGTCGCCGGCGGCGACGACCGCGACGCGGAAGCGGGCGAACGCGTCGGCGGCGGCGGCGCCGGCGTCGGCCGCGCCGGCGACGTGGCGACAGTAGGCGACCACGGACGGCCCGCGGACGGCGCAGAGACCTGCGAGCGCGGCGGGATCCCCGTCTCGCACACCGGTGGGTGTGACTGTTGCGCCGGACACTACGTGCAGGCTAGCGCCAGCGGCTGATGGCGTAGGCGGTGAAATCCGCCACCCGTGGCCGTTCTCGCAGGCACCGGACGGCGCACGGCGACGCCGATCCGGTCGCGGCCTTCTACAGTCGGGCGATCATGCGGCTGCTGTTCGTCCTGGATCAGTGGCCCGAGCTGTCGGAGACGTTCGTCGTCAACGAGCTGCAGGCGCTGCGCCGGCTCGGCCACACGGTCGGCGTGCAGGCCGCGCAGCCCGCCGCACACGCCAATCCCGAGGCCCCGGAGGACATCGACGTCCACCTCCTCGCGCACGATGCGCGCCGACGCGGCGTGCGCGACCTGCTCTGGCTGGCCCGCCGGCGCCCGCTGGCGTGCGCGCGCGACCTGCTCGGCCGGCGGCGCTGGGGCCGGGAGGAGTGGGCACGACCCCTGCGGGCGCTGGCGCCCGCGGCGCGGCGCATCATGCAGCGCGGGGAGGAGCACCTGCACGCGCACTTCGCCGCCGGCGCGGCGCTGGATGCGATGCGCCTCGCGGCCATCACCGGGCGCACGTTCAGCATCACCGCGCACGCCTACGACATCTTCCTGACGCCGCGCAACCTGGCCGAGAAGCTGCGCCGCGCCGACGTGGTGTTCACCGGCTGCGACTACAACGTCGAGTACCTGCGGCGCACGGTGCCCGGCGCGAACCTGCACAGGATCGTCATGGGCGTCGACGTCGGCGCGTTCGAGCGCGGCACGCCGCTGCCGCAGGGCCGCACGGTGCTGGCGATCGGGCGCCTCGTCGAGAAGAAGGGCTTCGACGTGCTGCTCGACGCGGTCGCGCAGCTGCCCGACGTGCGCCTGCGGATCGTCGGCGACGGCCCACTGCACGGGCAGCTCGCGGCGGCCGCGGCGCGCTGCGACGGCCGCGTCGAGCTGCTGGGCGGCCGCGTGCCCGACGAGGTGCGCGCCGAGCTCGAGCGCGCCGACGTGCTGGCGATGCCGTGCGTCGTGGCGCGCGACGGGGACCGCGACTCGATGCCGGTCGTCGTCAAGGAGGCGATGGCGATGGAGCTGCTCGTGGTGGCCAGCGACGAGGTCGGGCTGCCGGAGTGCGTGCTGGCGCCGTGGGGCTTTCTCGCCCCGCCCGGCGACGCCGGCGCGCTGGCCGACGGGCTGCGCGCGGCGCTCGCGCTCTCGCCCCAGCAGCGCCGGCAGGCGGGGGCGCAGGCGCGGGCGTGGGTCGAGGCGAACACCGACGTCGACGCCGAGACGGCGCGGATGGCGCGCCTCATCGAGGGGCTGCGGGCGCGACGAGCACGCGCAGGCGCGGGCTGAGCCCGACCGTCCGCCAGCCGGCGCTCATCGCCCACCGTTGCTCGGGCGTGTTCTCCGGCGGGTAGAAGCCGCGGCCGATCACGAGGACGTCGAAGCCGCCGTGGCGCAGGGCCTCCTGGAAGTGGGCCTCGCTGCGGTACGGCGTCAGGAAGCCGTCGACGAACTCGCCGAGGTACTCGACTTCGTTGCGGATCCGGGTGCCGAACGCGGGCCACACCGGCGACAGGCCCCCGACGGACCAGTCGCTGGCCAGCCCGATCCGCCGGCCCTCCGGGGCGATGCGCAGCAGCGTGTCGACGGCGCGGTCGATGCCGCGATAGCGCCCGTCGTTGATCGCCCCCTCGATGCGGTGCGCCGCGGCCAGCCCGACGAGCAGCGCGGCGCCGGCGGCGACGGCGAGCACCGTGCGCCGCGCGCGCAGCCGCCAGAGCACCCATCCCGCGGCGCCGAGCGCGGCGAGGCCGGCCGCGGCGAGCACGAGGTCGCGCAGGCCGCCGACCGCGTAGCCGCGATAGGCGCCGCTCAGCGCGGTGGCGGCGAGCAGCGCCTCGACGGCCAGCCGGGCGGGCCGGGGCAGGCGCCCGGCCAG
This sequence comes from Solirubrobacteraceae bacterium, assembly GCA_030681525.1. Lineage (GTDB taxonomy): Bacteria > Actinomycetota > Thermoleophilia > Solirubrobacterales > Solirubrobacteraceae > CADCVQ01. The sequence continues at coordinate 11,843 of JAUXSD010000347.1, forward strand.
CCAGGCCGCGATCGCCAGGGCGATGAGCAGCGCCGGCACGGCGTAGCGCGTGTTGCCGTGGGCGAGCGACGGATCGCCGCGCAGGCCCAGCGCGGTCGCCGGGGTGACGGTGTACAGCAGGCCGAGCGCGACGGCGCTCACGGCGAGCAGCAGCACCCGTGGCTCGGCGGCTCGCCCGCGCGTACGGGCGAGCACGATGGCCAGGACGAGCGCCAGGCCGCAGAGGATCGGGGCCACGCCGAGGCCCTCGACGATCTCGCCCGCGAGCTGGCGCAGGACGTCGGGCTCGCCGGCGTAGTCGGCGATCGTGAAGCCGGCCTGGTCGCGTATGACGTCGGGCGGCGCGTCGAAGATCGTGAGGCCGAACGGGGAGACCTTCAGCGGGAAGACCGGGTTGTCGGAGAGCAGCAGGTTGCGGACGAGCCACGGCAGCATGCCGAGCAGCGACAGCGCCCCGACGAGCACGCCGTCGCGCAGGATCGCGGCGGTCGTGGTGCGGCGCGCGAGCAGCCGCGCGCCGAGCCAGATGACGCCGACGACGGCGACCGAGCTGACCCCGTACCACTTCGTGCCCGCCGCGATGCCGAGCGCCACGCCGGCCAGGACGAGGTCCGAGCGCCGGTCGCTGCGGGCGTGGCGCAGCAGGAACAGGATCCCGCAGGCGAACGTCGTCCACATGAGCGAGTCGGGCAGCGCGCGCGGGATCGTCGCGATGCCGACCACCGGCAGCGAGATCGCCGCCGCCGCGGCGAGCACGGACGCCGCGTGCGATGCGCGCAGCTCGCGGGCGACGGCGAACACCGCGACCGCCATCGTCACGAGGAAGAACGTGATCGGCAGGCGGACGAGGAAGTCGTTGTGCCACGGCATGACCGTGCTGAGCAGGACGACGTCGCCGTTGTTGGGGTAGTTACCGTGCGCCAGCAGCGGCACGAACTGGTCGATGTGCCACATCGAGCCGTTCTGGATCCAGCGGGCGACGTTCGGCAGGTGAAACGTCAGCGGGTCGACCCCGACGAGCTCGTCGCCGGCCCAGCGGCCGAGGTCGGCGAGCGCGGCGACGGCGGCGAACCCGGCGGCGAGGGCGGCGAGCGCCCACGAGGCCTGGCTGCTGGGCGCGATCGGGCGGTCGGCGGGGGATGGGTCGGGCGCGTCGTCGCCGGCGGGCGCGACGAGCGCGGCCAGCCCGACCGCCAGCAGGGCGGCCGCCAGCACCGTCCCGCGCGTGAGGATCCCGAGCATGAGCGGTACGAGGTGCACGGCGATGAGCACCCCGGTGCCGACCACCACGCCGGCCAGCGCGAGCTCGAGCCGGTCGAGGTGGCGCAGGCGGCGCACGAGCAGCGCGGTGGCGGCCGCGACGAGCGCCAGCATCAGCGCGAACAGCAGCACCCCGGCGAGAAAGTCCTGCATCGGCATGGGGCGCGCAGGCTAGACGACGGTGCGGGGCGAGTTGTCAGCCCTGGGCGACCAGCGTGCCGGTCGTTCATGCATGACGTGAAGCCCGGCGGCGCGCCGGGGCCATGAGGTGTCGCCCGATCATGCGCGGCATGCACAACTGCCGGATCGCGGGCGCCTCGAGCGATCGGCGGCAGAACCACACGCATGTCATGCACAAGTGCCGGCGCGGTACGACGCGACCCTCGATCCGGCAGAAGTGCATCCGGCGTGGGCGCTGAGAGCCCCCTCGCCGGCAATCCTGCCGCACATCCGCATCGACCGGCGATCTCTGCTGGGCATGGCCGCCCGCGCGAAGTGGCGCGCACCGGCGCAGCCGCCGACCGCCGTATCGTGGCGCTGTGAGAGCGCCCGCCCTCGTCTCGATCCTGATCGTCACCTACGACCACGCCGAGGAGATCGAGGCGTGCCTCGACGGCGCCCTCGGGCAGGCGGGGGAGGGGCTCGAGGTCGAGGTCGTCGTCGCCGACAACGCGTCGCGCGACGCCAGCGTGCAGCGCGTCCGCGCGCGGGTCCGCGGCGACGAGCGGATCCGGCTGCTCGAGATGGGCGCCAACACCGGTTTCGCCGCCGCGGTCAATGCCGCGTACTCCGCCGCCCGTGGCGACCACGTCCTGATCCTCAACCCCGACTGCGTCATGGACCCCGGTTGTGCGGCCGAGCTGCGCGCGCGCCTGCTCGCGCGCCCCGAGGTGGCCATCGCCGCGGCGCTGCTGCGCGATCCCGACGGAACGCCGCAGCTCTTCGCCCGCCGCGACCTGCGCCTGACCGGCGCGCTGCTGGGCTTCACGAGCGTCGGCCGGCGGATCGACGCCCGCCGCGGCGGCCGCACGCTCGCGCGGCGCCGCTACGAGGATCTCTGGGCCGGTGGCCCGCCGCGCGAGCCGGTGGCGGTCTTCTGCCCGGCGGCGGCCTGCGTCATGGCCGCCCGTCAGGACCTGCAGCCCGCTCCGTTCGACGAGGCCTTCCCGCTGTTCTTCAACGACGGCGACCTGTGCGCGCGCCTGGCCCGCGCCGGCCGGCGCGCCGAGATCGTCCCGAGCGCCACCGCCGTCCACGGCTACGGCACGAGCGTGACGCGCGTCCAGCAGGCCGACCCGGCGCGGATGCGGGCCGAGTGGGTGGCCTCGATGCGCCGCTACGCCGCCCGCTGGTGGCCGCGCCCCGCGCAGGCCGTGCTGGCCACCGCGCTGCTCGCCGATGCGGTCGCCGGTGCGGCGCTGTGCCTCGTGCGCCGCGAGGACCCGCGCGAGGTGCGCGGCACCCTCGGCGGGCTCGGCCTGCCCGGCGGCCCGCCGCCGCTGCTCACGCCGGTCGCGCGGCGGGGAGGCCGGCGGTGAACGCCCCGCCGGAGGTTCCCGGCGGACGGCCGCAGGCCGGAAGCGGCCTGCGCATCCGGGCCGCCCGCGGGACGATCATCAACACCGCCTTCCTCGTCGGCGTCAACACGCTGAACCTCGTCCGCGGCTTTCTCGTCGCCGCGTTTCTGACGACGTCGGACTACGGCGTGTGGGGGGTCATCCTCGTCGTCCTCTACACGCTGATGTTCCTGCGCCAGGTCGGCATCGGCGACAAGTTCATCCAGCAGGACGAGGATGACCAGGAGCTGGCGTTTCGCAAGGCGATGACGTTCGAGCTGTCGATCGCCGGGATCGTGCTCGCCGCGGGTCTCGTGCTCGTGCCCGCGATGGCGCTGGTCATGGGCAACGACCGGATCATCGCGCCCGCGCTCGTGGCGCTGCTCGTCGTGCCCGCCCAGGCGCTGCAGGCGCCGCTGTGGATCTTCTACCGCGAGATGGACTTCGCGCGCCAGCGCAAGCTGCAGATCACCGACCCGATCAGCGCCTTCGTCATCTCGGTGGCGCTGCTGATGGCGGGCTGGAACTACTGGGCGCTCATCGTCGGCGTCGTGGCCGGCGCGTGGGTCGGCGCGATCGTGTCGTTGCGCGCGTCGCCATACCGCTTCCGCTGGGTGTTCGACCGCGTCGCGGCGCGCGCCTACGCGTCATTCTCCTGGCCGCTGTTCTTCGCGGGCATGTCGGGGATCGTGGTCGGCCAGGGCCTGCTCATCGTCGGCGAGGCCGAGCTCGGGCTGGCGGGCGTCGGCATCATCGCGCTCGCCTCGTCGATCTCGCAGTACTCCGACCGCGCCGACCAGGCGATCACGCAGACGATCTACCCGACGATCTGCGCGGTGAAGGACCGCGCCGAGCTGCTCTACGAGGCGTTCGTGAAGTCCAACCGGCTGGCGCTCATGTGGGGCGCGCCGTTCGGCCTCGGCCTGGCGGTGTTCGCCGAGGACCTCGTGCGCTTCGGGATCGGCGAACGCTGGAGCCCGGGGATCGGGCTCATGCAGGCGATCGGGGTCGCCGTGGCGATCCACCAGATCGGCTTCAACTGGGACGCCTTCTACCGCGCCCGCGCCGACACGAAGCCCGTCGGGATCGCCGCGGCGGTCGCGATCGTCGCGTTCGTGGCGATCGCGCTGCCGCTGCTGGCGACCGAGGGGCTACGGGGCCTGGCGATCGCGACGCTGCTCGTCGAGGCCGTGAACTTCTCCGTGCGGATGTTCTACCTGCGGCGCCTGTTCTCGGCGTTCCGGCTCATCCGCCACACCGCGCGGGCGCTGCTGCCGAGCGTGCCGGCGGTCGCCGTCGTCCTCGGGCTGCGGGAGCTCGTGGGGGAGGAGTCGACGCTCCTCGCCGCCCTGGCGATGCTCACGCTCTACGTCGTCACGACGATCGCCGCGACCGCGCTGCTCGAGCGCGATCTCCTGCGCGAGATCCTGGCGTACGTGCGCCGGCGGCTGCCCGCCGACGCACACGCCTGAGATGCCTGCGCTACTTCGTGACCTTCAGGGTCATCGCCTGCGCTGCGGCCGTGTGGACGCCACAGAAGATCTTGTACGT
>JAUXSD010000166.1 GCA_030681525.1 Solirubrobacteraceae bacterium
TGTTGCGCCGCGGCAAGACCAATGAACCGCAACTGTTTCAGGCCGCCGATCTGGAACTGGATCTCCTGCGGCGCAGGGTGATACGCGCGGGGAAACGCATCGACCTCACGGCCAAGGAATTCGCTCTGCTCGAGTTATTGCTGAGACACCAAGGGGAGGTGCTCCCCCGTTCGCTGATCGCATCCCAGGTATGGGACATGAACTTCGACAGCGACACAAACGTGATCGAGGTCGCCATGCGTCGTTTGCGCGCCAAGGTGGACGACGGTTTCGAACCCAAGCTGATCCGCACCATCCGGGGCATGGGTTATGTGCTGGAGGCGAGCGAGTGAGGCCGATAGGACGCAAATCCATCACGTTCCGGCTGACCCTGCTCTTCGCGTCGGTCTCTATGACGGTGCTGCTGCTGTTGGGGCTGCTGATCGGCTCGCTCGTCGAGCGGCATTTCGAAGAGTTGGATATGGAACTGCTCGATGGCAAACTGGAACTTCTCCGCCACGCCTTGGAAAGAACCCGCTCCGACAGAGAACTGGAGACGCTACCGAGACAACTGGAAGACGCCTTCGTGGGGCACCACAGCTTGGCGGTAGTTGTTTTGACGCGCGGCCAAACCCTGTATTCGACCAAAGGTGCGAAATTTCCGGAAGAACTGCTCGCCAGAGCCAGAGGGAAACCTCTCCGCCCGACGCTCTGGACAGACCCGGAGAACCGTCGCCATCGCGGGATTTCCGCCGAAGTGCCAACCGGTATCAAAGGCGTGGCTCCGATGGTCGTAGCCGTATCCACCGACCTGTCGCATCACGAACATTTCATGCACTCGTTTCGGGCGGCGTTGTGGACGGTCATGGGTCTGGCCGCGCTGCTGACCGGCTTTCTCGGCTGGGTGGCGGCGCGCAGGGGACTGGCGCCCCTTCGGGACATCAGTCGTCGCGCCGCAGGCATCACCGCAAACCGCCTCGACCAACGGCTGTCGGCAGCTTCCATTCCCGTCGAACTGGCCGAGGTGGCGGAAACCCTGAACGAGATGCTGGCCCGACTCGAAGAATCCTTCCACCGGCTGTCCGATTTTTCCTCGGATCTCGCCCACGAGTTGCGCACGCCGGTCAGCAATCTGCTGACACAAACCCAGGTCACTCTGTCCAAGACCCGGACACTAGCCGAATACCAGGACGTACTGGCTTCCAACGCGGAAGAGTTCGAGCGTCTGTCGCGGATGATTGCCGACATGCTGTTCCTGGCTAAATCGGACAACAACCTCACCGTCCCCCATCGCG
>JAUXSD010000350.1 GCA_030681525.1 Solirubrobacteraceae bacterium
CCCTGCGCCTGGTAGTGCGAGGCGAGGTCGCGGCCATATAGCAGCTCGGGCGTGTCGGTGAGCTGCTCGTACACCAGGCGGCCGATCGTCTGCCCGTCCTCCAGCATGAACGGCACGTTGTGCGAGCGGACCTCGAGCACGGCCTTGGAACCGGCGCCGCCGGCTTCGGCGTGGCCGAAGCCTGGGTCGAAGAAGCCCGCATAGTGGACGCGGAACTCGCCGACCAGCGGATTAAACGGCACCATCTCGGCGGCCTGCGTCGGCGGCACGTGCACCGCTTCCTTCGAGGCGAGGATATAGAACTGATCCGGGTCGAGGATCAGCCGCTTCTTGCCGCGCACATAGATCGGTTCCCAGAAGTCGAGCATGGCGCAGGCGCCGACCGCATCGACATCGACGAGACCCGTATGGCGCTTGCCGCGGTAGCCGACGAGACCGTCCTGGTCGCCCGAAAGGTCGATCGACAGCGGAATGTCCTGCACCGGCTTGGCGTCAGGGCCGCCGGCGCGGAAGCGGATCTGCGACAGGCGCGAGCCCTTGCGCACCACGACGGGAAAGGTCTGCGGGCAGATCTCGGCGTACAGCGGGCCCTCATAGCCGGCCGGAATCTGATCGAAAGCCGAGACGCCGTCGGCGATGACGCGCGTGAACACGTCGAGGCGGCCGGTGGAGCTCTTGGGGTTGGTCGCGGCGCACAGCCCCTCGGGCAAAGCCAGGCTTTCGAGTAGCGGCGCCACATAGACGCAACCCGTCTCCAGAACCGCGCCCTGCGACAGCGAGATGGAGTGCAGCTGCAGATCATCGAGCTTGGCAGTGACGCGCTCGTCGCGCCCGGGAAGGAAGCTGGCCCGCACCCGGTAGGCCACATTGCCGAGGCGCAGGTCGAGGCTGGCCGGCTGCAGCTGGTTGGGCAGCAGTGGCTCGGCGAGCCTCACCTCCTCGGCGACAATGAGCTCGCGGATCGCCTGGGAGGGCAGGATGCCCTCGACGGGCGCCTTGGGCGCGGCCTTCGCAGCTTTGACCTCGGGCTTAGCCATCGTCGTTAAATCCTTGCCGGAAAGCGCAGCTTTGTCGCTCTAGAGCAAGCGGGCCTTGACGCCAAGCGCGATGCGGGAGTAATCCCCCAAACACACTTCGTGGTCATTTGGCCGGCCGGCTTGCAGCCACGTAAAACAACTCGCTAAAAGGGCCGTGCGCACCCGAAGCTTCAGCGCGGCTATTTTACGAGCGGTGCCTAGCCGCCGGCCGGGTTTTTCTTGGGCGAGCGAGCCCGCAGGAGCGCGCATGGCGAGCAATGACGATCGAGCGGCAAGCCCCAAGAAGTGGGCGCCCGAAACACAGCTCGTGCACGGCGGATCGCTGCGCTCGCAGTTCGGCGAAACCTCCGAGGCGATGTTCCTGACGCAGGGGTTCGTCTACGTCACCGCCGAGCAGGCCGAAGCACGCTTCAAGAACGAGGATCCCGGCTACCAGTACAGCCGCTTTGGCAATCCGACCGTCGCCATGTTCGAGGAGCGCGTGCGGCTGCTCGAGGGCGCCGAGGATGCCCGCGCCACGGCGAGCGGCATGGCCGCCGTCAACGCGGCGGTGATGTCCTACGTCAAGGCCGGCGATCACATCGTCTCCGCGCGCGCCCTGTTCGGCGCCTGCCGCTATGTCGTCGAGACGCTCGCCCCGCGCTACGGCATCACGTCGACGCTGATCGACGGCCGCGATCTCGACGCCTGGCAGAAGGCCGTGCGGCCGAACACCAAGCTGTTCTTCTTCGAGACGCCGTCCAATCCGACGCTGGAGCTGGTCGACATCACCGCCGTCTGCAAGATCGCCAAGCAGATCGGCGCC
>JAUXSD010000351.1 GCA_030681525.1 Solirubrobacteraceae bacterium
CACGGGAACGCTCTCGCTACAACCGAGGCGACGGCAGCTCGAATGCCGTCGCGTTCGTTTTTTGTTCTAGAGCGAACGATGATTCAGGTCAAGATCAAAAAGAGAACAAACGTGGACATTTAGGGTTGCAGATAATGTTGCAGCGCCACAAAATTGGTGTGCACATTTTCAACAGATGAGATCCCAGCCCGAGACGAATCAGATAGGCGCGCGTCGGGCGTGCCTCACCGCAACACCCAAACCGCCGGAGAATTCAGGGCCTTCACCGTGCAGCCGGGGAACAGCATCCGCCAAAATCGGTGAAACAGCGGCAAATGGTGCGATACGGAACCAACTGTGGCCGTCATGCTCTGCCGCGCGAAAGTGGTACTGTTATATACCCTACATTCACCATATCGCCTCAAGCTCCCAGCGAGCTAAACCGAAAACCCCGGAGCCATTCAGTAATGCCGTCTCGCAGTCTGATGAGTTCTCTTGTCTTCGCAGGCCTGGCTTCCACCGCCGTCCTCGTTGCGGCGCCGCAGGCACAGGCGCAAGGGCTATTGGATTTTCTCTGGGGCGGCGGCCAGGAATGGGGCGGCGGCAAACAGAACGTGTCCTTCGACCCGAAGTACACCGCGGGTCAGATCATCGTCAGCTTCGGCGACCGTCGCCTTTACCTGATCACCAAGGCCGGCCAGGCGACCAGCTATCCGATCGCCGTGCCGCGTGAGCAGAGCCGCTGGCAGGGCGCCACCACCGTCACCGACAAGCGGGCGAACCCCTCTTGGCGCCCGACGCCTGAGATGCTGCGCGAAAACCCCAAGCTTCCGCTGTGGGTGCCGGGCGGCCATCGCATGAACCCGCTCGGCGTGCGCGCCATGTATCTCGGCTCGAGCCTCTATCGCATTCACGGCACGGACGCGCCGTGGACGATCGGCCAGGCCGTCTCCAAGGGCTGCATCCGCATGCTCAACGAGGACGTCCTCGACCTCTATCCGCGCGTGCCGGTCGGCACCAAGGTCACGGTGACGTGGCAGCGCTTCGGCTCGCAGGCGGTCGCCTCGGGTTACGAACCGGCCCCGTTCAGCCCGGCCGCAACCGGCAGCAGCTACAAGAGCCCGATCGGCTCGCGTCCGATCCGCCAGCCCACGCCGTCGGCCGATGCCGAGCAGGCGACCGACACGTCGGCGATGGAGCCGGAGGCTGACGACCAGGCCCTTGCCGCCGCC
>JAUXSD010000352.1 GCA_030681525.1 Solirubrobacteraceae bacterium
GCTCGAGCGCCTGCACCCGCTGGCCTCGGAGTCGCTGCTGGCCGTCTTCGGGATGGCGATGAAGGACGCGGTGGACCGCGAGTCGGCGCGGGCGCTGAAGCGGATGGCCGGTGATGCGGCGGACGAGCCGGCGGCCGCGCCGGCGACGGCGCCCGCGACGTGAACTGCGAGCTGCCGACTCTGCGCGACGAGCGCGTCGTGCTGCGCCCGTTGCGCGGCGCCGACGCCGATCGCCTCGCGGCGCTGGTCGGCGACCCGCAGGTGGCACGCTGGTGGGGCTCGCGACCCGACGACTTCGACCATCACCGCGCCGGCTTTGAGTCCGATGCGGCGGGCAGCGAGGCCTTCGCGATCGAGGTCGACGGGGGGCTGGCCGGCTGGCTCGGCGTCTACGAGGAGGAGGAGCCCGACTACCACCACGCGGGGCTGGACATCTTCCTCGACCCCGCGCTGCACGGCGCGGGCCACGGCTCGCGGGCGCTGCGCCTGGCGGCGCGCTGGCTGACGCGCGAGCGCGGCCACCACCGGCTCATCATCGATCCGGCGGCCGCCAACGAGCGCGCGATCGCCGTGTACGCCTCGCTCGGATTTCGCCCGGTCGGCATCATGCGCTCCTACGAGCGCGGCCGCGACGGGGAGTGGCACGACGCGCTGCTGATGGACCTGCTGGCGGACGAGCTGCGCTGATGGGCGCGGCCACGGTCCTCGGCGCCCGCGACCTCAACCGCGCGACGCTCGCGCGGCAGATGCTGCTCGAGCGCGCGGCGGACTGCGCCGTGCCGGCCGCCGTCACGCGCCTCGCCGGCATGCAGGCGCAGGAGCCCAAGCACCCGTTCACCGGGCTGTGGTCGCGGCTGGAGGGGTTCTCGGGCGACGCGCTGCTGGGCGCGCTCGCGGAGCGGACGGTCGTCCGCGCGACGCTCATGCGCTCGACCCTGCATCTCTTCAGCGCCGCCGACTACGTGGCGCTGCGGCTCGCGCTGCAGCCGCCGGCGGCGGTCGCGTTGCGGGTGCTCGGCGCGCGGGCCGAGGGCCTCGATCCGGACGCCGTCGTGTCGGCGACGCGCGACCTGCTGGCCGGGACGCCGCTTCACTTCGATGCGATCCGCGCCGGCCTGCAGGAGCGCTTCCCCGACGTCGACGACCGCGCGCTGGGCTACGCGGCGCGCACGCTCGTGCCGCTCGTGATGGTGCCCGACGCCGGCGGCGGATCGCGCTGGGGCTATCCGCGCGTCTGCGCGTTCGCGCTCGCCGAGGAGTTCCTCGACAGCGCGCCGGCCCCGGCCGCGCCCGGCGCGCTCGTCCGGCGCTACCTCGGCGCGTTCGGTCCGGCGAGCGCCGCCGACGTGCAGGCGTGGTCGGGGATCGGTGGGCTCAAGCAGGTGCTCGACGGGATGCGCGACGAGCTCGCGGTGTTTGCCGATGGGCAGGGCCGCGAGCTGTTCGACCTGCCCGACGCGCCGCGGCCGGGCGCCGACGCCGGCGCGCCGGTCCGCTACCTGCCGGAGTTCGACAGCCTCGTGCTCGCCTACGACGACCGCAGCCGGATCATCGCCGACGAGCACCGCCCGCTCGTCACGACGAAGAACCTGCGCGTGAAGGCCACGTTCCTCGTCGACGGCGTCGTGGCGGGGACGTGGGCGATCGCGGTGAAGCGGCGCGTCGCGACGCTCGAGCTGCAGCCGTTCGGCCGGCTCGCCAAGCGCGTGGTCGGGGAGCTGACCGCCGAGGGCGAGGCGCTGGCGCGCTTCGCCGAGCCCGCGGCGCACGAGCACGCGGTGGCGCTCGCCGCCTGAGCGATCGCTCGTTACGCGGCCTTGCGCCCGTGCTCGACCACGAGCCGGCGCAGCCGGTCGTCGTCGGGCTCGGAGGGCTGTGTCGTCTCGACGAACTCGCGCAGGGTGGTGACGAAGCCGCCGGGATCGTCGTGGTGGGGGAAGTGACCGGAGCCCGCGAAGATCCGCAGCCGGCTGCCGGGCATGAGCTCGTGCGCGCGGATGCCGTGGCGCGCGGGGATGATCGGGTCCTGGTCGCCCCACATGATCAGCGTCGGGACCGCCGCGGCGAGGTAGAGCTTGTCGGTCGCGTCGACGCGCTGGCCGTGGACGTCGATGACCGAGCGGGCCGTGTGCACGAACGCCCGGCGCGTCTCGATGTCCTGCAGCGAGGCCAGGCCGGCCGCCATCTCGGCGATGTCCGTGCCCGTGCGCAGGCCGAGGCGCCCGATCCAGGCACCGACGGCGGTGCCGGCGCTCACGATCGCCCGCGAGGCCAGCAGCGGCAGCATGAGCTCGGCGCCGGGCAGCGCGACCGCGCGCAGCACCGGCGTCACCTGGCGGCCGAGCCCGCCGCTGGAGACGAGCGCGAGGCGCTCGACGCGCTCGGGGAACTGGTAGGCCATCTGCATCGCGATGCCGCCGCCCAGCGAATGCCCGGCGACCGTCGCGCGCTCGTGGCCGAGCGCGAGCATGAAGTCGCGCAGCAGCGAGGCGAACGATCCCAGCGAGTAGTCGCCGCGCGGCTTGGCCGAGTCGCCGTGGCCGAGCAGGTCGGGCGCGATGACCGTGAAGTCGCGCTCGAGCAGCGCGAGGATCGGCTCCCAGCTCGCCGACGAGTTCGTGATGCCGTGGATGAGGATGAGCAGCGGCCCGCGCCCGCCGCAGCGGTAGCTGAGCCGATGGCCGTGCAGCTGGATCTCCTTGATCTCGGTCATCGGATCGCGCGCGTCTACGCGATCTGCCGGCCGGAGATCGCCCGCGCGATGACCAGCCGCTGGATCTCCGAGGTGCCCTCGAAGATCGTGTAGATCTTCGCGTCGCGGTGCCAGCGCTCGACCGGGAACTCGCGCGTGTAGCCGTTGCCGCCGAGGATCTGGATCGCGCGCTCGGTCGCCCAGACCGCGACCTCGCCGGCCTTGAGCTTGCTCATCGAGCCCTCGGCGGCGGTGAAGCGCTGCCCGGTGCGGCCCATCCAGGCGGCGCGCCAGACGAGCAGCCGCGCCGCATCGATCTCCATCTTCATGTCGGCGAGCGCGAACGCGATCGACTGGTTCTCGATGATCGCGCGGCCGAACTGTTGGCGCTGCCCGGCGTACTCCAGCGCGTACTCGTAGGCGGCGCGGGCGATGCCGATCGCCTGCGCGCCGACGACGGGCCGCGTCGCCTCGAAGGTCTGCATCGCGGTCTGCGACTTCGAGCTGGCGCCCTCGCGGGCGCGGGCGAGCTTGGCGTCGAGCTTCTCCTTGCCGCCGAGCAAACAGCGGCCCGGGACTCGCACGTCGTCAAGGAAGACGTCGGCGGTGTGCGAGGCGCGCAGGCCGTGCTTCTTGACCTTCGTGCCCTGCGTCAGGCCGGGGGTGTCCGGCGGTATGACGAACGCCGCCTGCCCGCGTGAGCCCAGCGTCCGGTCGACGGTCGCCACGACGACGTGGATGTTGGCGATCCCGCCGTTCGTCGCCCAGGCCTTCTGGCCGTTGAGGACCCACTCGTCCTTGGCCGCGTCGTACTTCGCGGTGGTGCGCAGGGCGGAGACGTCGGACCCGGCGTCGGGCTCGGAGACGCAGAAGGAGGCGACCTGCGGCTCGTCCGCCGTGCCGAAGCACTGCGGGATGAACTCGCCCATCTGCTCGGGCGTGCCCGAGCCGAAGATCGAGGCGACGGCGAGCGAGGTGCCCATGATCGCCATGCCGATCCCGGCGTCGCCCCAGAAGAGCTCCTCGTTGGCGATCGCCATCGTCAGGCCGGTGGGGTCGGAATGGAACTGGCCCATCGCCTCGAAGCCGTACAGGCCGATCTTCGCGGCCTCCTGGATGATCGGCCACGGGGTCTCCTCGCGCTCGTCCCACTCGTGGGCGGCAGGGCGCAGGACCCCGGCGGCGAACCCGTGGACCCAGTCGCGAATGTCGCGCTGGTCCTGGGAGAGCTCGAGCGAGAACGCGGGGGTCTGCTCGGCGTCGGCAGGGGCGGCGTCGGCGGTGGTTGACATAGCGTCAGGTTACCGGGACGCGGCGGCCGGTCAGCCGCTGGGCGGCCCGGCCGCAGCCCGGCCGCGACCCAGCTTTCGCCTGAGCTGGGCGGCGAGGAACTGGCGCACGCTCGGCGTGGCCGGCCGGTCCTCCATCGCGGTGAGGCAGTCACGGCAGAGGCAGCCCTCGTAGTACTCCGCGAAGGCCGCGCGGGTCGCCGGGTCGAGCGTCACCTCGCGACACCAGCAGTCGCCCGTGTCGATCCCGCACTCGAAGGGCGTGGCGCAGCGCGGGCAGGCGGCGGGTGTCGTCACGCGTACATCTTGACGCAGGGGCGCGTCCGGCTCTCAGGCGATGAGCTTGCCGGGGTTCATGATCCCCGCCGGATCGACGTGCGCCTTGACCGCTCGGAGCGCTGCGATCCCCAGCTCGCCGACCTCGGCCGCCAGCCACGGTGCGTGGTCGCGGCCGATCGCGTGGTGGTGGGTGATCGTCGCGCCGGCCGTGCTGATCGCTTCGCTCGCCGCCTGCTTGGCGGCCCGCCATTGCTCGAGCTCGGCGCCGGCCTGCCGGCGCGCGAGGAACGTGAAATACAGCGACGCGCCGGTCGGATACAGGTGCGAGACGTGGCACATGACGACCGCCGGGGTGCCGCGCCCGGCGAGCGCGTCGTGCAGCGCCCGGCGGATCCGGGCGTGGGTGTCGGTGAGGGCCGTCCAGGTCGTCGCCGTCTCGAGCGTGTCGACGAGCACGCCGTGGCTCATGAGCTCGTCGCGCACGTACGCGCCGTGGAAGCGGCCCTTGACCCAGGCGGCGCCGGGGGCCGGGCCGAGCGCGACGGCGCCGTGACGGCGCAGGATCCGGCGGGCCCGGACGCGGCGCAGGCCAACCTCGGCGGGGTCGCCGTCGAAGCCGAGGATCGTCATGCAGCCTGTCGGCCGGTCGCGGGCGGTGCGACCGCGGGGGCCGTGGCGGACGCGGGCGTTCATGTACGCGCGCAGCAGCCGGGTCGCGGCCGGGTGCGAGGCGAGCGCGAGCGAGATGCGCGTCTCCTCCTCGTCGGAGAGGCGCGCGACGTCGGGCGAGGCGCCGGCCTGCTCGAGCTCGCGCAGCGCCTCGGTCCCGGCCTCGAATCCCGGGAGGGCGTACGTGTCGTAGCGCTGCCGGCGGGGGCGCGGCCGGACGCGCAGGCTGACCTCGGTGATGACGCCGAGCACGCCCTCGGAGCCGAGCAGCAGCTCGCGCAGGTCCGGGCCGGCGGCGCTCGCGGGGACCGCCAGGGTGCTCAGCGCGCCGCACGGCGTGGCGGCGCGCAGCGCGACGACCAGCTCGTCGATGCGCCCGTAGCCCGTCGAGGCCTGGCCGGCGGAGCGTGTGGCGGCCCAGCCACCGACGGTCGAGAACTCGAAGCTCTGCGGGAAGTGCCCGAGCGTGAGGCCGTGCGGCTCGAGCAGGCGCTCGACCCGCGGGCCGAGCGTGCCGGCGCCGAACGTGGCGAGCTGGGACTTCGCGTCGAGCGCGTGCAACTGGTCGAGGCGGGCGAGGTCGAGGCTGATCGCGGCAGCGAACGGCGCGCCGACCGGCTCGACGCCGCCGACGACGCTCGTGCCGCCGCCGAACGGGACGACCGCGATCGCGTGGGTTGCGCACGTTGCCAGCACGGCCGCGACCTCGTCGTGATCGGCGGGGTACACGACCGCGTCCGGCGCGCTGAGGTGGCGGCCGCTGCGCAGCCGCAGCAGGTCGGGGTAGGAGCGGCCGGCGGCGTGGGTGACGCGGGTGAGGTGGTCGTCGCGGACGTACTCGGCGCCGCCGGCGGCGGTCGCGAGGTCGGTGCGGGCTTGTGCGGGGAGCGCGGCCTTGGGCAGCT
>JAUXSD010000014.1 GCA_030681525.1 Solirubrobacteraceae bacterium
GGACCACAACGGGCGCGTCGGGCAGGTCGAGCTTGCGGCACGCCGCCATGCGGTGATAGCCGGCGACGAGCTCGTAGCCCGCCTGTGTGGGTCGGACGATCAGTGGCACGAGCAGACCGCGTAGCGCGATCGACTCCGCGAGGTTGTCGACGTGTGCGGCGTCGAGCTCGCGGACGTTCTCGCGCACGAGGATCTCGTCCAGGGCGAGACGCAGCTCGCCCGTGACTGGGGTACTGATGGCCATGGTGGGCCTCCTGGTTGTGGTGTGAGATGACGGGATCTGTTCGCGTGCAGCTGCAAGCAGGAGCTCGCAGAGGGCACGGCCGGCGCCGAGTGGGTGCGTGGAAGCGCCGCGGCTCACGACTGCGGGGCTTTATCGCGTGGGACGCCACCGCAACTCCGCCGCTCGGTGAACCGATTCAGGGAGGAGGCGGCGGGATTGTTGTGTTAGGCCTGCCGCGAGATCTCAGATGCTTCTTGCGTCCACGTGCCCTGCCGCCGGAGGTGCCGCGCGGAGCGTGCGTTCAACCGATGCCGGTGATCGCGCAGGAGGCGCACGGCTTCAAGGTCGGCGCCGCCGACGGATACCAACGTGTCCAGTCGAGACTGGGCGTCGTGTAGGGCTGGTGCTGCTGGACGGCGGCTACTGCTCGGATCCGCGACCACGCGGGAGTGCCAAAAGGGCACATGCAAGAAGACCGCAGCGTGACCGCAGCCAGCGACGAATGCAAATGCCGTCGCAGTCCCCAATCCTCTTCTGTCGCCACAGAGCATCGTCCCAGGAACCCTCTAGACGACTGTGTTTGCTGGATGGAATACCTCTTGGCAGCTGCCGTTTGCTCCCCCGAGCGAGGCCGCGAATCGGCAACCGATTCGGCAATGTGCGGGGGTACCGGCAACAAACAGCCCGAACAACGGGTTTCGGCGAGTTTCCGCAGATCGCGATCCGTCCGGCGCGTACGACTGGTGCGGGCTCCCCTCCCGCGCTCACCCGGGATCCTCCCGCGTCACCGGAACGGGGACGCCGACTCGATATGCCGCACGGGTACTCGTGGACGGAGCCAGACAGCGGAGGAACCAGGTCATGTGGCGCGACCAGCAGCGTCGGGACGCAGCCGCCCCACCCCCGACGCCGATGCGACGCCGGAGCGGACACCGCTAACGCTGGCCCGGGCAGTGACCAACCCGATAGACCGGACGGTTGTCGACCGCTCGGTCGAAAGCGGCAAGCCGCCCACAATCGAACCGGATCTGGGACACCGCTAACGGATCGGCATTTCGAGGCGGGATGTAAGAAATGCCGATGTGCTGGACAGTAAGAAGCTGTGCAGGCAGATCG
Source organism: Solirubrobacteraceae bacterium (assembly GCA_030681525.1). Classification (GTDB taxonomy): domain Bacteria; phylum Actinomycetota; class Thermoleophilia; order Solirubrobacterales; family Solirubrobacteraceae; genus CADCVQ01. The sequence goes on from JAUXSD010000014.1 coordinate 1,340, forward strand.
AGAGGCCATCGTCGAGCAGTTGTGGGAGAGCTGTCACCGCCAGGTGCTGGCCTACGCGCTGCGGCGTACGGATGCGGCGTCGGCGCATGATGTCGTTGCGGAGACCTTCTTGGCGGTGTGGCGCCGTTCAGGTCAGATTCCGGATCCTCCGCTGCCGTGGCTGTTGGGCATCGCCCGCCGCGTATTGGCGAACCGACGCCGTGGTGACGCGCGGCGCGCGGCGGTTGCTCAACGGATCGTGGAGCAGGCGCAGCCACAGACTCCGACGGGCCTGGACCCTGATCGGCCGTTGCTGCGGGCACTGGCGGCGCTATCGGACAACGATCGTGAGGCGCTGCTGCTCGTTGCCTGGGACGGGCTGACCAGCAGCGAGGCCGCCGAGGTGCTTGGTTGCTCGCGCGCGACGTTTGACGTGCGCGGGCACCGCGCGCGCCGCCGGCTGACGCGCGAGCTCGCGCGATCAGTTCCGGATGTCCCAATCACACAGCTTCAGGCAAGACGGACATGACTGACCTGATGCAGCGACTGCGCGCAGCCGACCCGCTCGCGGGGAAGCTTCCCGACGCGCTTGCCGGACAGCCGCGCCCACCCCGCGCGGGCGCACAGGTACGGCGCCGGCGCTACGTCCCGCTCCTGGTTGCTGGCGCTGTCGCGATGACCACGCTGTTTGCGCTCATCGTTGGTGGCGAAGGCCGCGACGGCGGCATTGCGGCTGCTGCGTACGCGGCGATCGCGCCTGGCAATGACATCGTGCATCTGGTCACAGTCTCTAGCGAGCTTGGCGCGGGCACCCCGCAAACCCGCGGAGAGCTGTGGTACTCGGCCCTTGAGGAGCATCGGAACGAAAAGTCACGATAAGGGCCGCGGGGCCGCTGCTGGTTGATCGGCCGTACCGTGTCGCGTGGTGCCCGTTGAGTTTCTGAGCGACCAGGAAGCGGCCGCGTACGGGCGGTTTGGTGGGCCGCCGCCGCGAGCGGAGCTGGAGCGCTCGTTCTTTCTCGACGACTCGGACCGGGCATTGATCGCCGGGCACCGCGGGAAGCACAACCGCCTCGGGTTCGCGCTGCAGCTGACGACGGTCCGGTCGCTGGGCTTGTTTCTCGCCGATCCGCTCGAGGTCCCGGGCGTCGTGCTGGACTACCTCGCGAGTCAGCTGGAGATCGCGGACGCGTCGTGCGTGACGCGCTACACCGAGCGTCGCACGACGCGCTTTGAGCATGCCGAGGAGATCAAGCGGGCAGGCGGACTACGGGATTTCGCCGAGGTCGCGCGGGAGCTCGAGGAGTGGGTTGACGCGCGGGCGTGGACGACGGGCGACGGCCCAAAGGCGATCTTCAACGATGCGATCGGCTGGCTGTTTGAACGCGGCGTGTTGCTGCCGGGCGTCACGACGCTCGCGCGGCTGGTCGCGCGTGTGCGTGACGAGGCGACCCAGCGCCTGTGGGACACGCTCGCCGGCCTGCTCACTGACAGGCAGTGCCGGCTGCTTGAGCGTCTACTGACTGTTGCGGACGGCGGGCGGTTCTCCGATCTTGAGCGGTGGCGTAAGGGGCCGGCGAAGCCGTCGGGCCGCAGCCTGGAGCGCGCGATCGCGCGGGTCGCGGAGATCAAAGCGCTCGGCCTCGCCGGGCTCGGTCTGGATGGCGTGGTGGCACAGCGGCGTCTGGTTGAGCTCGCGCGTTACGGGATGACCGCGAACGCGCGGACGCTGCGTCGCCATCCGCGGTCGCGGCGCTTGGCGACGCTGCTGGCGACAGTCGTGGCGTTGGAGGCCAAGGCGACCGATGACTGCCTGGAGCTGCTGGATCTGTTGATGGTCACCGAGCTGTTGGGCAAGGCCGAGCGCGAATCGGTCAAGGAGAAGGCGCGCCAGCACCCGCGTCTGGCGCGCGCGTCGGCGAAGCTCGCGACCGCGGTCGAGGTGCTACTGGACGCCAGCGCCGGGGGCGGGGAGCTGGGGCTTGACGAGGTGTGGGAGCTGATCGACGCGGTCGTCTCGCGGGGCGAGCTGCGCGCGGCGGTCGCGGCGATTGGCGAGCTGGTGCCGCCCGACAGCGACGACGACGCTGTCAAGCGCGCGCAGCTCGCGACACGGATCGCGACGGTGACCGGGTTCCTCAAGACGCTGACCGGCGTGGTCGAGTTCGGCGCAACCGCCGATGCGCGAGCGGTCCTGGGCGAGATGCAGCGCATGCCAGAGCTGCTGCGTAGCCGCAGGCTGACGAGCGCTGATGTTGACGGGTCGCTGATTGGCGGTTCGTGGAAGCGTCTCGTGTTCGATGCCCCGGGCCTGCCTGATGGCGCGGTCGACAAGAACGCGTACGTGTTCTGCGTGCTGACGGCGTTTCATCGCCATCTCAAGCGCCGCGAGATCTACGCCAACGCCTCGACACGGTGGCGCGACCCGCGCGCGCAGCTGCTCGCCGGCGACGCGTGGAGGACTGCCAAGCCCGCCGTGCTGACCGCCTTGTCGCTGCCCGCCGCCCCCGATGAGCTGCTCGCCGAGCATGCGCGGACGCTCGATGGCGCGTACCGCGCCGTCAGCGGGCGGCTGGCGGAGAACACCGCGGTCAGCCTCGACAGCGACGGGCAGCTGCACATCGAGCGTCTCGAGGCGCTGCAGGAGCCGGCGAGCCTGATCGAGCTGCGCCGCGACGTCAACGCGTTGCTGCCACGCGTCGATCTGCCGGAGGTGATCCTGGAGGTCATGGCGTGGGAGCCCGAGTTCGTCGCGGCGTTCGTCGCGGCGTCCGGCGGACAGACCCGCCTGGCTGATCTGCATGTGACGATCGCGGCGTGCCTGACCGCGCACGCCTTGAACATCGGGTACTCGCCGATCGTCAAGAAGGGCGTGGCGGCGCTCGAGCGTGATCGCCTCAGCCACGTCAACCAGAACTACCTCGGCACGGAAACGTACGCGCCGGCGAACGGGTGGCTGATCGCCGCGCAGGCCGGCATCGCGCTCGCGCGGGCGTGGGGCGGCGGCCTGGTCGCCGGGATCGACGGGATGCGTTTCATCGTCCCCGTGCCGAGCGTCTACGCGCGTCCGAATCGCAAGTACTTCGGCTCCAAGCGCGGCGTGACGTGGCTGAACATGGTCAACGATCAGGGCTCCGGCCTGGCCGCGAAGGTCGTCTCGGGCACCCCCGGCGAGTCGCTGCACATGATCGACGTCATCTTCAGCCAGGACGGCGGGCAGCGCCCGGACATCATCGTCGCGGACACCGGCACCTACAGCGACCTCGTGTTCGGCCTCGCGCAGCTGCTGGGCATCGAGTACCGCCCCGAGCTCGCCGACATGCCCGACCAGCGCTCATGGCGCATCGACCCCACGGCCGACTACGGCCCGTTGAACACCGCGGCGCGCGGCCGGATCGACCTTGACCGCGTGCGCCGCCACTGGGAGGACATCCTGCGCATCGTCGCATCGATCTACACCGGCACCGTGCGCGCCTACGACGTCGTCAGGATGCTGCAACGCGACGGCAACCCGACGCCATTGGGTGAGGGGATCGCGTCGTATGGGCGGATCTTCAAGAGCCTGCACATCCTCGTCTACATCGACGACGACACCTACCGCCGCGACATCAAGGGCGTACGCAACCTCCAAGAAGGCCGCCACTCGCTCGCCGGTCACGTCTTTCACGGCAGGAAAGGCCAGCTGTACGAGCGCTACCACAAGGGCATGGAAGACCAGCTCGGCGCGCTCGGCCTGGTCCTCAACTGCATCGTGCTATGGAACGCCCGCTACATGAACGCCGCCCTCGATGAGTTGCGCGCGCAGGGCCGCACCGTCCTCGACGCCGACGTCGCGCGGCTCTCGCCGTTCGTCCGCCGCCACCTCAACGTCAACGGCAAGTACTCGTTCTTGCTGCCCGAGCTGCTGGCCGGCTTGCGCGCGCTCCGCAACCCCGAAGACGACGACGGCGATGGCGACTGAAACGCAGGGCCTCGCGCGTGGCCGCTACGAAGGCCCGGTGCTTGTGCGACACGAGAACGCTCAGCGGTCATAAGCGCGGCCGCGCGGCAGGACGCGCACGACCACGATGGTGCGCTGCGCGACGTCGAGGTCGACGATCACGCGCCAGCCACCGACGCGCAGCCGCGACTCCGAGCGCCCGGCCAGCTTGCGCAACCCAGCGCTCTGCGGGTCATCGGCGAGCCGCTGGATCGCTGTGATCACGCGTTGGCGGACCGGTGGATCAAGCCGCTCGAGATCCTTGGCGGCGCGACGCTCAAACTCGACCGACCACGGCTCGGCGCTCACGCCTGGCCGTGGCTGCGCTTGATCTCAGCGAACGAGATCCGCGCGACGCCGGCGTCACGATCGGCATGCACCTCGGCGAGCGCCTGCTCATCAGCGAGCGTCACCGGCTCGTCATCGACGGGCGCATCGCGAAACGCTGCGATCACCGGGTCTGAGCGGCGCTGGGCGATGTAGCGCAGCGCCTCGTCGGCCTCGCCGTCTGACAGCTCGTCAACGAGCTTATGCAGGCGCTGTTTGATCGTCACACCCGGATTGTACGCGGACCTCGGTGCCTAGCGTGGGTGCCGGCCGCCGCCGATGACCCGGCCGGACCGCGTCGTGGCGCGAGCATCAGCCGTCCTGCGGCCGTGATCTTCCACGCCCGCGACCCCCGCACACGGACAGCGACGACGAAGTCGCGGCCGCCGGCGCGGCCTCGTCGAGATCCTCGTCGGCACCGCCGCGCCGGCGCCGTTGCGCCGCTTCCCGCGCTGGGAGGACATCGTGAGCGCCGCCGCCCGACCCGGCACCGGCGGACGCCGCAAACCCGGCCAGAACCGCGTCGTTGT
>JAUXSD010000016.1 GCA_030681525.1 Solirubrobacteraceae bacterium
TACGTGCAGGTCCGCGTCAGCGGCGGCGAGAACGACGGTGACGACGAGCTCTGGCTGCCGGCGGGCAGGCGGCCGACGTCGGGGCAGGCGTCCCCGATCGGCTTGACGAGCCAGACGCCCAGCACGCCGATGGCGAAGACGGCGAGCGCCGCCCGCGTCGCGCCGCGGTTCATCGCAGGTCGAAGCGACAGCCGCTGAAGTACTCGCCGCCGGCGGAGGCGAGGAAGGCCACGAGCGCGGTGAGCTCGTCGTCGGTCGAGCGCGGCCCGGGCGCGACCACCACCGCGCGCACGCCGAAGCGCGCCCACTCGACGGCCAGCGTGCGGGCCAGGTTCTCCAGCGCCGCAGCCGCCGCGACGGCATGCTCGCCGGCGTCCGCGCGCGGCGCCACGAGCACGAGCTTGCCGCCCGCGCCGGCGCCACCGCCGTCGATCAGCCAGTGGCGCTCGGCCACCGCCAGCACCTCGCCCCACGCGCCGTCGAGCGCGGCGCGCAGCCCCTCGAACCCACCGGACCCGAAAGCCACCGCGCCATCCACGACGAGCATGTCGACCGGCCCCGCATCGGCAGGGGACACGATCGCCGCGCCCGCCTCCGCACACGCCACCGCGTACGCGCCGCCCGCCACGACGGCGCACCCGTCGAGCGCGCCGGGCCGAAGCAGCGACGGGGCGGTCATCGCGATGAGGCTAACGCGCGGGTCAGAACTGGTCGTAGAAATAGCGCGAGCGCGCGCGCCTCGGCCGCGGCGAAGCGCTCCTCGCCGTCGGCGCCGTCGAGCTGGCGCACAAACGAGGCGGCCGATCACCGAATCCCTGGCCGTGCACCTCGATCTGCACGAAGCTGACGGCGCGCTGCCCGTGCAGGAACACGCGGAGGTGTCGGTGTCGACCCGCAGGCGCGACCGGGGCGCCGGCACAACGCCGGACGTGAGGGCCGCAGCGGCGCGCTCAGGCCGGGGTGAGCTGCAGCGCCCCGGCCGGGGCGGCGTCCGCGCTGCGCGCGCCGTGCGCGAACGGGCAGCCGCCGGAGAACAGCGGGATGCCGCGCGCCTGCTCGAGGTAGGCCACGCCCTCGGTATCGCCCGTGCCACGGCGCTCGCCGAGCATCCGCACCGCGATGCTGTGGTGCGTCTTTCGCCACTTCGCGATGGCGGCCTCGAAGCCGGCCATGGCCGCCGAGAGCGCGGTGTGCTCGTCCGGGCTCAGCCGCCCCGCGGCGATCGCGCCGCGGAGGGCCTCGTCGATGGTCGGCCGGCCGGCAATCACCCGCTCGCGGATCTCGGGGACGGAGCGGTAGGCCGGCGAGTCGAGGCGCTCGGCGTCCGGGCGCCGGCACAGGCTCTCGAGGCGCTTGTAGCTGCGCGACTGGATGGCGCTGGCGCCGTCGGTGTACTCGCGGAAGCGCAGAAACGCGTCGGGCTGCATGGTCGCCACGAGCGACCACAGCGGCGAGGCCTCGCGCAGCGCCGCCTCGGCCGCGCCGAGAGCCGCGGTCGCCGGCGCCGCCTGCCCGCGGGTCAGCGCGGCGATCGCCGCCGTGAGCTGGACGCCGATCTGCGCGAAGACCGTCTCGTAGGACTGCAGGGCGCGGATGAACATGTACTCGTCGTGGACGAGCGACACGGGGAGCGCGGTCAGCTGCAGCGTGCGCCGCTCGTCCGGCGTGGCGCCGGCCAGCACCGCGCGGTACACCCGGTGCGCCGTGCCCATCGGGTCGTCCGGATCGGCGTCGACGTCGATCCCCAGGCACTCGAGCGCGGGCAGGATCGCGCGCAGCGCGTGCCGGCAGCGCTTGCCGGTCAGGCGCGCGTCGGGCCGCAGCTCGGGCATGAGGTCCAGCCCGCCGTCCGCGGTCTCGAGCTCGAAGCGCAGCACGTCCGCCATCAGCAGGGCGATCAGCCGGTCGCGCCGGTGCGCGGCGTGACCGGGGGCCGGGCAGCCGTCGGCGCCCGGCAGGCCGAGCTGCTCCAGCGCGAGGTAGCTGGGGTTGTCGTAGCGCCCGTCGAACTTGTCGAGCGTCGTGTCGAGGAAGCCCGCGAGCCGGCGGTGGGCGGGGCACCCGCGGGGCACGTCGCGGCGGACGGCGTCGAGGTCGGCGAGCAGCTCGGCCGCGACGAAGTGCTTGCCGACCGCGCGAAACGCCGCGACGACGGCGTCGTAGGGGAAGGCGTCCGGGTGGCGGTCCGCGCGCCAGGCGGCGAGTTCGAAGCGGGCGATGTCGAGGAGTGAGTTCACGTGCGGTACCGGGGTCGTCGGGGTGTGCGACAAGGCTCGCCGCGCGCGCCCCGCGCGAGTAGCCACCCAAGGTCTGGTCCTGGTCACCCCTCGCGCGCCCGTCTCGCGACCACCTTCGTCACGGCGCGGCGCGGCGGCGATCCCCCAGCGCGGGGAGCGAGCTCACCATCGTGCGGCGAGCGGGACCGCGTTCGCTCGGCCGTTGGCTAGGCTCGAGGACGCAGCACCGGACGAGACGCGCGCCGTACCCGGCCAAGCAAAGACGACGCGCACCTGGCAACTGACGAAAGCTCGTCCGGAGGTGCGCATGACCTGGGTAGTGCTGTTTCTCGCGGGGCTGTTCGAGACGGTCTGGGCGCTGGCGCTCAAGGAGTCACACGGGTTCTCGAAGCTCGGGCCCACGATCGTGTTCCTCGTCGGCCTGATCGTCAGCATGGTGCTGCTGGCGTGGGCGCTGCGCGATCTGCCGGTCGGCACCGGCTACGCGGTCTGGACCGGTACCGGCGCGGTGGGCGCGGCCGTCGGCGGCATGATCGCGTTCGGCGAGCCGGCCGCGCTGGCCCGCATCCTCCCGATCGGCCTGATCGCCGTCGGCATCGTGTGGCTGGCGCTCGCGGAGTAGGTGTCCGTCCTCAGCCCGATCCCGAACGAACCGGGCGCGGGTCGCCAAGCCTGTCGACGGTGTCCGCGATGGCGACGGCGACGAGCACGGCGGCCGAAGCGGCGATCCCGACGATCAGCGTGAGCGGTGCGGTCGCGGCGGCGAGGATCGCCAGCGCCCCCAGACCTACCGGCCGCGATCGTGGGACGTGCCCGAGCGTCTTGCGCAGGAAGAAGACCTGGGCGAGCAGGAACAGCGCGGGCCCGCCGAACGTCAGGAGCGTGAAGCCGAGCGTCGCGTCGTCGCCGGGGTGGGCGATCGCCAGCTCGTCGCCGACCGCAATGCCGACGAGCGCGAGCACCATCAGCGTCAACGTCCACGTGCCCAGCCAGCCGATGGCGCCCGCATCGTCGGCACGCTCGGCCAACTCGACGCCGACGCGCTCGGCACGGTGGAAGTAACACCACCACAGCGCGACGGTCCCGGTGAACCCGATCGCCAGAGCCAGCAGACGCTCGACCTCGAACGCCTCGTCGCTGAACGCGGCGCCCATCGTCAGCACCGTTTCGCCGAGCGCGATGATGAAGAACAGCCGGAAGCGCTCGACGAGATGCCCGCCGGCGATCTCGGTGTGGGAGAGGTCGATCGCGCGGCCGCGACCAGGCAGCCAGTGCAGGGCCCAGGTGCCGGCATGGGTCGCCACGACGGCGGCGCCCCAGAGCGCGAGCCGGGCGTCGCCGTCGCTGATCGCGCCGGCGATCCAGAGCCCGCCGACGAGCACCTCCCAGACGAGATCGTTGACGAAGTGCTCGCCAAGCGCCCGCCCCCGCAGGGCGATGATGAGAAACAGCGAGCGGCCGATCTGGATGAGCAGGTAGCCCGTCACGAACAGCCACGCGCGCCCGTCGAAGGCTTCGGGGATCGCGGCCGACATGAGCAGGCTGGCGAACATCAGCCCGACCAGCACCAGCCGCACCGCCATGCGGTCCGGGTCAAGCCAGTTCGCCCCCCAGGCGACCATGTACCACGCGTAGACGACGGCGAGCGTCATGATTGCCGTCTCGGCGGCGGTCCGCAGGTCGACGTGCGCGAGCAGGTGATGCGAGAGCTGTCCGATCGCGAAGACGTAGACGAGGTCGAAGAACAGCTCGAGCGGGGTGACGACGCGCTCCGTGCCGGGCGCCCGCGAGGCAGCGATCCTCATCGCCGCGATCCTACGCGCGCTGCGCGCGCCTGTCGTCGTGCATCCCGGGGAGCGGTCCACCGCCCAAGGCGGTGCCGGCGCGGCCGGCGCAACGCCGCAGGCGCCTGCTAGACAGCGCCCCATGCAACGCATCAGCCTCACGAACCCGGCGTTCGAGTACGACGACGACGATCCGCCCGGCATGCGCTCGGGCCTGCACCGCTTCGGCACGCAGGTCGGCGCCGAGCAGACCGGAACGAGCTTCTACGAGCTGCCGCCCGGTCAGGCGCTGTGCCCGTACCACTACGAGTACGGCGAGGAGGAGTGGGTTCTCGTCGTCGCGGGCCGCCCGACGCTGCGCGACCCCGACGGCTCCCACGAGCTTACGGAGAACGACGTCGTGTTCTTCCCGCGCGGTCCGGCCGGCGCGCACCAGATCCGCAACGACACCGGCGAGGCCGTCCGCGTGCTCATGTGGTCGGCGGTGATCCACCCGGCCGCGACCGTCTATCCCGACAGCGACAAGATCGCGGTCTGGACCGGCAACCCCGACGACAACCTCATCGCCCCGCGCTCGGCCGGCGTGGACTACTTCCACGGCGAGACCTGACCGCCCGGCCGCCGGCTCAGGACGACCGGCGCCGGCGCCGGCGAGCGATCGGCGCCTGTGCGCTTCTTGCTCACGCTCGAAGCTACCCCTGCGCGCCCGCGTACGCGGGCGGCCGTCGAGCCGGGCCGGGCGCGGCGCGAGGGCCCCGCCGCGGCGGGGCCCTCGTAGCCTCAGCCGGCGGGCGGGTTCCTGGCGCCCGTCGCGACGAAGCTCACGCAGTCGCCCTGATTCTTGAAGGTGGCCGTGCCGTCGAAGCGCTCCCACCCGTCCTGCTTGCAGTCGTCCTTGGTCAGCGGCAGCTCCTGCGCGTCGCACGCCGCCCCGATGCCGTCGCCGTCGGCGTCGAGTTGATCGGGGTTGGGCACGGTGACGCAGTTGTCGTCGTCGTTGAGCACGTCGTCGTTGTCGAGGTCCGGATCGCACGCATCGCCGATGCCGTCGCCGTCGCCGTCGGCCTGACCCGAGTTCGGCGTGTCGGGGCAGTTGTCGTCGTCGTCCGCGACGCCGTCGAGATCGCGGTCGGTGACCTCGTCGAAGGTGACCGTGGCGACGAAGTCCAGGCCGCTGGGCCCGGCGCCGCAGTTCGCCGGGTTGGCAACGTCGAAGGACAGCGTGTTGACCCCGGGCACGAAGCCGCTCGTCGTGGTGAAGGTGCTCGCCGGCTCGGAGAAGCCGTAGCAACCGGATTGGGCACCGAACGCGATGCCGTTGAGCGACACCTCCGCCCGGTTGTCGGCCAGGACGGACACCGACAGGGCCACGTTGGTCGCGCCCGCGGGAAGCGTGAACGAGGTTTCGTACGTCGTCGCGAGCGTGGACGGCGACCCGCTTGCGCCGCCCGGCGCGTAGCTCACCCACTGGCTCTCCGTGCTCGGGGTGCTCGCGTCGATCGCCGGCGCCCAGTTGGGGTGCTTCGCCACGATGTTCGCCGGCCGCGGCTCCGCCGTGCCGGCGTTCGTGTCCGCCACGACCTGCACAGCGGCGTCGGCGCCGCCGATCACCCCGTTTCCGCTCTGCAACGTGATGGTCGCGGCCGAGGCCGCCGAAACACTCGCCGCGATGGCGATGGTCGTCAGCAGCGAGACGCGCAGGATCCGCCCGCGCAGCGCGCCCGTCGTCGAGATGGTCATCCTCACCCCTTTCGGCGCATGCCGCGCCGGATGCATGTCGAGGAGCCGATCATCTGCCCGGCCGGAGCGCCTGTCACTGGGGCGATACCCCAGTTTTCTGCGTTGTGTGCCGATGCTCACACGACGAGACCTGAACGGCGCCGTGCGCCGATTGTGGCGACTTGACCCCCAAATCCGGGGTCAGCTCGACACACGGGGGTTCGAGTCCGCTTCGACGCGGCGCCCGGCCCCTGCCAGTCTCGCCGTCACGATGCCCGGCCTGCGTGACCTCCTGCGCGTCCTGCGCCACCGCGACTTTCGCCTGCTGTGGCTCGCCAACTCGGCGAGCGTCGTCGGCGATCGCATCGTCACGGTCGCGATCGCGCTGTTCGTCGTCGACCTGACGGGCAAGGCGACCGACCTCGGGATCGTCCTCGCGGCCTACAGCGTCCCGCTGATCGGCTTTCTGCTCGTCGGCGGCGTCTTCGCCGACCGCCTGCCGCGCCACCGCGTGGTCGTCGTCACCGACCTCGTGCGCTTCGTCCTGCACGCGCTGCTGGCGGTGCTCATCGTCACCGGCGAGGTGCGGATCTGGCACCTCGTCGTCATCGGCGTGCTGTTCGGCACCGCCGAGGCGTTCTACCGCCCGGCCGCCACCGGACTGCTGCCCCAGACCGTGCCGGAGGAGGAGATCCAGGAGGCCAACGCGGTCACCGGGATGTTCCAGAACATCGCCGAGTTCGCCGGGCCGGCGCTCGCCACGCTGCTCGTGCTCGGCTTCAGCCCCGCCGCGGCGTTCGCGATCGACGCGGCGACGTTTCTCGTCAGCGCCGCGCTGCTCGTGCGCGTGCGCCCGCGCGAGCGCGGCGTGGCGGCGGCGACGCCCGCGTCCCCGCCGTCGGTCTGGAGCGACCTGCGCGCGGGCTTCGACGAGGTGCGCTCGCGCTCGTGGGTCTGGGCGACGCTCGCGTCGTTCTGCGTCGCGCTGTTCGTCGCGCTCGCTCCGCTGCTCGTGCTCGGCCCGATCGTGGCCCGCGAGCAGTACGGCGACCTCGCGGTCTTCGGCTACGTCTTCGCCGCGTTCGGCGGCGGCACGGTCATCGGCTCGCTCGCCGGGATCCGCTGGCGGCCGCGCTATCCGATGCGCCAGGCGATGACGCTCGTGCTCGTCTGGCCCGTGGTGATCGCGCTCTACGCCGGCGGCGCGCCGCTGGCGCTCGTCGTGCCGGCGATGGTGCTCGCGGGCAGCTTCATCGCGCTGTTCGACGTGTGGTGGCTGACGGCGCTGGCCGAGCGCATCCCGCCCGACAAGCTCTCGCGCGTGACGGCCTACGACTGGACGGTCTCGCTCGGGCTCGTCCCGCTCGGCTACGTGCTGGCCGGGCCGGCGGCCGGCGCGTTCGGCGCGGCCGAGGTGCTGCTCGGCGGCTCGCTCATCGCCTTCGTGGCGTTCGCGCTCGGGCTGGCGCCGCGCGGCACGCGCATGCTCGAGCGCCTCGACGCGCCGCCGGGCCACGCGGCGGAGCCGGCGCCGCTCGGGCGACCCGCGACCGAACCGCGCGTGCCGGTCGCCTGAGCGCCGGGCGGCTACGCGGTGGCGGCGCGCTTCTTGCCGCGCTCGACGCGGCGCTGCTCGCGCACGCGCTGCAGGACGCCCTTGCGCCCGAGCGTCTCCAGGCCCGAGTGCAGCACCCGGATCTCCCCGAAGATCTCCTCCGCGACGGCCATCTGCTGGTCGCGCGTCGGGGTCTCGACGGCCTCGAACCGGATCGGGTCGCCGTACTGGACGGTGACCTTCGGAAACTCGCCCTTGCGCCAGTTGCGCACCTTCGCGGAGCCGTGGATCGCGACCGGGACGATCGGCGCACCGCTCTCCAGCGCCAGCCGGCCGATGCCGGGCTTGGGTCGGTCGGCGAGCTTGCCGTCGCGCGAGCGCGTGCCCTCGCAGTACATCGCCACGGCGCCGCCGCGCTCGAGGATCGCGCGCGCCGTGATGAACGCCTCCTCGTCGCGGTGGCCGCGGCGCAGCGGGAAGACGCCGCCGTGCGAGTAGACGTACTGCAGCGGTGGCTGGAAGAGCTGGGACTTCGCCATGAACTGGACCTTGCGGCGGATGAAGGCGCCGAGGAAGAAGTGGTCCATGAACGAGCCGTGGTTGGGAGCGAGGATCACCGGCCCGCTCTGCGGGACCTTCTCGCTGGAGATCGTGCGGGCGCGAAAGAACGCCAGCGCCCACAGCCCCGTGAGGACGCGCACGACCTCGTGGACGTAGTCCGGCTCCTTCGTGCGCGCGCGCTCGTGGAACGCGTCGAAGCACTCGGCCGGACGCTCGTCGCGACCACCGCTGCCCATCGCCGCGAGCTGCTCACTGCGCTTCATCCTCGCCATGTCGTCACCTCAGCCTCGAGCCCATCCCCCGGCACGTTCTACGGCGCGCCGCCAGTCTGAGATCAGAGTGTCGCGTTCATCCTGGTTCATACCCGGTTCGTAGCGCGCGCGCTCGCCATCGCGCGAGGCCACATCGTCCTGCGTCCAGGCGCCGACCGCAACGCCCGCCAGCAGCGCGGCGCCGAGCGCCGTCGTCTCGGCCAGCTCGGCGACGGCGATCGGGACGCCGAGCATGTCGGCCTGAAACTGCATGAGCCAGCGGTTGGCCGTGGCGCCGCCGTCGGCGCGCAGCTCCTCGAGCTCGCGGCCCGACGCGACCTCCATCGCCTGCACGGCGTCGACGGTCTGAAAGGCGATCGCCTCCAGCGTCGCGCGTGCGATGTGCGCGCGGGTGCTGCCGCGCGTGAGGCCGACGATCGTGCCGCGCGCGTAGGGATCCCAGTGCGGCGAGCCCAGGCCGGTCAGGGCGGGGACGAAGTAGACGCCGTCGTTGGAGTCCAGCGATCGCGCGAGCTCCTCGGTCTCGGCGGCCTCGTCGATGATCTGCAGGCCGTCGCGCAGCCACTGCACGCCGGCGCCGGTGATGAAGATCGCCGCCTCGAGCGCGTAGATCGTGCGCTCGCCGATCCCCCAGGCGACCGTCGAGAGCAGCCCGGCCGGCGCGGTCGGCACCTTCTCGCCGGAGTTCATGAGCACGAACGAGCCCGTGCCGTACGTGTTCTTGCCGAGGCCCGGCTCGAGGCAGCCCTGGCCGTAGAGCGCGGCCTGCTGGTCGCCGGCGATCCCGCTCACCGGCACGCCGTCGTGGCCGGCGCCGAGCGCGCCGTCACGCAGCGTCCCGAACTCGCCGATGCTCGGTAGGACCTCGGGCAGCGCCGCCTCGGGGACGTCGCCGAAGAGCGCGAGCAGCTCGTCGTCCCAGACGCCGCGGCGGATGTCGAAGAGCATCGTGCGCGAGGCGTTCGTGACGTCGGTGCGGTGCTCGCCGGTGAGCTTGAACACGAGCCACGCGTCGATCGTGCCGAACACCGCCCGGCCGTCCGAGGCTTTCTCGCGCAGGCCGTCGACGTTGCTCAGCAGCCATTCGATCTTCGTCGCGCTGAAGTACGGGTCGAGCACGAGGCCGCTGTGGCGGCGCACGACGGTCTCGTGGCCGGCGGCGCGCAGCTCGTCGCAGCGCTCGGCGGTGCGGCGGTCCTGCCAGACGAGCGCGTGGTGCAGCGGCTCGCCGGTCTTCGGATCCCAGACGCAGACGGTCTCGCGCTGGTTGGTGATCCCGATCGCCTGCAGGTCGCCGTCCCCCACGCCTGCGTCGTCGAGCGCCTCGAGCGCCACGGCGCGCGTCACGTCCCAGATCTCGGCCGCGTCGTGCTCGACCCAGCCGGGCTTCGGGAAGTGCTGGCGAAACTCGCGGTAGGCGCGCCCGACGGCTTGAGCGGATTCGTCGAAGACGAGGCAGGTCGTGCCGGTCGTGCCCTGGTCGATCGCGAGGATCACGGCCCGGACGCTACGCCCTGGCGACGGCGCGTGTCTCGTCGTTCTGCCGAGGACCGGCCGGGACCGGGAGGATGGAACGGTCCCGGCCTTGTCCTCGGCTCGGCGGCGGTGGCTTGGCGATCACGGTGCCGCCGTGTTGTTCGCCACCGGCGACGGGACTGCTCGCCGGTGGTGATGCGTCCAAGGTACGGCGACCTCCGCCGGCCACACATCGACCGTCGTACAAAGTCGCGGCGCCCGGGCTCGACCGTGCGTCGGGCCGGGACGCGCGGCTACCCGGTCCGCCGGCGCAGCAGGAAGCCGACCAGAACGACGCCCGCCAGGGCGACGGCCAGGCCGCCGAGGCGCAGGACCCAGCGCATGGCATCCGAGAGCCCGTCGGGCGGCGTGACGGTGACGATCGCCTGAAAGAGGTTCTGCTTCTGGGTCGCGGGCGTCCCGCCGCGGGTGTCGGTCCACACGCCCAGCGCGGCATGATCGTCCGAGATCAGCGCGAGGCGGCTGCCGAGGTCGGGCAGGCCCTCCTTCGCCCCGAACCCGATGCGCGCGTCGAAGTTGGCGCCCGAGAGCAGCAGCGACGGGGTGAACGTCCTGCCGTGGTCGAACGAGGACTGCAGCGAGACCTCGTTGAGGACGTTGCGGCGATCGGCGCGACGGTCGTAGTACAGGACGTCGAGACGGCCGTCGGGCGCCATCGCGAGCGCGGGCAGGTACTGCGCGGTCGCGTCACCTCGCCGTGTGTCGTTGACGCGCCTCGGCGCCTCCCAGCGCGATGCGCCGGGCGCACGGGTCCACAGCCACACGTCCGGATCGCCGAGCCGGTCGTCGTGCATCGCGGCGTAGACGCGGCCGTCGGCGTCGACCGCCACCGACGGAGGGTCGGCCAGGAACACGAGGAAGCGCTCGATCGGGGTCAGGCGGTCGTCGACGACCGACTCCTCCCAGCGGGCGCCGCCGTCGCCCGAGCGGGCGAGCACGAGCGAGATCCGCCCGGCGTAGGGCTCACCGCCGCGACCGCGATGCACGCCCTCGTAGTCCAGCCGGTCGCCGCGGAGATCCACGTACAGCACGTACAGCGCGCCGTCGCGCCCGACGACGGGCGCCGGCGCGACGGCGCGCGGCCGGCCGGGCGGGCTGACGGGCGCGGGCCGCGACCACGTGGTGGCGCCGTCGTCGGAGCGCGCCGACATGATCCGGCCCGGACCGTCGAACCCCAGCGTGCCGACGTCGGAGCTCTGCATCCAGCTGAGGTGGACGCGGCCGGCCCGCGCCGGGTCGGCGGCAAGGCGGACCTGGAAGGCGAGCGGGCCGCTGACGCGGACCGGGGCCGAGAGCGTGCGCCCGCCGTCACGTGACGTCACGACCCAGAGCACGTTGGGGTCGTTGTTGTCGCCCTTCAGCGTGACGTAGGAGTAGTACAGCGTCCCATCGGCGCCGAACGCGACATCGGGGTCGAAGCACTTCGCCTCCTCCCCCTTCGGCGCCGGGATCGGCGTCTGCGACCAGTGCGCGCCCGCGTCGAATGAGACGTGCAGGCCACAGGAGAAGAAGGGCGTGTCGATGCGACTGGAGACCGCCAGGTTCTCGGGGCGCTCGGGGTTGCGCACGAGCGTCGGCGAGTTGTGCGCGTCGATGTTCTCGTCGACGCGCGCCGAGAGGTTGACCGCCGCGTCCTCGCCCACGACGCGCAGGGTCGGGCCGTCGTCGTCCGACGTCGACGCGATCACGGCCCCCGCACCGAGGAGCACGAGCAGCAGCCCGAGCAGGAGCGCCGGCCAGGCCGGGCGCGGATCGGCGTGCTCTCTCATGGCATAACGATAGGTCGGCGGTCGTCCGGCGAGCTCAGGCCGGCCCGTCCAGCGCATCCGCGATGGCCGCCGCGGCTGGCTCGATCTGATGGTTGGTGAGGTACTCCCATTCCAGCGTCGTCCCGTCGGCCAGCGCCACGACGAGCGCGTGGGTGCCGAACAGCGAGCCTGCGCCACGCGGGCGCTCGGCCGCGGCGAGCACGTCGCGCAGCGCGATCTCGCGCGGCGCGGCGACGCCCGGCCCGGCCCAGCGCTGGTCGACGATCCGCCGCGTCGTCACGGTCAGTTGCGCGGGCGGGCCGTACTTCTCGCTCATCTCCGTCCAGCCGCAGGTGAACAGCACGGTCTCGCCGGGCTCGAGCAGCGCCAGCAGCTGCGCCACGTGCTTTCGGCGGGCTCGGCGCCCTGCGTGTGCTCGACGTAGAGCTCGGCGATCGTCTGCGCGCTCTGCATCGACACCCGCTCAGTGTCTCAGCGCCGGCTGGCGTAGACCGCGAGGAAGTCCAGCAGCTGGCGGCCGCGGTGCGCGAAGCCGCGCCACGTGCGGCCGGTGGCGCGATGCGCGAGGTCGAGCGGGATCTCCTCGATCCGAAAGCCCGCGCGCGCGGCGTCGACGGTCATCCCGATCTCCATGCCGAAGCGCGGCGCGAACGGCACGACGGTGGCGAACGCCGGCCCGCTGAGCGCGCGCTGGCCGGAGATCGGCGCCTGGAGGTCCAGCCCGGTCAGGTTGCGGATCGCCTTGTGCGCGAAGCCGACCGCGAAGCCGAACCCCCCGCCGACCCGCGCGGCGAAGACGGCGACCGCGAGGTCGCAGCGCCCGGCGCGCACGGCGTCGGCCAGCGCGGGCAGCTGCGCGGCGCTCTCGGCGAGGTCGCCGTCGACGAGCACGAAGACCGGCGGGTCGGGCTCCAGGGCGCGGCTGAGGACGCGGCGCGCGGCGAGCGTGGCGGCGCCGCCCTTGCCGATCGAGCGCTCGCTGCGGACGACCTCGACGCCCGCCTGCTCGGCGACGCCGGCCGTCCCGTCGGTCGAGCCGTCGTCGGCGACGACGACCCGCGCGCCGGGAAACGCGCGCGCCAGAGCGGCGAGCGTCTCGCCGAGCCGGTCGGCCTCGTCGTGCGCTGTGACGATCACGATCGTGTCGGCGTCCATACCGGCGGCTACTCTGCCAGACGCGGACGTGCCCGGAACAAGGAGAGGCAATGGTTGAGGTTGAGGCCCACATCACGGGCATCGTCTGGAAGATCGAGTGCAAGGTCGGCGACCGGATCGAAGAGGGCGACACGGTCATCACGCTGGAGTCGATGAAGATGGAGATGCCGGTCGAGGCCGAGGACCCCGGCGTCGTCAAGGAGATCCTGTGCGAGGAGGGTCAGCCGGTCGACGAGGGCGACACGCTCGTCATCCTCGAGTGATCCTTTGCGTTTGCCCTAACCGGGCATTGATTTTGCGCTAACTCTGCGGTGTAGCGGTAGTTTTTCGCTATGTCGGGGTCCTTGATCGTCGATAGACCCGCAGAGGGTGTTCTGCGGCTTGCGATCTCCAACCCGGCGACCCGCAACGCGCTCGACCACGCGATCCTCGGCGCGATCTCCGCCGAGCTGGCGGGACTCGACGACGACGTGCGCTGCGTGATGGTCACCGGCGCGCACGGGATGTTCTCGTCGGGCTACGACATCTCCGAGCTGCCGCCCGACGACTTCCCCGCGCAGGCTGAGAAGCTCGTCGCGCACCCGTTCTGCCGCGGCCTCACCGCGCTCGACGCGCTCGACATCCCGACGCTCGCCGTGCTGCCCGGCTCGGCGATCGGCGGCGGCCTCGAGCTCGCCGTCGCCTGCGACCTGCGCCTGGCCGCCAACCACGTCAAGCTCGGCATGCCGCCCGCCAAGCTCGGCCTGATCTACTCGCACACCGGCCTGCGGAGGTTCGTCGACACGGTCGGCGCTGCGCGCACACGCGAGCTGTTCCTGCTGGGCCGCTACATCGACGCGACGACCGCCGCTGCGTGGGGGCTCATCAACTGGGCCGTCGACGAGGACGACCTCGAGGACACCGCTCTGGCCGTCGCCGGCCAGCTCGCCGCCAACGCGCCGCTGTCGGTGGCCGGCAACAAGCGCGTCCTGCGCGAGCTGCTGCAGGCGGAGGGAGCGCTGGACCCCGACGTCGAGCGTGAGCTGCTCGCGCTGCGCGCCTCGAGCTTCGACTCCGAGGACCTCCTCGAGGGCGTGGCGGCGTTCGCGCAGAAGCGGATGCCGAGCTGGAAGGGCCGCTAGCGACCCGGCGCCGCGGCGCCGCGGTTAGACGACAATCGCCGTGTGCACCACGGCTTCGTCACCGTCGCCGCTGCTGTTGTCGCGTGCCTCGCCGCGGCTGCGCTCGCGAGCGCCGAGGCCGGCGGGCGGACGGTCGTGAACATCCTCGACCGCGCGCCGCTCTACAGCGCGCCGGACGGCCCGCTCATGGCGTTCGGGGACACGCCGCTCTACGAGCGCGGCTCGGCCTGGGTCGTGCGCCGCCAGGGCGACTGGCTCGGGATCTCCACGATCGAGCGCAACCGCGGCAAGCTGGCCTGGATCCGCCGGACCCCCCGCCGGCCGCTGACCACGACGCGGATGCTCGTGGTCGTCGATCTCTCCGAGCGCCGCGTCCACGTGCAGCGCGGCGCCCGGGCGCTCATGTCGGCGCCGGTCACCGTCGGCGCGCCGAGCTCGCCGTCGCCGATCGCCCGGACGAGCGTGTGGAAGCGGATCAAGGTGACGCCGCGCAGCGGCTTCGACCGGCGCAGCTACGGCCCGGTCATCGTCGCGCTGCGGCTGTGGCAGGACCGCCCCAGCCCCGGCAACCCCGACGGCGGCATCATGGCGTTCCACGGCGGCGGGGGATTCGCGCGCGGGCGCGCCCTCAGCGGCGGCTGCTTTCGCATGCGCAACGCCGACGTGCTGCGCCTCGCGTACCACATGCGCGCCGGCACGCCGGTGATCATCCGGCCGTGAAGGCCGTGAACGCCGCGCGGGCCTACGCGAGGGCCTCGCGAAACGTGCACAGGCGCACGCGCGCGCGCTCGAGCGCGGTCCGCACGCGCCCGTCGCACAGCGCCTCCAGCTCGCGCACGCGCTCCACGCCGTAGCCCGTGCCGGGCTCGGGCGCGGCGGCCGGGTGGCAGCACAGCTCGGTGGCGCCGGCGGGCAGCTCGGCGATGAGGCACACGAGCCGCTCGGGCGTGATCGCGCCGGGCAGCGGCGCGCCCTCGCCGTCGCGGCCGTAGAACGCGCCGCAGTAGCGCACGCGGCCGTGGTGGCGCAGCGGGACGCGCAGCCCCTTGGCGCGGACGCCGAGGATCGAGCGGACCGGCTCCTCGCGGTGGACGTGCTGGTGGGAGTCCAGGTGCGACGGGTCGCGGCCGGTGAGCTCGCGGAAGCGGTCGAGCTGGCGCTCGAGTTCGGCGGTGACGGCAACCGGGTCGGCGGTGTCGACGACCTCGTAGGCGGCGCGCCAGCCGTCGTCGCCGCGCACCCATTCGCCGAGGTCGACGTGCAGCCCGAGCGCCAGGCGCGGGTGATCCCGGGCGGCGGCCACCGCCTGCTCGGCCGCCGGCGCGCGCACCATGAGGCTTGTCGTCGTGACGATGCCGCCGGCGTGGGCGCGCAGGACGCCGGCGTTCACGCCGGCGCTGAGGCCGAAGTCGTCGGCGTTGACGACGAGCCGGCGCTCGGCGGTCATGACGCGATCCGGGCGGCCAGCGCGCGCGCGTCGGCGGCCCAGTCGTGGCGGTGCCCGGGCGGCGGCGTCCAGTCGTCCGACCAGCCCAGCCACTGCAGGGCGACGAGCAGCCGCGCCGCGTCGAGCGCCGCGCGGAACTCGGGCCCTGCGGCGGTGGCGGGCAGCGCGTCGCGGTAGGCCGCGACGACGCGCGCCCGGCGATCGCCCGGCCAGTCCCCGGCAGTGAGCGCGGCGAGGTCGAGCAGGCCCGGCCCGATCCCGGCGGTCTCCCAGTCGACCGGCCGCACCCGCGGCCCGCGCACGGTCTGCTGCACGAGCACGTTGGAGGCATAGAGCTCGCCGTGGACGAACGCGGCGGGCCACGCCGCGAGCCGCTGCACGGCGCGCAGCGCAGGCGCCCGCACGGCGCCGAGATCGTCCGAGGACATCGCCAGCGCGCGATCGACCCAGCGGCGCAGGTGCGCGGCGTCGTAGCGCAGCAGGTGCACGCCCTGCGGGACCGGGGCGGCGTGCATCCGCGCCAGCCAGCGCGCCGTCGCCTCCCACGCCGCGAGGCCGTCGGCCTGCCACAGCGGCACCCCGTCGACGAGCTCGAGGAACAGCCAGACGCGCTCGTCGTCGACGAGCGCGCCGTGACAGGCCGGCGCGTCGAGGCCGTGCAGCAGCGTCGTGTAGGCCTCGACCTCGCGCAGCGGGTCGACGAGGAAGGCCGGCCGCGACGGCCGCGGCCGCGGCGTGAGGTCCTTGAACAGCAGCGGCGCGCGGCCGGCGATGCGCAGCTCCTCGACCGGGACGCTCGAGCCGTACGGCCAGGGCAGTCGCCGCAGCGCCCCGATCTCGCCACCGAGCGCCGTGGCGAGGCCGGCGCGCAACTCGGCGTCGCTCACAGGCACGCGAGCAGCTCCGGCAGGACGCGGTCGGAGTCGAACACGGCCTCGGCCAGCTCGCGCGCGGCGCGGCGGTGGCGCGGGTAGTCGGCGTGCAGTTCGTCGACGGCGGCGGCGACGTCATCCGCAGTCGAGAAGGCGAACAGCCCCTCGCCGGTGGGCAGCCACGCCGCGAAGCCGGTGTCCTGGGCGATCACCGGCCGGCCCGAGGCCAGGTAGCAGAGGCTGCGGTCGCTGAACCAGCCGCAGCGCGAGACGACGTAGCCGAGCTTGGCCAGCCCGAACTCCGCCCAGGAGCCCTGCACGAACGCGCGGTAGTCGGCCGGGGTGCCGGCGACCGCGGCGGGATCGACCAGGCGCCAGCCGTGGCGATCGAGCGCGGCGAGATCCTCGCGCTCGTCGGGATGGATGCCCAGCGCGAGCACAAACGGCGCGCGGGCGCGCTGCGGGAGATCGATGAGCGGGCGCAGCGCGTGCGCCTTCTGGCCGTAGTGCACGCCGTCGTGGTGGATCGAGCCGTAGGCGCGCCAGTGGCCGACCGTGGTCAGGCCGTCGTGGACGGCCGCGCCGGCCGGCGGCCAGTGGTCGAGCACGATCGGCTGCGGCGTCGTGATCCAGGTGCGGTCGCAGGTCGGGACGTCGCAGCCGGGCCGGCCGATCTCGCTTCCGATCGTGACGAAGCGGTCGTGGCGGTCAAAGCCCATGTCGACGCCCTCGGCGGCGTGCCAGAGCTGCGTGAACGCCGGGTCGAGATCGACGAAGACGCGCATCCGCACCGCGTCGAGCACCGCCTCGTCGGTCAGCGTCCCCGAGATGTTCAGCAGGACGTCGGCGCCGGCGACGGCGCGCAGCAGCGCGGCGCGGTCGAGGCCCGCGGTCGTGCCGCGGCCGCGCTCGATGATCGCGGCGTGCGGGCCGAGGTCGAACTCGCCGAGCAGGGTCGCGAAGCGCGCGGCGGCGGCCGGGAACGCGCCGGGCTCGACCTCCTCGACGACGATCACCTCGTGGCCGAGCCGGCGCAGGCCGAGGACGTACTGCAGCACCGCCCAGGTGGCGCCGCCCTGGCGCGGCACGGCGGCAAGCATGCCGGCGACGACGATGCGCAGGCGCTCGGCGCTCACGGCGCCATCTCCGCGGCGGCGAGCAGCGGCGCGAGCGCCGGCGCGGGCGCGAAGTACCGCTCGGCGATGCGGCGCGCCGCGGCGCTGTGGCGGGCGTGGTCGGCGACGAGCTCCTGCGCGCGCCGCACCGCCTCCTGTGGGGTGGAGAACGTCAGCAGTCCCTCGCCCACCGGCAGCGTGTCGCCCAGGCCGGTGTCCTGGACGAGCGCGGGTCGCCCCGAGGCGAGGTAGCGCACGGTGCGGTCGCTGCACCAGCCGCTGCGGGTGTGGACGTAGACGCCCTGCGCGGCGGAGAACTCGGCGCCCGAGCCGCGCACGTAGCGCGCGAAGGCGGCGGTGTCGCGGGCGACCGCGGGCGCGAGCGTGGTCCAGCCGCCGGCCCGCAGCCGCACGGCATCGGCCTCGTCGGCGGCGTGCAGGTCGAGCACCACCTCGAACGGCAGGCCGGCGCGCTGCGGCACGTCGGACAGCGGGCGGAACTCGTGCGCCTTGACGCCGTAGGTGCACCCGCGCCAGGTGATCGGACCGTAGGCGCCGCGCCACGAGCCGACGGTGGTGAAGCGCGTGAACGGCGCGTCGACGACCGGCCAGCGCTCGAGCACGACGGGCTGGCGGATCGCGCGCCAGCGCACGCCGCCGCTCGGCAGCTCGCAGCGCGCCGTCCCGATGTTCGCGCCGACGGTGAAGTGCAGGTCGTGGCCGGCGGCCCCGACGTCGTGGCCCTCGGCCAGCCAGACCTGCGTGTAGCCCGGGTCGAGGTCGACGAACGCGCGGCGGCGCGGCAGCGCGAGCAGCTCGGGGCGGCGCAGGTGGCCGGTGATGTTCACGAGCAGCGCGGCGTCGCGCATGCGGTCGTGCAGCTCGGCGTGACCCATCCCGCGGATCTGCCCGCCGTCGGCGCTGACGAGCGCCGCCGAGCCGGTGAACCCGAAGGCCTCCATCGTCGCGTCGAAGGCGGCGGCGTTGGCGGAGCCGGCGAACGCGGCGGGGCGGCCGGCGGCGTCGACCGCGTGCGCCTCGTCGAGCTGCTCGACGAACAGGACGTCGAAGCCCAGCCGCCGCAGCCCCTCGGCCCAGCTCATCCGTACCCAGGCGCTGCCGCCGTGGCGGTGCTTGTTGGCGACCGCGCCGCTGACGACCACCGTCGTCACGACGCCACCGCCGCGGCGCCGACGCGGTCCAGCAGGCGACTCAGGACGCGATCGGAGTCGAAGAACTCCTCGGCGAGCGCGCGGGCCGCGGCGGCGTGGCGCGCGGGCGCGGCGCGGATCGCTTCCACGCCCGCGATCGCCTCCTCCATCGTCGAGAACGCCAGCAGCCCCGCGCCGGTCGGATACAGGTCGCTGAAGCCTGTCTCCTGCGCGAGCACGGGCCGGCCGGACGCCAGGTAGCAGAGGCTGCGCTCGCTCAGCCAGCCGCTGGCGCTGTCGACGTAGATTCCCTTGGCGACCATGATCTCGGCATCGGAGGCCTGGATGTAGCGCCGGTAGCCGTCCGGGGTCGCGGCCACGGAGGCGGGCGGCACGATCGTCCAGCCGCCGGCGCTCAGCCGCGCGCGGTCGGCCTCGTCGGCCGGGTGGATGTCGAGGGCGAGCTCGAACGTGGCGCCGCCGGCGCGCCGTGGCAGCTCGGCGAAGCGGCGAAACTGGTGCACGCGCAGGCCGTAGGTGTGGCCGTCGTACTCGATCGGCCCGTAGGCGCCGCGCCAGCTGGCGATGCTCGTGAAGCGCGCGCCGTCGCCCGGCGGGCAGACCGGCCACCCGTCGAGGATCACCGGCTGCGGCGTCGTGATCCAGTTCAGGCCGTTGTCGGGCACCGTGCAGCCGGGCGAGCCGATGTGCTCGCCGATCGTCACGTGCACGTCGTGGCCGGCGAAGACGTCCGCCAGGCCGAGCGCGCGCCACATCTGGCCGAAGCCGGGGTCGGTGTCGAGGAACACCCGCCGGCGGGCGGCGGCGAGCAGCGCCTCGTCGGTCAGGTAGCCCATGACGTTGAGCAGGAGGTCGGCGTCGGCGACGAACTCCAGCGCGGCGCGGCGGTCGACCCCGGCGTGGCGCCCGGCGCCGAGGTCCAGCGACCAGGCGTCGCCGAGGCCGACGTCGCCCAGGACGCCCGACAGCCACGCCACGCCGGCCGTCTCGCGGGCCGGGTCGGCGCCGTCGAGGCGGTCGAGGAACAGCACCTCGTAGCCCAGCCGGCGAAAGCCGAGCAGGTACTGCAGAAACTGCCAGGCGTGGCCGGCCGAGCCGGGCTTCTGGGCGATCGCGCCGGCGATCGCGATGCGGCCCTTCATCGCGCCGCTCCGACGTCGAAGATCGCGCAGTCGGCGTCGCGCCACAGCGGCGTACCCAGCCGCCGGGCCAGCTCGGGGTAGCGCTCCAGCCACCAGCCCGACACCTGCGGCACGACGACGTGGGTGACGCCGCGGCGTGCGCGCAGCGCCTCGAGGTGCGCGACCGCGGTGGCGCCGTCGCGCGGATAGCCGTCGGGCAGCAGCGCACGGTCGGGGAAGTTCACCCCGGTGCGCCCGCAGCGGTCCAGGATCGCCGGGTCCCACTTCGCGATCGCGGCGATCACCGCGTCGGCCGGCGTCGCGCGGGCGACGGCGGCGCCGGCGCGCGCGAGCTGAGCGTCCCAGTCGGCGTCGGGGGCGGACACGCGGCGCAGGCGCGCGCCGAAGCGGGTGCCGTCCAGCGCCTCGGCCAGCGCGGCGAGCGCCGTGCGGGTCTCGCGCAGGCACGCGCCGTCGTCGCCGCGCGCCGTGGCGGCGCAGAGGCGGTCGAGCGTGGCGCGCGTGCCGGCCTTCGCGGTGAAGCGGTCGGCGAGCGCGATCG
Organism: Solirubrobacteraceae bacterium; assembly: GCA_030681525.1. Classification (GTDB taxonomy): domain Bacteria; phylum Actinomycetota; class Thermoleophilia; order Solirubrobacterales; family Solirubrobacteraceae; genus CADCVQ01. The sequence goes on from JAUXSD010000016.1 coordinate 19,999, forward strand.
CGTCGAGCGCGGCGGCGCGGTCGCCGCGCGTGTAGGCGTCGCCGGCGTGCAGCAGCGCCTGGGCGGCCAGCGCGGCCTCCGCGGCGGCGCGGGCACGACCGGGATGGGCGATGCGCAGCCGCTCCTCGCGCAGCACGCGGCGCACGACGCGCACGTTGCAGCGCAGCCGCTCGCCGCCGGCCGCAGTCGCCCGCGAGATCGTGCGCGCGTGCTGGCGGTAGTCGGCGACGGGCTCGGCGCTGTAGGCCACCGCGCCGCGCAGCGCGATCCGCAGCCACATCTCCCAGTCGGTGCTGCTCGCGCCGATCGTCGTGGCGAACGGGCCGGCGGCGGCGTGGGCGCTGCGCCGCACGACGACCGTGGAGGTGGTCATCTCGTTCGTCGCGAGCAGGTTGGCGAACGCGGCCGCCGGCGGCTCGATCGCGTCGCGCGCCAACGGCGCGGGCCAGTCGGGCAGCTCGCGCCCGTCGGCGTCGATGACGCCGTGTCCGCCGTGGGCCAGGACCACGTGCGGGTGCGCGTGAAGCAGCGCGACCTGGCGGGCCAGCGTGCCGGGCCGGCGCACGTCGTCGGAGTCCAGCCACGCGACGTACTCGCCGCGCGCCTGCGCCAGCAGCGAGTTGCGGTTGGCGGCGACGCCGAGCGGCGCGGGGTGACGGCGGTAGCGCAGCCGCGGGTCGCCGGTCGCGGCGACGACCTGCGCGGTGTCGTCGGTCGAGGCGTCGTCGTGGACGAGCACCTCCAGACCGCCGTCGACGTCCTCGCGCAGCACGCTCGCGAGCGCCGCGCCCAGGTACTCGGCCTGGTCGCGCGTGGGGACGCAGACGCTGACGCGCGGGGTCACGCCGCCACCCGCTTGCGAAAGACCTTGTTGGGCACGATCTCCTCGTAGCGCGCGTCGGGGCGCACGAGCAGGTCGACGACGAGCGCGACCTGCCGCGCGTCGATCTGATCGTCGCTGTAGAGCTGCTCGATCTCCGGGAACGCGTCGGGGTTCATCGACGGCGAGTGGCGCAGCGACCACGTGTAGTCGTCGAAGTCCAGGTGGCCGCCGGGGGCCAGCAGGCGGTCGGCGATCGCGTAGGCCAGCGCGTCGTGCGCCCAGGTGTGCGCGCCGTCGAGGAACACGTAGTCCAAGACGCCCTCACCGTGCTCCTGGAGCATGCGCATGAGGCTCCAGTTGTAGGAGTCCAGCAGCCGCCGCGAGTTGGGGTGCGCGACGACGTTGCCGTGGCCGGCCTCGTGCAGCCGCGCGACGGCGGCGGCGACGCGGTCCTCGTAGTCGAAGAGGTGGATCTCGCCGGCGCCGCCGAGGACGTCGGCGATGCCGAGCGCGGTGTCGGCCTTGTAGACGCCGATCTCGGCGTAGCGCCGGGCGCCGGTCGTCGCGAAGAACTCGACCGTGCGCTCGTTCGGGCCGGCGACGTTGAGGTCGGTCTCGGGGTAGGCGCGAGCGACGGTCATGCGCGCACCGCCGAGGCGGCGTGGTCGTCACGCGCCGGGGCCGGCCGCGCGGCGGCGGGTGCCGCGAGCGCGAAGGCGACGAACAGCTCGCCGGCGGCCGGCAGGCGCGTGTGCTCGCGCTCGAGGTGCGCCGCGAACGTCGCGTAGTGCTCGAGCCACCAGCCCGACGTCGCGGGCACGACGAGGTACTCCGCGCCGTGCGCGCGGAGCGCCTCGAGCTGGGCGATCGCCTCGTCGCTGTCGGCGGGGTGATGGCCGGCGTAGCCGCCGTCGGCGGCCTGCGGGAAGTGCTCGCCGCGGTGGGCCGGCAGGTCGACGACCTCCTCGTCGCCGCGGCTGACGACGAGCACGCGCGCGCCGCGCGGCAGCGTGGCGGTCGCGAACGAGCGCACCTCGTCGACGACCTGGCGGCGCCAGAGCGCCAGTCGCAGCGCCTCCTGGCGGGCCTCGAGCAGCGCGAGCTCCTGCTCGAGCTGCGCGACCGCGCTGTCGCGTGCCGCGGCGCGGTCGCCGGCGGCGCCGCGTTCATCGTCGAGCGCCGCCTGCTCGAGCAGCTCCTCGTAGAGCGCCTCGAACTCGTCGAGCTGGTGGGCGTCGCTCAGCACCGTCTCCGCGCGGCGGCGGGCAGCGCGGCCCATGCGCTCGCGCAGCGCCGGGTCGGCGGCGAGCTGCGCGAGGCGATCGGCCATCGCGCCGCCGTCGCGGCGGGCGACGACGAAGCCGGTGACGTCGTGCTCGACGTTCTCCGGCAGCCCGCCGGCGTCCGAGCAGACGACGGGCAGGCCCATCGCCTGCGCCTCGATGACGGCGACGCCGAAGGCCTCGGTCAGCGACGGGTGCAGCAGCACGTCGGCCCAGCCGAGCAGCTCGCGCACCTCCTCGGCGCCGCGCGCCCCGAGCAGCTCGACGCGGGCGCTCAGGCCGAGGTCGGCAATCGCGAACTGCGTCGGCTCGCGGTGCTCGCCCTCGCCGACGATGCGGTGCTCGACCGCGACGCCGCGCTCGACGAGCAGGCGCGTCGCGTGCAGCGCGTGGTCGTGACCCTTCTTCCAGTGCAGGCGCCCGACGGTGAGCACCCGCAGCGGCCGCTCGGGCGTGCCGAGCACACCGCCGTCGCGCCGCGCCGGCGGCTGAAACCACGCGACGTCGACGGCGTCGGTGATGACCCTGTGCGGCTGGTCGGCCGGGCAGCCGCGCTCCTGCGCGCGCCGCCACATCGCCTCGGATACCGCGTGCACGACGTCGGTGCTGCGGAAGACCTCGTCGAAGCAGCCGGGATCGTCGAGCCGGAAGCTGTTGAGGTCGTAGCCGCGGAAGCTCGTGACCGTGCGGCAGCCGGCCGCCGTGCGGATCTGCGTGCGCCCGTGGGCGAGCGTGCCGTAGCCGAAGTGCACGATGTCCGGCCGCAGCTCGACGACGCGCTGCTCGAGGTTCTCGCGCGCCACGTGCAGCCGCCCCTCGTGGCGGATCTGCGCGCGCAGCTCGGGGAAGTACGCCCACTGCTCGTCGCTGGAGCGCTGGCAGACGATGTGCACGTCCCAGCCGCGCCGCAGCAGGCCGAGGAACTTGCGCACGAAGAACGTCTCGGAGAACTTCGGGAAGTGGTCGGTGACCATGACGATGCGCGGCGTGCGCCCGTCACGGCCGCGCGCCCGCAGGCTGCGCACGGACGCCACCGACCGCGCCTCGGCGTCGATCTCCAGCGCCCGCTCCCACAGCCCCGGATCGACGTCGGGCCGCAGCGGTGCGCCGTCGACGAGCGTGCGCAGCTCGCGCAGCGGGCGCAGGCACTCCGGCGCGGGGTCCTCGCCGACGAACTCCAGGCAGCGGCGGGTGGTGGCGTCGGGGTCGGCGACGAGGTCGGCGAACGCGACCGTCAGCATCCGCTCGGCGCCGAGGCGCCGGCGCGCGTCGAGGCAGCCCTGGACGGTCTGCGTCCAGCGCTCGACGGCCTCGCGCTCGGAGGTCCGGTCGCGCAGCCGCGCGGGGATCTGCGTGCCGCCGGTCGCGCCGGGCGCGCCCAGCGGCGGGTCGGTCAGCGCGCGCACGGCGGAGTGCACGTCGCGCACGACGTGGATGAACTTCGCGTCGGGGAACATCGCGGCGAGGGCGGGCACGTGATGCGCGAGCTGCCACGAGCCGTCGACCCACCAGCGGGCGGGACGGTCGCCGGCGGCGAGGCCGGCGGCGGCGGGGGCGAACGCGGCGGCGAGCGCCTCGGGCGCCGGCGGGGACACGCCGAACGTCGCGGGGTCGTCGTCCAGGGCGGCGTCGCGCAGGCCGTGCAGCGCGCCGGCCAGCGTGCCGAGCCAGCCGCCGTGCAGGCTCAGCGCGATCGCCGGATGCTGACCCAGGGCGGCGGCCAGCGCGCTCGCCCCGGAGCGGTCGGCGCCGACGACGAAGACCGGGGTGGACGGCGGCGCGGGTGCATCGGCGCCGGCGACCGCCTCGGGCGCCGGGCGACGCGGGCGGCGCGGCGCGTCGGGCGTCTGCAGCGCCGGGCCGCAGAGGCGCTCGAGGCCGATCGGCGGGCCGGGTCGCAGCGGGCTGAGGTCGAGCGCCTCGCCGCGCGCGGCGCGCTCGGCGTTGGCGGTGGCGCGGGCGAAGGTCTCCTCCATGAGCTGCTTGCGCGCCGGCGTGCCGATCGCCGTCGCCGGCGCGGTCGTCAGCGAGCCCTGGCGGATGCGCCGGTAATAGCCGGCGTGCGGCGTGTTGACGCAGCGCGCGACGTAATGCACGCGGCGCAGGAACTCGGCGTCGCCGCCGAAGCGCAGCCCCTTGGAGTAGCCGCCGGCGGCGACCATCGCCGCGCGGCTGACGAGCGTCGTCGGGTGCAGCAGCGGAAACGCGGTCGGCCGCTCGCGGAAGAGCGCGTTGCCGTCCAGCGGCCAGTCGATCGTCACGACCTCGGGCTCGTCGCAGAAGACCCGGATCTCCTGGCTGCCGATCATGTCGGCCTGCGTGGCCTCGGCGTGCTCGAGCAGCTTCTCGAGGCGGTCGGGCGCCGACCAGTCGTCGGCGTCCTGGAAGAGGTAGGCGTCGTAGCTCGTGTCGTCGATGACCTGCTGCACGAGGCGGTAGGGCCCGCTGTTCTCCTCGGCGCGCAGCAGCGTGACGCCGGGGTGGCGGCGCACGATCTCCAGCGGCGCCTCGGCGGAGGCGTCGTCGATGACGACGATGGCGTCCAGCGGTCGCGTCTGCGCGCACAGCGCGGCGAGGCAATCGTCGAGGTACTGCTCGCACTGAAAGTGCGGGATGAGCGCGAGCACGCTGCTGTCGCGGTGCAGGTGGGCCGGACGCGAACGGGTCGGCACGTGGACGGGCGGCGGATCGGTCTGGGTGCTCACTGGCGTCCCCTCTCTCGGATGGTTCAGGGCCACGCCCATGTCGGTCAGCAGGCGGCCGAGCACGCGCTCGGCGTCGAAGTGCTCGCGCGCGATCTCGGCGGCGGCGCGGCCGGCGGCGAGCGGGTCGGCGGCGATCTGCTCGATCGCCGCGACGGCCTCGTCGAGGTCGCCGACGGCGAACAGGCCGGCGCCGGTCGGCAGCACCGCGCCGAACGCGGTGTCCTGGGTGACGACCGGCCGTCCGGCGGCCAGGAACGTCGCGCTGCGGTCGCTGAACCAGCCTGTCCGGAAGCGGATGTTCTGGTCCTTGGCGACCGTGAACTCGCCGCGCGCGCCGGTGATGAACGCGCGGTAGCCGTCGTTGTCGAAGTTGAAGTCCAGCGCCGGGCGCACGCGGAAGCCGAGGCGCTCGAGCTCCTCCTCGTGGCGCGGCGCGTAGCCGCTGAGGGCCAGCTCGAACTCCTGGCCGGTGCGCTGGGCGAGCCGCAGGAACTTGCGCCACTCGGCGTCCTTGCTCCAGCCGTAGGTCTCGCCGTTGAAGGTGACGGTGCGCCAGCCCTGGTGGAAGTTGCCGATCGTGCGGAACGCCGTGCCGGGCGGGGTCGCGCCGGTGTCCCACAGCGAGAGCACGACCGGCTGGCGCGTGGGCCGGAAGTCGTAGTCGGCGCAGCGCGGCAGCGTGCAGTCGGCGCCGTGCAGGTTCTCGGCGAACGTGAAGATCGCGCAGTGCGCGTCGAGGAACTCGCGCGCGCCGGCCAGGCCGTCGTGCAGTTCGATCTGCAGCTGGACGGGGTCGGTCTCGAGGAACACGAGGCGGTCGGTGGCGGTCAGCTCCTCGCGCGGCTCGGTGCCGCCGTGCAGGTTGACGATGAGCTCGGCCTCGCGCAGCAGCCGCGCCAGCCCGGCCTCCGACAGGCCGTACACGCGGCTGTCGTCGTGCAGGGCGTGGAAGGCCCAGCGCTGCTCGAAGCCGTGCGGGCGCAGCGACGCGTCGAGGAACGCGGCCGCGAGCGCCGAGCCGTCGTCGGTGTCGTGGCGCATGAGCATCGTCGGCGTGCGCGCGTGGGCCTCGACGTAGTAGGGGTCGAAGCCGAGGTCGCGCAGCCCGATGAGGTAGTGCAGCGTCTGCCACACGACGCCGGGGACCGGCATCTTGGCCATCATCCCGAGCACGACGATCTTGCGGCTGTTCATGATGCTGCCCTTCCGTTGGCCTGGCTGAGCTCAGGGACGCCGTCGATTCCGAGGTCGGCGAGCAGGCCGCGCGCGAGCTCGCTCGCCTCGTCGTCGCCGCCGGCGGCGGCGAGCGCGCGCAGCCGCTCCGGCGAGCCGCGCTCGAGCAGCGGCTGGGCCGCGGCCAGCAGGCGCCACGCGGCGTCCTGCCCGTCGGTGGCCATCGCCTGCGCCAGGCTCGCCAGGGCCGGCCCGCTGATGTCGGTGCCGGCGACGTGGTGCTCGACGATCGCGCTCGTGAGGTCCGAGAGCCCGTCCGACGACACGCCGGCGGTGGCGCGGGCGCGGGCGGCGCCGCTCTGCGCCCCGTGCAGCTCGGCGTAGAGCCCGTCGAGCTCAAGCAGCTCCTCGTGTGTGCCCTGCTCGACGACCTGGCCGTCGTTGACGACGAGGATGAGGTCCGAGTCGGTCACCGTCGACAGGCGGTGGGCGACCATGAACGTCGTGCGGCCCTCCATGAGCCGTGTCAGCGCGGTGAGGATCACGGCCTCGGTGCGGGAGTCGATCGCGGAGGTCGGCTCGTCGAGGATGAGGATCGGCGCGTCCTTGAGGAACGCGCGGGCGACGGCGATGCGCTGGCGCTCGCCGCCCGACAGCCGCGAGCCGCGCTCGCCGATCAGCGTGTCGTAGCCCTTCGGCAGGGCCATGATGAACTCGTGCGCGTTGGCGCAGCGCGCCGCCTCCTCGACCTCGTCGTCGCCGGCCTCGAGGCGCCCGTAGCGGATGTTGTCGCGCAGGCTGGTCGAGAACAGCAGCGGCTCCTGGTGCACGACGCTGACCTGCGCGCGCAGGCTGTCGAGCGTCACGTCGCGCACGTCGATGCCGTCGAGCCGCACGCGACCCTCGGCGGGGTCGTAGAAGCGCGGCAGCAGGTTCAGCAGCGTGCTCTTGCCCGCGCCGGTCGGGCCGACGATCGCCACGCGCGAGCCGGGCGGCGCGTGGAAGGAGACGTCCTTGAGGGTGCCGCGCCGCCCGGAGTAGCTGAACGACACGTTCTCGAAGGTCACGGCGCCGGCGACCCGGGGCACCACCAGCGCGTCCTCGCGCTCCTCGATCTCGGGCTCGGTGTCGAGCAGCTCCAGCGCGCTGCGCAGCGTGATGAACTGCTCCTGCAGCCCGCTGACGGTGTTCGAGATCTCCTCCAGCGGCTTGTACAGCGAGGAGATGTAGCCCATGACGACGAGCAGCTCGCCCGGCGAGAGGTCGTTGCGGATGACCCCGTGGGCGCCGAACGCGAGCACGAGCGCCGTCCCGGTCGCCGTGATCATCGTCACGATCAGCGAGAACATCGTCTGGCGCACGGTCAGGCGCACCCGGGCGTCGACGGCCTCCTCGCTCTGGCGGCGGAAGCGCCCGAACTCGTGGCGCTCGCGCCCGAACGCCACGATGACGCGCAGCATCTGCATCGCCTCGTGGATGATCGTCATCGACTGGCTCTCGAGGTTGCGCACGCGCACGACCTGCGGCTGGATGCGGCGCGCGTAGAAGCCGGCCGAGCCGTAGATGAACGGCACGACGGTGAGCGACAGCAGCGCGAGCGTCGGCTCGATCTTGTAGACGATCGCGAACATGCCGACGAGCGTCAGCGCGCTGCGCAGCAGCGGCGGCACGGCGACCGTGATCGCGCCCGCCGCCGAGGCCTGGCTGTTGATCATGAACATGAGCTGACCGGTGCGCTTCGTGTCGTGAAACGCCTGCGACAGGCGCTGCACGTGACGGAACATGTCGCTGCGCAGCTCCAGGACGATGTTCTGGTCGAGCTTCGTGTTGACGTACTCGTCGATGACGGCGAGGCCGTGCTCGAGCGCCGTGATGAGCAGGCCGCTGCCGACCGCGATCGCCAGCAGCTCGTACGTGCTCAGGCCCTTCAAGGGGCTCAGCAGCGACGGCAGCGGCTCCTCGCCGAGGACCGTGTCGATCAGCAGCGCCAGCGGCCAGGGCGCGAGCAGCGCCATGAGCGAGCCGACGCCGATGAGCGACATCGACGTCGCGGCGAGCTTCTTCTGCGGGCGGATGTAGGGCACGATCCGCGGGAAGTCCCTGAAGAACGCCCACGTGCCGGGACGGTCGCGGCGGCGCCGCAGGGCGAGCCTCATCGCGCGCTCGCGATCTCGACGGCGTCGTCGTCGGCGCCGGCGCGTACGGCGCGCAGGGCGCTGGCGGTGGCGATCGCGCACTCGGCCGCGGCGGCGGTGGCGAGCACGACCGCCAGCGTCGCGAGCAGCGCGGCGACGACCCAGGAGCCGTGACCGGCCGCGAGCGTGCCGCCGGCGCCGAGCGCGGCGATCGCGGGCAGCAGCAGCGCGGGGATGCGCGGCCAGGTCCGGCAGCGCAGGAGCTGGCGCCCGCCGCCGTGATCCTCGAGCGCTGTGCGCAGGCGGGCGGCGCCGAGCGCCCCGCCGCGGACCTCGAGGTCCCAGCGCTGGCAGGGTCCGCCGGGGCGGACGCGCGCGCCGTGCTCGCGCAGGGCGACGTCGATGCGGCGCAGGCGCGCCTCGTGCGCCTGCCAGGCCTCCGACCACAGCGCGCGGCGGCGCGGCAGCGGCAGCGCGAACCGGATGCGGCGCGGCCGGCGCCATGGGGCGAGGCCGTGCTCGAGCCGTCCGGCCAGGCGCGCGGCGGGCTGCATGAGATGCAGGGCGCCCGTGACCGCCTGCAGGACGAGGCGCCGTCCGCGGCGGCGCCCCTCGTCGCCGAAGGTCGCGTCGCGGGCCCCGGCGACCGCGTTGGCCAGCGCGGCCGAGACGGCGACGACGAGCAGCGGCACGGCCGCCAGCAGAGCGGGCCACAGCGCGCCGAGCAGGCTCAGCGCGGCGAGCACGACGATGACGAGGTTCCACTCGGGCGCGGCGGCGAGCTGCAGCAGCCGCGCGGGCGGGCGCTCGACGGCGGACTGAAACGCGGCCGTCCCCCACGTGCCGTGGTAGACGCGCGAGCGGCGCAGCAGCGGGCTCGTGCCGCGGCCGTACAACCGACCCCCCCACGTGGCGTGGCCGGCGGCGTTGTAACGCTCGGGGAACTTGCGCTCCAGCAGCGCCTCGGCGCGGCCGTAGCCGCGCTGCTGGCGCCAGAAGCGCCGCACGGTCGCGCGGCGGCGGTGCCAGACCGTGGCGGCGGGATGGAAGCCGAGCGTCATGCCCGCGTCGCGCAGGCGCCAGCAGACGTCGACGTCGTCGCCGGCGACGCGGAACTGGCGGTCGAAGCCGCCGATCGACATGAGCGCGTCGCGGCGGAAGGCCATGTTGCAGCCGGGCAGGTGCTCGGCCTCGGTATCCGAGACGAGCACGTGGACGGGACCGCCGGGCGTGCTGGCCACGCAGGCCGCGACGCCCGTCTCGTCGGGCGGCGGGATGTTCGGCCCGCCGACGGCGGCGTGGTCGGTGCTCGCGAACGTGGCGGCGAGGTAGGTCAGCCAGTGGCGATCGGGGGCCGCGTCGTCGTCGAGGTAGGCGACGATCTCGCCGCGGGCGGCCTCCATGCCGGTGTTGCGGGCGGCGCTGAGGCCGCGGTTGGGCGTCGAGATGACCCGCACGCCGTACTCCTGGGCGATCGCGGCGCTCTCGTCGGTCGAGCCGTCGTCGACGAGGATCGCCTCGACGCGGGGGTAGTCCAGCGCGAGCACGCCCTCGAGGCACTCGTGCAGCGTCGCCGCGCCGTTGCGCGTGCAGACCACCACCGAGATGAGCGGCGCATCGGGCGGCGCGGCGGGGGGCGCGGCGTCGAACGCCTCGCCGACGGCGGCCAGCGCGGGCTTGGGGTTGCGGTCGCGGTCGGTCAGGCCGAAGTCCCAGTCGAGCACCTCGTCTTCGCCGCGGTGCCACTCGTCGGTCCACGCGAAGACGAACGCGCCGGCGCAGCCGCCGGCGAACGCGTCGCGGACCTGCCGGGAGACGGAGTGCGCCTGCTCGTCGAGGCCGTTGCGCAGGCTGTCGAGGCCGATCTCGGCCAGCAGCAGGGGCCGCTCGCCGGCCAGGTTCTGCAGCCGGGCGAGGTACGCCACGAGGCGATCGCGGTCCTCGAGGTACACGTTGAAGGACATGACGTCGGCCGCGGGCACGCGCAGGTACTCCGTCGACGGGAAGTTCACGTACGTCAGCAGCGCGCCGGGATCGGCCTCGCGCACGGCGGCGCAGAGGCGGTCGAGGAAGCGCTCGACGCGGCGGCGCCCGTGCCAGCGCACGATCGACGCGGGGATCTCGTTGCCGATCGAGTAGGCGAGGATCGCCGGGTGGCCGGCGCAGGCCGCGACGTCCGCGCGGATGCGCTCGACGATCGAGCGAGCCCGGCGGCGATCGTCGAGAAACGCCACGTGCTGCTCCCAGGGCAGGCCGACCATGACCCACAGTCCTGCGCGCGCGGCGGCGTCGAGCATCCAGCCGGGCGGCGGTGTGTAGACGCGAACGGCGTTCATCCCGGCCGCGGCCATGTCCGCGAAGTCCGCCTCGACACGGTCGATGGCGGGAAAGCGCTCGCCGTCGGCGCCCACCGTAAACGTCCCGTACGTCACGCCGCGCACCCACAGCCGCTCGTCGCCGACCGCGAGGAACTTGCCGTCGACACGCGGGCGCGTGTGTCCCGGGCGAGGCCCGGTGGCCCGGTGCCGGCGCGGCCGGGTTCGCGTCTCGGTACGCGGGGCCGCCTCCTGCCGGAAGAGCACCTTCACGCGCTGGCACCCCGTGTTCGGGCGACGCGCCGTTTATCGGACCAAAGCGACATCCGCCGCTCTATCGGCGGACACCCGGGGCGTCTTGAGACGTCTTCGACCTTTTCTCATGCGTCGCCGCGGACCGGCGCATGACGGCTCCGCGCAGCCTCGCCGATCGTCCACGGACAGCGTCCCTGCCGGCCCAGACGGATGGACGATTGCGAGCCGGATCGAGCCCTGCTACCCGTCGACATGGGCGCCGGCGCGGTCGGCGCGGCGGAAGATGTCGACGACGTATCCGCACTCGGCGCCACGACCGACCGCCCTGCTGCGCGCCCGCACACCGGCGACCGTGGCGTACCTGAACACCGGCGGCGGCTGCGCCACCCCGGCCGCCGCCTAACATCGTGTCCGGCGCGGCTGGCACTCTGCCGCGCAATGGCACCGCTCATCACCCGCGAGGAGGCGCTCGCGCTCGGCGAGCTCGAGGACCGCGCGGCGATCGAGGCGCTGATCGAGCGCGCCTGGCAGGCCCGCGTCGAGCGCTTCGAGGACGCGACCGACATGTGCTCGCTCGTCAACGCGAAGTCCGGCGGCTGCGCGCAGGACTGCGGCTTCTGCGCCCAGTCGCGGTTCGCCGAGGCGGAGACCCCGCTGCACGCGATGATGGAGCCCGAGCAGATCCTCGAGCACGCCCGGGCCGCCGAGGCCGCCGGCGCGCACCGCTTCTGCATGGTCACCCAGGGCCAGGGCCTCTCCAAGCGCGACTTCCAGAAGGTGCTCGAGGGCACGCGCCTGGTCGCCCAGCACACGAACCTCAAGCGCTGCGCCTCGATCGGGCACATGTCCCCGGCGCGCGCGCAGGCCCTGAAGGAAGCCGGCGTGCAGCGGGTGCACCACAACGTCGAGACCGCCGAGTCCTACTACCCCGAGGTCACGCAGACCGTCCGCTACGAGGGGCGCCTGCGGACGATCGACGCCGTCCGCGAGGCCGGCCTGGAAACGTGCGTCGGCGGGATCCTCAACCTCGGCGAGACGCGCGCGCAGCGCGTCGAGATGGCCTTCGAGCTGGCCGCGCTCGATCCCACCTCGGTGCCGATCAACCTGCTCAACCCGCGCCCCGGCACGAAGTTCGGCGACCGCGAGTACATGGATCCATGGGAGGCGGTCAAGTGGATCGCGATCTTCCGGCTCATCCTGCCCGATGCGCTGTTTCGGCTGTGCGGCGGGCGCGTGGAGAACATCGGCGAGCTGCAGCAGCTCGCGGTCCGCGCCGGCATCAACGGCGTGATGATGGGCAACTTCCTCACGACGCTCGGCAACACGCCCGACGAGGATCGCGCGATGTTCGAGAACCTCGGCCTGAACGTCGCGCGGCAGCCCGACAACGGCGCCAACCCGCGGCCCGACAACCGCAGCGGGTGGCTGGAGGGCGACACGCCGTCGCCGTCCGACGACGACGTCGGGGAGTTCGCGGGCCTCGACGTGCGTCTCTGGGATCCCTCGACGCAGCTGCGCTTCGCGCGCAAGCGCGGCCCGATCCCGCCGCGCCCGGAGATCGCACCCGACATCGCCTCCGCGCGGGGCTGACGACGATGAGCGAGATCGCGGCGCGACTGGCGGAGCTCAAGCAGCTCGGCCTGTATCGCCGCACGCGCCTGGTCAGCGGGCCGCAGGGCCCGCACGTGCTGCTCGACGGCAAGCCCGTCCTGCTGCTGTGCTCGAACAACTACCTCGGCCTCGCCGACCACGAGCGGGTGCAGGCAGCGGCCGCCGACGCCGCGCTGCGCTGGGGCGTCGGCGCCGGCTCGTCGCGCCTGGTCAGCGGCACGATGACGGTCCACCGCCGCCTCGAGCAGCGCCTCGCCGCCTTCAAGGGCACCGAGGCCGCGCTGCTCTTCGGCTCGGGCTACCTCGCGAACCTCGGCGTCGTCGGCGCGCTGTCGGGCGCCGGCGAGATGGTCTTCTCCGACGAGCTCAACCACGCCTCGATCATCGACGGCTGCCGGCTCTCGCGCGCGGAGACGTTCGTCTACGCCCACAACGACGTCGAGCACCTCGCGTGGGGGCTGGCACAGGCGGGGCCGCGGGCGTCGCTGATCGTCACCGAGTCGGTCTTCTCGATGGACGGCGACGTGGCGCCGCTGGAGGACATCGCCGAGCTCGCCCGGCGCCACCGCGGCGTCCGCGTGGTCGTCGACGAGGCGCACGCCACCGGCTGCCTCGGACCCGGCGGGCGCGGCGCGGTCGCCGAGGCCGGCCTCGACGGCGAGATCGACGTCGTCGTCGGCACCCTGGGCAAGGCGCTCGGCGCCTACGGCGCGTTCGCCGCCTGCGACGCGGAGATCGCGGCGCTGCTGACCAACACGGCACGGTCGCTGATCTTCTCGACCGCCCCGCCCCCGCCGGCGGTGGCCGGTGCGCTGGCGGCGCTTGACCTCCTCGAGCAGAGCCCGCGACGGGTCGAGCGCCTGCAGGCCAACGCCGAGGTCCTGCGCGCCGAGCTCGCCCGCGAGGGCTTCGACGTGACGGGCTCCTCGACACAGATCATCCCGCTCATCGTGGGCGATGCGAGCACCGCGCTGCGCGTCTGCGAGGCGGCGCTGGAGCGCGGCGTGTTCGCGCAGGCGATCCGGCCGCCGACGGTGCCCGACGGCACCTCCCGGCTGCGCCTGGCGGTGATGGCGACGCACACGAAGGACGAGCTGCGCGAGGCCGCGCGGGTGATCGGGCGGGCGGCGCTGCAGGCCGGCTTCCGGCCCGCCACGGCGATGCCGGTCGCGGTCGCCCAGGAGGCCGCGCGGGCGGGCGGCGTCGTCGACTTCGCGCACGAGGCCGACGCGGCGTAGCCGCGTGGCGCCTCGCGGCTGCTTCGTCACCGGAACCGACACGGGCGCCGGGAAGACCGTCGTGGCGGCGGCGATCGCCGCGGCGCTGCACGCGCGCGGCGAGCGGGTGGCGGTGTGGAAGCCGGTCGTCACCGGGCTCGACGAACCCGGCGACGGCGGCTGGCCGCCCGATCACGAGCTGCTGGCGCGCGCCGCCGGGCGCAGCGACGGCGACGTGACGACCGCCACGTTCGGCCCCGCCGTCTCCCCCCACCTCGCGGCGGAGATGGCCGGGGCGATGCTCGAGCTCGACGTGCTGGTGCGCGCCGCGCGCGCGAGGGGATCAGGCGCCGACGTGCTCGTGGCGGAGGGCGTCGGCGGACTGCTCGTCCCGTTCGGCGACTTCACGGTGCGCGAGCTGGCGATCGCGCTCGGCCTGCCGGTGGTCATCGCCGCGCGCCCGGGCCTGGGGACGATCAACCACTCGCTGCTGACGATCGAGGTCGCGCGGGCGGCGGGCCTCGACGTCCGCGCGGTCGTGCTCACGCCGTGGCCGGGCGAGCCCAGCGTCATGCAGCGCTCCAACCGCACGACGATCGCGCGCCTCGGCGACATCGAGGTGGCGACGCTGCCCGCGACGACACCCGCGGCGCAGGACCTCGCTCGCGCCGGCGCGTCGCTGCCCTTCGACCGCTGGATCACCCCGGCGTGAGCAAGCCCGCCGCCGCGTTCCTCACCGCCGAGTGGCTGCACGTGCTCGGCGTGACGTACGCCGTCGACGAGGGGCGGCTGGCGCCGCATCTGCCGCGCGGCGCGCAGATCGACACGCTCGAGGGCTCGCCCCGAGTGAGCATCGTCGCGTTTCACTTTCGCCGCACGCGGCTGCGCGGGGTGCCGATCCCGCTGCACGTGAACTTCGGCGAGATCAACCTGCGCTTCTACGTGCGCCTGCACGACCGGCGCGCGGTCGTGTTCATCCGCGAGTTCGTGTCGCGCCCGGCGATCTCGATCATCGCGAAGCTGACCTACAACGAGCCGTACCGCACGATCCGCATGCGCGACGAGGTGCTGGGCCCCGACGAGCGCGGTCTCGTCGGCGTGCGCCACCGCTTCGGCCGCGGCCTCGGCAACCGGCTGGAGGCGTGGGCGGACCCGGACCCGGTCGTGCCCGCCGAGGACTCCGCCGGGTACTGGCTGACCCACCACGACCTCGGCGTCGGGCGCGACCGCGCCGGACGCGCGCGCTCCTACGAGGTCGACCACCCGGTGTGGGCTCTGCACGAGGTGCGCTCGCTCGCCGTCGAGGTCGACTTCGGCGCGCTGTACGGGCCGCGGTGGGCGTTTCTCGCCGATGCCGAGCCGTCGCACGTGACGCTGGCGGAGGGCTCCGGGGTGTCGATCACGCCGGCGGTGGGAGCGTGAGGCGCCAGCGCGCGGCGGACGATCACGCGGCGTCGCTGAGCGGGCTCGCGCCGTAGCCCTCGCCGGTCGGCTCGGCGCGTGCGACGAGCGCCTCGAGGACGCCGGCGATTTCGCCCTCGCCGCCGCGGCAGGCGCGGCGCTGGACGCCGGCCCCGCCGCCGTCGGCGAGCAGCTCGAAGAGATCGTCGAGCTGCGCCACGCAGCCGAGCTCGACCGCGGCGGGGCGGATCGCCTCGACCATGCGCTCGAGCAGCTCGGGGACCGGCCGCAGGCGGTCGTCCTCATCGGGCAGCGTCGCCTTCACGCCCTCGCGCGCCGCGCGGAACGACGCCTCGTCGAGCAGCTCCATCGGCGGGTCCTCGGCCGGCCGGCAGCGCGACTCGTGCAGCGCGAGCGACTGGACGGCGGCGGCCAGGGCCGCGGTGTGGCGCGGCGAGAGCTGCGTGTCGAGCGCGCGGATCTCGACGGTCCCGATCCGCGGGTGCGGGCGCAGCTTCCACCAATGAAACGTGTAGTCGGGGACCTCGGCGACCTGCGTCAGGCGCGCTGTGGATTCGAAGAAGTCGTCGAGGTCGGCCATCGCGCGCGGCACGCCGGCCCGCGGCCAGGAGCGCAGCGTGAGCTGGCGGGCGGAGGCCAGGCCGGTGTCGCGGCCGTGGCGGTAGGGCGAGTTGGCGCTGAGCGCCTCGAGCAGCGGCAGGTGGCGGCGCAGCCCGTTGAAGACGCGGATCGCGGTGTCGCCGTCGGGCATGCCGACGTGGATGTGCAGCGCGCAGACCGGCGTCGCCCCGGCGTCGCCGAGCAGCTCGTGGATGCGCTCGTAGCGGCGCTTCTCGGTGAACTGCGAGTCGCCCTCGACCGCCGTCGGGTGCGTGCCGCAGGCGACGATCCCCGCCCCCGTGGCCAGCACTGCGCGGCGCAACTCGCACAGCTCGGCGACGGCCTCGTGCGGCGTCGTGCAGACGCCGGTGATGAGCTCGATCATGCTGCGATGCAGCTCGTTCTTGATCTCGCCGGACGGCAGCTCGCCGACCTGCTCGAGCACCTCCGCGCCCGTGTTGACGAGGCGTCCGTCGTCCGGATCGACGAGAAACAGCTCCTCCTCGAGACCGATCGTGAACGGCTCGCCGTCGCCGAAATGATGCTCTGCCGGTTGCGTGGCCATAGGCGCGGAGGGTTACCCGCCGGGGTGCGCGATCAGCCGTCGCCGGCGGCGAACTCGACGATCGACGTATCGATCAGCCATTCGACCGGCGCGATGTCATCCGTGTAGACGCGCCCGCCGCGCAGATACGGCTCGACCCGCGCCGCGGCCTCGTAGGCCAGCGGCCGCAGGTCGCGCGGCAGCGTCGGCGCGTTGGCGCGCAGGCGCTGCGCCGAGGCGGTCCCGTTCGTGCCCAGCAGCAGCGTGTTGACGTCCTCGGACGGGTCGCGCACCACCGTCGGGAAGACCGCCGCCATCGTGGCGCCGAGGACCTTCTCGAGCTTCGTCGACCCCTCGGGGTGACCGGCGTTGACGACGACGACGCCGCCGGGCCGCAGGCGGTCGCGGGCCAGCTCGAAGAACTCACGGGTCGCGAGGTAGAACGGGATGTAGGGCTGGCGGTAGGCGTCGACGAAGATCGCGTCGTAGCGCTGCTTCGTGCGGCGCAGGAACGGCCGGGCGTCGGCGGTGTGGGTGGTCAGCCGCGGGCCCTCCATGTCGAAGAAGCGCCGGCCGATCTCGGTCAGCTCGCCGTCGATCTCCACGCCGTCGACGTGCACTGAAGGGAAGTAGTGGCCGTAGGCGCGGGCGGTGGTGCCGGCGGCGTTGCCGAGGATCGCGACCCGGTCCGGCGGGCGGTCCTGGGCCGCGAACGGAACGATCATGTACTCGTCCCAGATGTTGTCGGTCAGATACGAGTTCGGGCGGCGCACGGAATGCACGGCCTGGCCCTCGTTGAGCTCGAGCTTGCGGGTGCCGTCGAAGTCCTCGACGACGCGGGCGTACTGGTACTCGGTGTCGGCCTCGAAGATGACGCGCTCGCCGGGATCGGTCTCGCCCTTCACGGTGCCGACCGGCAGCGCCAGCAGCACCGCCAGCATCGCGGGCGCGACCAGCAGGGTGCGCTTGGCGAGGCCCCACACGGCGATCAGGACGAGCGCGAGGCCGAAGAGGATGAACGTACGGCGGGTGCCGATGAGCGGGATGAACAGCAGCGCCGAGGTGAACGTGCCCAGCAGCGAGCCGACCGTGGAGATCGCGTACAGGCGCCCGCTGACCGTGCCGGCCTGCCCGACGTCGGGCACGGCGAGGCGCAGCGCGTAGGGCGCGACGGCGCCGGAGACGAGCACCGGCGTGGCGACGAGCACCGTGACGCCGAGCAGCGAACCGACGAACGCGCCGGCCGAGATCGAGTCCAGCGCCTTGACGGCGACGCCGAGGAACGGGTCGGCGACGAACGGCACGGCCGCGAGCAGCAGGCCCGACAGCAGGACGATCCGGTACAGCCCCTCGCGCGTCGGGTTGCGGTCGGCGAGGCGGCCGCCGTACCAGTAGCCGATCGACAGCGCGACGAGGACGATCCCGATCGTGTTGGCCCACACGATCGTGGAGGCGCCGAAGTACGGCGCCAGCAGGCGCGCGGCGGCGATCTCGGCGCCGAGGATGCTCGTCCCGACGACGAAGACGATCAGGCTCAGCGGGGGTGCGGGAAGGCGGCGCATGCGCGTGCGAGCGTATTCGTCCGGGGCCGCCGGCCGGGTCAGTCGCGGTCTCGTGCCGCCCGCGCTCGGCCCCGCGGGGCGGCGGGGTGTCGAATCGTGCGTGGATGGCGCAGGCATTCGACACACCGCTTGGTTTGCCGCGCAGACTAGTTGACAAGACCTACTCCAGACCGTAAGGTCTGCGGCGCAAACTCGTCTGAGGAAGCCATGAACCGTACGCAGCTCGAGACCGCCGCCGCCGAGAACTCCCACCTGCGGGGCCTGTTCGCCGTCCCGCTCGGCGGCCTCATGGTCCTGTCGGCGCTGGGGAACTGGGAGGCCGGGCCGCTGCGCCACGACTGGGTCTTCCTCGCCGGCGCGCTGCTCGCGCTCGCCGCCTGCCTGCCGATCGCGCGCTTCTACGGCGAGCACTACGGCCGCGTCACGCCGACCAGGCGCCAGCAGGTCCGGGCCGCGATCGCGGTCGTGCTCTGCGTGCCGCTGGTCGTCGGCGGATCGCTGCTGCTGTCCAGCCGCGCGGCGTGGTCGCTGGACCTGCCGGTCAACCCGACCGCGATCTCCTTCGCCCTCGTCATGCTCGTGACCGTCGCGATGTCGGTCGGGCTGCGCGCCCACCACCGGGTCCTCTTCGGCGCGCTGCTGCTCGCCGGGCTGATCCCGGTGTGGGAGCGCGCGGGTGAGAGCGGCAACGCCGGCCTCGCGCTCGCCGGGGTGGCGGTGGCGGTCGCGGGCATCCTCGACCACCGCCTCCTCGTGCGGACGTTCGGCCCGTCGCGCGGGCTCGACGGCGAGCCGTTCGATGTCCGCGCGTGACGACGACCTCGTCCTCGACCGGCTCATCCACGAGCCCGGCCGGCTGGCGATCCTCACGGTGCTGTCGTCGGTCGGCGACGCCGACTTCGTCTTCCTGCAGCGCACGACGGGGCTGACGAAGGGCAACCTCTCCAGCCACCTGACGAAGCTCGAGGGCGCCGGCCTGGTGACGATCGAGAAGCGCTTCGTGCGCAAGAAGCCCAACACGAACGTCGCGCTGACGGCGGATGGCCGGCGGCGCATCGGCCGCCACTGGGAGCAGCTCGAACGGCTCAGGCAGCGCTCCGTCGAGCCCTAGTCCGCGCGGTTCGTCCGCACCCCCTCTTAGGGTCACGAGCATGACCACGCGGGAGCTCGCAGACATCGACAAGCGGGTGCTCTGGCACCCGTTCACGCAGCAGCAGGGCTGGTGCGAGGAGGAGCCGCTGATCATCGAGCGCGGCGCCGGTTGCACGCTCTACGACACGGACGCCAAGGCCTACATCGACGGCGTCTCGTCGCTGTGGTGCAATGTCCACGGCCACACCCACCCGGCGATCGACCGCGCCGTCCGCGCCCAGCTCGAGCGCGTGGCGCACACGACGATGCTCGGGCTCTCGCACCCCGGCGCGATCGAGCTCGCCCAGCGGCTCGTCGACCTCGCACCGCCCGGCCTGAGCCGCGTCTTCTACTCCGACAACGGCTCGACCGCGACCGAGGTCGCCCTGAAGATGGCCTTTCAGTACTGGCGCCACCGCGGCGAGCCCGGCCGCAACGGCTTCATCTGCCTGCGCGACGCCTACCACGGCGACACGATCGGCTCGGTCTCCGTCGGCGGGATCGACCTCTTCCATGCCTGCTTCGGGCCGCTGCTGTTCGACACCTGGCAGGCCGAGCCCGGCGACGCGGCCGACATGGCGGCGCTGCTGCAGGAGCACTCGGGGCAGGTCGCGGCGGTCATCGTCGAGCCGCTCGTACAGGGCGCGGCGGGAATCCTCACGCACCCCGACGGCTACCTCGCGGCGGTTCGCGCGCTGTGCGACGAGCACGACGTGCTGCTCATCTGCGACGAGGTCGCCACCGGCTTCGGGCGCACCGGGACGATGTTCGCCTGCGAGCAGGAGGACGTCGCGCCCGACCTCATGTGCGTGGCGAAGGGCCTGACCGGCGGCTACCTGCCGCTGGCGGCGACGCTCGCGTCGGAGCGCATCTACGAAGCGTTCCTCGGCGAGCACGAGGACCTCAAGACCTTCTTCCACGGCCACACGTACACCGCCAACCCGCTGGCCTGCGCGGCCGCGCTCGCGACGCTCGACGTCTTCGAGTCCGAGCGCACGCTCGAGGCGCTCGCGCCGAAGATCGAGCTGTTCGGCGACCTGCTCGACGAGTTCGTGGCGCCGCTGCGCTGCGTCGGGGACGTGCGCCGGCGCGGGTTCATGGCCGGCATCGAGATCGCGGGCTTCCCGCTCGCCGCGCGCATCGGCCACCAGGTGACGCTCGCCGCCCGCCGCCGCGGCGCGATCGTGCGGCCGCTCGGCGACGTCGTCGTGCTCATGCCGCCGCTGGCGATGAGCGAGGAGGAGCTCTGTCACCTCGTGCAGATCACCGC